>JADKDV010000004.1:626147-939221 GCA_016718315.1 Candidatus Obscuribacter sp. | reverse complement strand
AACTCTCGGGAAATTCTGCATCGACTCTTGGTCGCCCTGCTTATTAAGTCATCCCACGTTGACCTTGTGATTGGAGAATTGACTGATGTTTATGCAAGTCCAGATTCCAACGAATTGGTAGTAAGGGTTCAGGATGAAGCAAAGCGCGATCATTTTGAAAGAGTTGATGTCCTTGTGTCACGGCATAACTCTCAGCCAACATTACCGCAATTGATTGGAGACGCGGAGTACAAGAGAAGCAAAACGGAGAACGACTCAGCCAAAACGAGCGAGCCAATTTTTCCGCCATACTTCTTAGCTGATGCCTTCATGGCTGGCCATTACGAAGGAGGCTATGAGGTAGGCATTATCTTAGATCCTTCCATTAAGCCTCTCACCTTGGTCTCAGAAATTATCGAGCGTCTAGAATACGCGCATGAAGGTCTGAGTATACCGCGACCCACTGAACTGCCAGCTTCCATTACGGACGGAGAAGGTCGGTCAATCTCATTTCAAATAGGAAACCATGGTTTCTGGAGTTATCCTAAACTTGCATCTCGCGAGCACAAAGAATGCTTGATTTTTAAAACTTGCAGTCGTGAACTGTTAGAACAGGCGCTCACCAATGATCAGAAATATCATTACATCAGAACGAAGTTGTCAGGTCCGAACTTTGAAATAGATCCCGTAGGTACTGATATGCACACTCACGCGTGGATTCTGTATGACAAGCGTGGAGAGAATCGGTTCCTTGAGGTCCAATACTGGAAACCAGCAGAGCCGCACACAGGAATGTTCATTGCTCACCGGCTCTTACGTGTGCCAACAATGCTCGAAATCATTGGTAACCGTTGGCCTACTACCCGAGTGCATGGTATGGGTTGGGCTGTTTGCCAGACTGCTAGAAGTATTCGAAGGGATCCCCGTGCCAATAAACTCCTGCAATGGGATGGATCGATTGCTTGGTGGTCGCCACTGGAATCGCAACTAACTGCCTTGTGAGGAAAGCGTCCCTTTGCTTTATCCTTCTCACAGATTCTGCCAGCGCTTTTCTGGACAATCAAAGTGTCAATTCAGGCGAACAAATAAGCCTCTGCTTCCTCATACACTGTAGAAAAACTTTTCACAACGCTTGTTTTTCTAAAACGATATTTACATCTAGTTCCAGCTAAGAAATTCCGAAAAGGCTCCCCCTTCCATCTTGGACTCTTCGACCATTGCCTTAGTAATCTCAAGAAACTTCCGCCTATCTCGGCAAGATTCTCTAAATCTCCAAAGCTCAGTAAACAAATGCTGGCTATATCATTTTCCCTCAATAGTTCGAGAGACTTTATCTTGCTGTCTATGCCTTCCCAGACATCCGGAATCCTCCATATAAAACCCCACGTCGGAAGACTATTCAAGGTTATGATGTAAGGACGAAACACTTTAATTCTTTTGGATCTACGCCTCAAGAGGCACGCGTGTGCCTTTTCAAGTCCATAATTACTGAATCCAACTGTCGAGCCTTTTGAACAAGCTTATCCACGCCATCCGACAAAGATGCTCGATTGTCTTTCTGCATCGCAACTTCTAAACGAATACTGGAGAATGTGATTTCGAATAAAAATAGTTCATTCGTTGTTTCATCATAAACAATCACATCAGAAGCACGACTCTCGCTTTTAGACTTTCGATATGTTTTATCGAAAAATACATGATGGCGTTTTACCGAGGTTTTGGGCAACAAATCATTTAAAACCAAGTCTTCAACATACTTCTGACAGAGCCACCCCCAATCATTTCTAAAAAGCCCTTTCTCTTTGTCCGTCAGTGAATCAAGAATTGTCCAGTATACGCCACTGGTAAACTTCTCAATGAGGAGAGGTAAAAATCCAACAACCGCTATCCCACTAGGCAACTGCAGAATCGGTTTGTTCACGAATGGGCGAAGATCGTACTCGAATGCATACAGCACATCATCAGCAAATTCAGCTCTGGCTTGTTCAATGCTTATGCAAAAAAGATGGTAGAGCCTTGTCTTGAGATCTTCATCTAGAGAGCACAAAGCAAAATAATCTTTCCATACGAGAAAAGTATATTGCTTTGGATCCTCAATGTTATTGATGTAATTTGAAATAGACGCTGGCGCAAAACGCGCCGCCAAGGCAATACCAACCGAAAAGTAAGCCCTCAAATTGACACCTGTAGCCGACTCAAACCTGTCGCCTATGCTATTCGTGACCTCACTAGTTTTAGGAAGCTCAAACAATAATCTATTAAAACGTCCAATTAAATTAGCAGCATCATCGCGATTGAGTAATATCCCATTTCTAATAAGATAGCTAAACGTCCTTCTCAAACCTTCTGAGCCTTCTAATTCCTTAGCTTCGTCACAGTTCATGTGCTCTCCAGTCGCGAGCAGTAAGCGAAATATAGTCTGGCAATCGTCCCGGCTCTGGATTCTCGCACCATCCAAATAATTGTGATTCAACACTATAAGTTTGAGCAAAAACAAAACGTGCATAGGAGTGATAAGGGGTGCCACTTTTAGCGCCCTATCAAATTGTCTCGCGCTGGCATCACGAACCAAGTTGTATACTCTGTAAATCAACTGAGCATTGGAAGGAAGAAGTTCATCAGCAAGTTGAAGCTGGAATTTTGTATTTCGAGTACCGTTATCCATCTCCATCAACAGACCGATTTTGGCAACAAAATGTACTAGTTCACTTATGTCAAAGGAATTTAAAACAGACACTATTTCTTGCAGATTGGAAGACCTTCCAAATAGAGTCCGATAGTCGTAAAAAGCAGAAAGAGATTCGTCGGGCAACCGAAGAATAGACATCTGGGTAAGCTTGAGGCTAAGAGCAAGCGAAACAGCACTTCCTGCCAGTTCAAGCCGGTTAAACTCTATCATGTCACCACCACCGGCAATCCTCTCCCAAAGCCAATCTCCAGGTCATACATCGACCCACCGCTCTCCGACGGCTTCAACTCAAACACCAGCTCGCGCGTTATCACTTTCACACCACTCGCCTGAGCCGCTCTCAACCCCGCACCATATTTAGGGTCAATTGCATCAGCTGGTGCAAAGCTATGAGTATCCGATCTTGCTATCAGATAAAACTGCACACACTCCAGAGTCCGCTCGTCCTTGTGATTTGCTAGCGCTCGACAGAGAGTCGTCAGATGTTTTAGCCCGCGCTCTGTCCGCGCATCGGGAAACAGCGCTCGCCGGTGGGGACCGGACTCACCACCCACCACATCCCCCACCAGCGTCGTCGACTTTACCTCCACCAGCGCATCACCAGCAGTACCACTGAGATAAAAGTCAAAGCGACAATCCTCATAGGTATACTCGCTCTTAATCTGATCATAGTGCGCCAGCTCAGTCAGCACACCGCACTCAAAAGCCTCTCTAAAGAGCTTATTTGCCAGCATGGTATCGACACACACCAGCGACCCCGGCACCTCGACAAAGCGCCAGGTCCAGGCTAGCTTACGATTTTTTGCTTTAGACTCAGACAAAAATATCCTCGACCCAGGCTCAGCCACACCAAGCATGCTGCCAGGATTGGGACAGTGCGCAGTCACCTCTGTACCATCAGCAAAGCGCACATCACAGAGGAAGCGCTTGTAGCGCTTAATCAGAGTAGCCTCAACAAGCGGACCAACCAGCACTTTTAGTCAGCAGCCACTGCCGAGCGGCTATCGCTGCTCTGGGCCAGTGATGCGCCCTCTAGACTGACGCCTTTGCCCTCACCTTTGTGGATCCAGGCTAAGAGCGAGTCGATATCCATGGTGCCTTTTTTGCGGCGGCTATTGATGCGATGCTTGATTTTGTCGAGCAGGTCTTTATCGTCGACTGATAGGCTGACGACTTTTGCTGCGCCATTTTTGTCGCTGAGACGCCAGGCGATTGCCTCGGTCTTTTTGCCCAGCACAAGCTTGGTTTTGACGATGATGTCGCCTTGAGTATTGGACTCATCGATGAGCGCTACTTTGCCTTTGCCAAATATTTTTTGCCAGCGGGGGTAGTAGCGCTTCTCTACCAGTGCTTTGAGACTGGTGGTAAATTCCTGTTTTTGAGCAGGGCTCATGCGCTCCCAATCTTTTTTACCAAGGGCACGCAAAGACATCTCGTGATAATCAATCAGATTGGTGGCAGTGCTACCCTTGTCGGCGCCAAAAGTTTTAACAAGCTGATCTACACAGCTCCAGCCAGCACCAGCTTGCGCTTGCGGCATGGCAAAGCAAAACGTCAGCAATGCGAGACTGACTTTTGATGCGATTGTGGCTCGGGGGTAAGTATTTTGCAAGGCTACCTCAAGGTTTACCAAGCCTACAACGAAGCCTTACTCCTAGCAAGTACAAATCTCGACAATATAAGTGAGCCAAAAGCAAAGCTCAACAGTACTACTATGTCCCTGCCGTAGTCGCAAGGTATGCCCAGCATGGCGGCTTTGGTCAGATCGCTGGCATAGTAGAGAGGCATCGAGCTGGCTAATTGTTGCTCCCAATATGGCATGGCTTTAATGGGCGTGATGATGCCTGAGACAAACATAAGGGCCACACCCAAAATCGAAATAGTCATTGTGTAAACGCGGATTGTCCGCAAAAAACAGGCAAAAACAAGGGCGATACAGCTAAAAGTAAAGACTGATAGCAGTGTGGCACCGACTAGTCCGAGGAAATTATTGCCGATTTTAAATCCAGCCAGAGGTGATGTAAGCGAAAGCGCCAGCCAGAGCACTGTGGAAGCCTCCATGGTGACTGTTATAGTCTTGGCGATGATAGCGGCATCAAGCCCCATTGGAGCCAGCACAATCTGGCGGTAGGTCTTTTCCATCCACTCATAGATCCAACTAAAGCCGAGATTCATTGAGGCTAGTACATAGCAAAGATAAGCCGTCAGACCAGCAATGATATAGTCACGCAGACCAAAATTGACTTGATAGAGGGCTGCACTATGCAGCGGTATGCTCAGCTCTTTGGCGCGCTGGGTCAGGACTGAGAGCAAGCCCATACTGATTTGATCGTCCACCAGAGGGTTATTGCCAGCAGTCAAAATCTGCACAGAGTCCTCTAGCGGGTCTTGCGAGACGTTGGCGAGAGCGACGATGTTCTCATTGGCTAGCTCGTGCTTACCCTTATCGAGATCATCAAAGACCTGCACTTTAAAGCGCCCAGTCTCAGTGAGATGTTTACTCAGCTCACTGATGCCAGCCGGGTCGTAGAGACCAAAGGGCATCTCATTGACACCAGATATAGTATTACCAACACAGACAAGGATAAGCACAGCCATCAGTACGCTAGCAAAGAAGTACAACGGACGGCGGGTCCAGGCCAGGATGTCTTTGCTCATGATAGCGATGATAGCCTTAAACATTCAGGCTCCCGGGAGTGGCGAGAGGTTCGCGACCTTCCTCTTTTGATACTGCCAAAAATACATCTTCGAGATTGGGTTCACCACTGGCAAACTTATTAAACGGTATTTCTTCGCGACTCATAAAGTCTAATACCATACGCAAAAATTCTTCCATTTTGACTGAGTCCGGCTGGCTCATATAGAGAGTATTGCGCAGACTGTCGATACGATAGCTTGTACCAAAGCGAGCGGTAAAGCGCTCCACTTTTTCTTTAAAGCCTGGGTCATCGACACTGGCTTCGTCAGTTAATCTTATTGAGAGTCCGCGCATACCCTGGATTTTTTTAGCCAGTTCTTGCACAGTGCCCTCTACTAGTAATTTGCCATCGCGGATGATACCGATGCGATCGGCTAACAGCTCGGCTTCTTCTAGATAGTGAGTGGTGAGCAGTATGGTCACACCCATTTTTTTGAGGCCTTTGAGAGCGGCCCATATCTGTCTGCGGCTGGCGGGGTCGAGTCCCACTGTGGGCTCGTCCATAAATAATACTTTGGGTCTATTGACCATGGCACAGGCGATTGCCAGGCGTCTTTGCATACCGCCAGAGAGGTCACAAGCACGGTCATTGACGCGCTCCATCAGACCAGCGTAATTGAGCAACTCCACTATGCGAGACTCTATTTCGGTCTTCTTTAGACCGTATAGCTCTGCTAAAAATTTCAAATTTTCAAATACTGTCAGCTCGTTGTAGATAGATACATCTTGCGAGACTACACCAAAGAGTCCGCGTATCTGCCGCGCTTGAGTGAGGCCGTTGTAGCCGCAGATATAAAAGGTGCCGCTAGTGGGCGCCAGTAGCGTTGTGAGCATGCCGATTGTGGTGGTTTTGCCCGCCCCGTTGTCGCCCAGCAGTGCGTAAAGCTCACCGGGATAAATAGACAGATTGAGATTGTCCACCGAGCTTCTCTTACCAAAGCGCTTGGTCAGGTTTTCGGTGCGCAGGCTGGCAGTACTGACGGTGGTGGGGTTCATCTTAGGGGGTTAGCACACGGGTCCGTTATTGGCTCTACCGGCTCCGCCAGCGGCCTCTATAAGACTCTCGATGTGGCTTACTTTAAACACTTTATAAATCGGTGGTGGCACATTTACAAAACGCACCGGGCGCTTACCAGAGTTAGCTCTGAGCAAAAGCTCCTCAAGCCACTCTAGACCGTCCACACTGATAAAAGTGCAAGCTGTAAAATCCAATACTAGTTGACCCTTACCAGCACCCAGTGCCTTGTCGACACTATCCAGCCCTTTGTCTAAAGAGCCCATGATGTGTATTGTTTCAGCGGTGGCTACTGAGGCTTTACCATTATCTTTAGTCATCATGTCCTACGGTTTTTGTCTCGGGGGATAAGCACTCTGGAATAATTCCAGTACTTCCGGTACCAGGGTATAACGCGGGTTGGAGCGCACACTCATATCATTGAGCGCAGTCTCTACCAGCTCAGGCAAGGCAGCTTGATAGGCCTCTAGTGGTATGCCCAGCTCACTGACTGAGAGGGGCTGACCAGCGAGTCTGCCGAGGTCATAAACAGCACGGCGCAATGAGTGCACCAGTCCGGCATTGATTGTGGCAAGACCTCTAGCTGTGGTGGCGTCGGCGATAGCAGGTGTCTCACCGGCAGCGGGAGCATCATCTTTAAGACCAATAAACTGAGCGGCGCGGGCGTATTTGCGGTCGGCGACCCAGAGTGGATAGCAGGGGATTGAGACAAACTTAGATGGTATCTGTGAGTTGTACTCGATGGTGGAGAGCAAAAATGCAGCGTTGGCTCTACCGTGCGCTATGTCAAAGCGTGCACCCAGAGCGTGAGCCAGGGCATGGTTGACACCGACGCTGGCATTACCGATAGCCATACCAGCTAGTGTGGCGGCATTATGCAACTTGTGGCGATAGACGATACTGTTGGGATTTTTGAGAGTCTCAGGCAATGCCTCAAATATCAAGCGTAGTGCTTCTAGTGCCAGACCATCGGTATAGTCTGAGCTAAAGGTCGATACGAGCGCCTCTAGAGCGTGAGTCAGGGCATCAAATGCGGTATCACAAGTAATCTCTTTAGGCAGACTCTTGGTCAATTGCGCATCGATAATTGCTACATCAGGGATCATGCACTCATCGATCATGCTGACTTTGCGATAGCCGTCTTTGAGCACGGCAAACGGTGTAACCTCAGAGCCTGTGCCAGATGTCGTGGGTATAGCCACGAGCTGGGTGCGCATTGTCTTGGGAAATTCCACCATACGGTGGTGAAAATCAAGGAAGTTAACGGCGAGCTCTTCGACTTTAAGCTCAGGATAATCGTAAAAGAGACGGATGATTTTGGCGGCATCGAGGACCGAGCCTCCGCCCAGAGCGATGACCGCATCGGGCTGGCTGAGGCGCATGGCGGCGACAGCTTTTTGGATGGTGCTAAAGTCTGGCTCGACTCCGATATCAGTAAAGACATCGACGTGGCAGCCAGCTGGTAGAGCCTCTTTGAGCATACCGAGGTGACCGCGTTTGGCAGCAGCTCTCGATGTAATAACAAAGGCGCTCTTAAACTTGAGACTCTTGAGGTGCTCGATGGAGCCTGGGTTGCTGTAGATGTTTTTGGTAGTCTGAAATGTTATTAGATAGTTTTTGCGTCTGGGCACACGCTTGTAATTGATCAAGTTTTTGATGCCCACATTGTCTGTGGTGATGTTGCCACCGCCAGTACCGCAGCCAAAGCTGAGAGTAGTGTTGAGGTGGTTATAAACTCCACCCAGTCCACCGATACTCGATGGTGAATTAACAATGATACGACCAGCATTGATAGCATCAGCAAAGCGCTCGATGATGGCATCGTCTTCGCAAAAGATACCGGCAGTGTGACCGGTACCGCCACCATAATTGATATCGAGAGCGCGGTTGATGCCTTCGTTGACTGAGTCCACGCCCACATAACCTAATACTGGCATGAGTTTTTCGACTGCCAGTCTGTGATTGCGCAGCTCGCCGCGCAAAGGACAGAGGATCATTTTGATGTGATGGTCGACTTTGATGCCGGCTTTTTCAGCAATCAAATTAGCTGGCTGACCCACCAGTCTGTAGTTCATGCCGCCTGTGCGCGCATCGATGACGGCATCAGCGATTTGCTCGACTTCCTGGTCGTTGCAGATATAGCAACCAAGGCGCTCAAACTCAGAGATTATTTCTGGCAAAATCTCATTGTCTATTATCAGAGTCTGCTCGGAGGGGCACTCTGTGCCATTATCAAAAGTTTTGGAGATGATGATTTCCATTGCAGCTGAGGGCACATTGGCGCTCTTGTGCACATAGACAGGAGTGTTGCCTGCGCCCACACCCAGAGCTGGTTTGCCTGAGCTGTAAGCGGCTTTGACCATGGCAGTACCGCCTGTGGCAAAAATCAAATCCACCTCTGGGTGGGTAAACATGATTTCGCTAAGGCGTCTCAGTCTCGATGATTTGTCCACCCAGGTGATAAAGCCTTTGGGTGCGCCAGCTTCTAGCGCAGCTTCGTAGACGAGCTTGGCGGCGAGGTTGGAGGACTCAGCGGCCATCAAGTGCGAGCTAAAGATAATAGAGTTGCGTGTCTTAGCACAGCAAATACTTTTAAAAATGACAGTAGAGGTAGGATTGGTCACAGGAGCCAGACCGAGGATGACACCGATGGGCTCGGCCACTTCTACCATGTTGAGCTCAGGCAGCTCTTTTATAACGCCGACAGTCTTAGCGTCTTTGATTTGAGCATACAAAAACTCTGATGCCACGAGGTTTTTTAAAATCTTGTCTTCGGTGACACCCATGCGGGTTTCTTCGTGGGCCATTTTGGCCAGCAGTGCGGCATTGTTGATGGCACAGGTGGTCATCGCTTTGACGATGCGGTCCACTTGCTCTTGCGAGTACTGGCTAAATACTGCCGCCGCCAGGCGCGCCTGACGCGTCAGCGAGTTCGCCTTGTCGACGAGCATCTGCTCTTGAGCCTGTGTTATCACTGTCATTGCAAAAATTCCAAGTTGGCCACTATACGGTAATTATCAAGTGTAAATAGTTTTCCTATATAGAATATAGACTTTTGCAACACCTAAAATAATCTAACTTGTCTAATTGTGCCCCAGGACCAGGCAGGGTGGGGAATTTACGCTAATTGGCGGGTAGAGATATGGTAAATCCCCTTGCATGTCAAGATAGAGATCTTAGAATAGGCCATACACTGGGATTGACTCAGTGTCACTTTTAACGATTATTCAGGGCGGCTTAGGCATGACATTTGATTTTTGGGCACAAGACAGAAGGCATAGAGATGGACAGAGACTGCCACTGAGTGCCTTTTCGCTTTTGCTGTTGAGCGCTCTGGTGATGCCGGGGCCAGCCCTTGCCGAGACTGTCACTCAAGAGAAGCAGCGCCCAGCCAAGGATATGCGCTATCGCAAAAGAGTGATTGTGGCGCCCACCGGGGCAGAGATACCGAGAAGAATAGATTATCAGTCACTGGGTACAAGAGACACTTTGCTTTTGCCCAAGTACAGACCGTCCTATGGACAGCAAAACTTTGACAGTGCCGCTCAGGCTAATGGTCAATCGCAGTATCGCAGCGTCGGTACAGATGACGGCGGACTCAGCGCTGGCGCAGGTCAGAGCAATCTAGTACCGGGTAGCTCATCTTTACCGAGAGCTAATCGCAATGGCATCGTGCCGCCGCCTCCGCCAGCACAGTCCAATCTCTTGCCGCGCAGCCTGACCACATCTACAGATACCGGGGCAGTCGCTCAGAGCGCTACAGCACGCTCCATAGATCCGCCCAGTCGCACCAATGTCCATGTGCCGCTCTCAGCTAACCGCATCAATCAAATAAAAAACGATGCTAATTTGCTGGTTAAAAAAGGCAAGCTGCACGAAGCTCAAGCACTACTAGAAAAATATAGCCGCGAGTATCCGCAGGATGTCGCACTCAAGACCGAACTAGCCAAAATCAATCTAGCCAGAGCCAAAAATTACAGCAAAGCTGGTGATCATGCCCTCGCAGCCAAACACGCCAGACTTGCCGTAGCCAACGCCAAAGCTGCGCCAGAGATAGGTGCCAGCGCTGAGAGCACACTCCACTCCAGCATCGCCAAACTCGGCGTCAACCCCAAAAACGCAGAGCAGCGCAAAGTCCTGGGCGACAAATTGAGCGCCCAAAATCGTCACAGCGAAGCTCTAGTGGAATACCAGGCAGCAGCAAAACTCTCTCCCAGTGTGGCCAACCATGTCAGTGTCGGCAACGCCGCCGCCATGAGTGGCCAACACATGGAAGCAAAAGCAGCCTACCAAGAAGCGCTTGAACTCAACCCCGACTCATCGAGTGCCCTGAGACAATTGGGCATGACTCGCCTCAAACTGCGCGACTACACTGGAGCCAGCGCCGATCTTACCCGAGCACTGATACTCGATCAGTCAGACAAAGTAGCTGCCAATGCATTAATTGGTCTGTGGCGAGAGCAGGTGGCAAGCCGTCCTAGCGATCCCAATAGTCACCTGGGGCTAGCCCGCGCTCTACAAGTAGCAGGCGATCTCACTGCTGCCCAAGCTGAGTACAAAACAGTGGTGCAGCTCAATCCCAGCCACCCACATCTACCAGCGGCAAGACAATCTTTTAAACTGGCACTAGCCAAACAAGAAGCTAAAAAGGCTTACGATCTAGCCCAATCACTAGAAAAAGAAGGAGCGCTATCCGCTGCCTATCAAAAAGCCAGTGATGCAGTTGGTCTCTATCCATCAGACAAAAATTACAAAGCCTATTGGGAGACTCTCGGCGAAAAAATCAGAGCCCAGGGCATCCCGGCTGCACCTCCGCCTCTCAGTCCTGAGGCACAAGCCCAGCTAGCAGCTCTGGCTCAACCAGGTGAACAACCACCACAAGCCAGCCTGCCCACTGCCCAAAATCTAGGACTGGCTCAAACGCCAGCCGCTCAGCAAGCACAATTTGCTGGCGAGAACGGCTATCGACCGATGAATACAGATACTCAAGTCTCATCGATATCAAACTTTTTGTCGACCATGCGCGACTTTACAGTGCAACAGCAAAATCAAATCGATGCTACCTCTAAAGCTACTCGAGAAGCTCTAAAGAGCCTCGGTACCGGTGGTGCTGTACCGGCTATCGAGGCAACCGCATCTAGCACCACTACGACTACAGCTACTGCTACTGCTGCCACCGCCGACGAAGCTCTAGCAAGCGCTACGCAAGCACTAGCTAACACCACTGGCGGTATTGCCGCCGCTGCACCAGCGGCCCAGGCGACGACACCAATGTCACTGACTGGTCTAGCTATGGGAGCCAGAGATGCAGCCACAAGCGGCGGCGGATCGACTCTCGGCAATATGATGAATTACGGCAGCACTACAATGCCCGCGCTAAGTACTGGCCGCTTTAAAATGATCAATCAGTCTGACGTATCCAATATATTGCAAAAGGCTGGCAATCGATTTACCCAAGCTCCTGCAGGTAGTGAGCAGACTGCCCTCGGTGCATACCCAGCACCAGCAGTCAATGCTCTGTCACCGCAAGTAGCACCGCTAGCGCCGCAGGGTGCTCCCCAGGCGATGACACAGTCAATGCCGCAGACAATGACACCGTCAATGTCACAGGCAACGCCACAAAACGGACTGTACGACAATAATCAAAGCGCAATCAATAACCCAAGCAGTCCTTTTGGAGCGACTCAATCGCAAGCCAATCAAGGCGATCAAATGATCCAGTCAATGCGTCAGGCTGCGCCGCAAAAGTACTTAAATGAAAACACTCCTGGCGAGCAAGCAGTGGCGACCAATCTACCCCCGAGTGCAAGCGCAGCACCGCTAGCCCTCAAACCTGCACTGCCCATACCACAAACCAGTGCCAGACTCTATCTAGCCGGGGTCAAAGCCGGTAAAAACGATGTCCAGCTCAAAGTACTGCTGCGCAATGACGGCGCTACCGCTATCAAACTACCCGGCACCACTGACGGTGTTTTGCGCTCCAACGGCAAAGCTGATCAGTCCATCAAAGTCAGCTTTGGCTCACGCAATCTCAGTGTAGGCGGCAGCGTTAGCGGCACCATAACAGTGCCAGGAGCGAGCCTGGATCCCAGTGCCGATATCTTTATCCCCGGACAAAATATCGCCAATGCCAATCTCTCTGACTTGCACCTGACTGTGCCAATCTCACAAAAATAGATCACGCAAAAACGAAGCGAGCCAATACAAATCAGCCGAGCTTTAAAAGCTCAATAAAGCTCTTTAAAGAGTATGCAATTGGGACGCCAGTAGCGGTAAATAGGAAAGCCCTCAAAATCAGGCAGTCTCTCTTCGGCATCAAACACTCTGGGCACATAACCAGCGCGCTCGTATATCCGTCTGGCGCGCAGATTTTTGGCACTGACGCCGACTTCGGAGACTAGCAAGTCTGCCTGCAAAATCAAGTCCTCAGCATTAGTCAAAAGTGCCTGACCGATGCCTTGATGCTCTATTAGTGAGCGCACGCGCTCAACAATACCGGCAGGCTGACTGGTTTTAATAACAGTATCGGGTGCTTGTCTGGCTTTAATATCCACAAAACTCATGCCCACTACAGACTCTTGTTTTTGCGCCAGTATCAGCAGCGAGCCTTGCTCCACCTGATAGGCCAGGAAGCGCCTCATCACCTCGCTCTCGTGCTCTGTAAGCGGGTCGCCCTCATCAGTAGCAAAAAATGGGTCAGGCAAATTAGCCGCCTCACTGGCGGTGCCAAGTTTAAAACTTACCGCTCCACCAGTACATTGCAGCTCAGGCAAGACCAGCTTAAAATCCAGATGAGAAGGCAAAAATTGCTCCTGAGAAGATCCAGCAATTACTTTAGATTTTTGTGTGAGCAATAATCTATAGCAGACACGATGCGCCTTTGCGCCGGGATACTACCGTGGTCACCGGGTACTTCAATCAATTTGTTTGGTATACCGTTTTTTTCGCAGGCTTTGATAATGTCTTTTTGCAAAACGGGAGGTACAAAAATATCTTTTTGGGCTGAGATGACACAAACTTTGATGTGCTTTGGCATCTCACTAATTTGAGGAATAAAACTTCTGTGGCGATAGTCTTCTTTGCTGCCTTGTGTGGCGTTTAACAACGACTCACGCACTTCTTTTGATTTAGTCAGTTTTTCTAGTTTGTAGAGATCGCCAGCAGGATAAATAGCCAGCACAGCCAGGACTTTTTCTTTGATGTCTTCAGGGGCTTTTTCGGCGTAGACCAGACTGGTGCAGCCGCCCATGGATGAGCCCATGAGGATGACGCGCTTAACGGGGAATTTTTTGAGTACTTCGCGCAAGACTATAGTCGTATCTTTGAGGACACCGTCATTTGCCCAGGCATTGGGAGTACCCAGCGAAAGTATGCCAAAAGTAGGAAACTCAGAAGCGACAGCAGCACCAATAGCGCCAAATGGCTCCTTGTAGCTTGATGTCATACCATGAGAATAGACAATCAAAGTGGGTGGAATCTGGGCTTCCATAAGTGATGGCGGCGATAGCCAGCACTCCTGCATCGAGCCGTCCACAGAACTCTTGTACTTAATTGTCTCTAGAGCGGCTGAGGCCGACGAGTTGCTTAACAGGGTTAGCAAAAGCGCCACCCCAAAACCTCTCAAAGCTGCACCAAATCTCATACTTCAACCAAAAAACAGGGTAAGCAAAAATTGTACCCCAATATGAGCCAACGTGCTACTTGTATTACATCACAAAGGCTGGCTTAGACCGGTAAAGCGCACGGATAGTCGCTTTATCGGCTTCAGAGAGTGAAGTTACAATGCGATTTTCGTGCATTATATCGTCACGATACGGACTATGCGCTTTGATACCGAGAGCATGACCAAACTCATGAGCTGAAGCAGCGATCATTTTTTCGGGAGCTTGATTGACCAGCGTGGACATCTCAATCACCACAGGTTTTTGGGCAATATTAATGCGCTGAGCCTGCTCATATGGATAGAGCTGAGCACAAGTATTGCCACCGACCATGATACCACCGGGACTGGTCGAGTCTTTAAAACTATCAACAAAAAAGACCAGCACTTGCGCTTGTCTGGGGTCATCAGTAAAGCCGTAACTAAAGAGTCCTTCCTTTTCAAATTGGCGCCACTGCTCAATACCTGCCGCCACCTGGAAGTTTGTATCTTCAGTCCATTCACGAGCGACATTTAGCCCGGCAAAAGGATCGCCTGGCTGTCTGAGCATTTCAAATACTTGATCTGGTCGTACCTTTTGCAGCTCACTAAAAGACATCTCCGGTAGCTGATAGCCCGGCGCGATCCAGATTTTGAGCGGCATTTTGCGGTTTTCCCAGCGGCAAAGTGCCATATTGAGTGATGGCTCACCTGGTGGATAAACTTGCCCTCTCGTGCCTGGCGCCCGGTCTTGACCCTCTGTCAAATGCAGTCCAGTAGAGCGCTGCAAAGGCACACCAGCTCCTGACGAATGACTCTGAAAAGTAGCTGGTACAAGCCGTCTTTGCTGAGCTTTGGCAGCGCGGCAATCGAGGTTAAGAGGCAGCGCAAAAGCAAAGCAAAGAGTAAAGAGGGCAAGTGCCCCTCTTGTTTTGTTTGACAGCCTGCTTTTGCTTTGTTTCATAGATAAGCCTGACGCCTGACCCCTAATAATTGTTTCTATTAGCCAATCTAAAGTATAAAATGGTAGTTTTAAGCCTTAAAAGCATTAATCCCACTATTTTATAAATCAACTTACCAATAAACCATGGACATCCAAACCTATCAGCAGTTGAGCGCGCTGGTCGCCGATAAAATTATCGCTCAAATCAAGCAAAAGCCTGACTGCTGCCTGGGCTTACCGACCGGTCACACACCGATTGGCACTTACCAGTCGCTCGCTCAGCAAAGTGCGGGCGGCCAGGTGGACTGGTCCAGGGTGCGTTGTTTTGCCCTTGATGATTACCTGGATGTAGATGCCAGTTTTTCATTTCAAAATTTTTTGCAGAGCAATTTGTACGACAAAGTAAATGTCTCCAGCCAAAACCTCTTTAACCCCACCATGGTGGATAACTATGATGGGCTAATAGAGGCAAATGGTGGACTGGATCTAACTATCCTCGGTATCGGCGCCAATGGTCATATCGCCTTTAACGAGCCTGGCACTTGCTTGCAGAGCTGGACTCATTGCTCATTTTTGACTAGCTCCACTAAACTAGCCAATCAAGATGCTTTTGGCAGCCAAAAGGTGCCAGATCGCGGTATCACCATGGGCATCAAAACCATTATGGAGAGCCGCTCAATCACACTCATAGCCAGTGGCGAAAAAAAACGCGGCATTGTCGAGAGTGCCTTTAGAGGACCGGTGACAAATGAAGTACCAGCCTCGCTATTGCAAAAGCACCGGACCCTCTCGGTGATTACCGACTTTGGCTTTATGCTAAGTACTGCCAATTGAGGCGGGCTTGCGCCAAAAATTGTATTATTTAAACCAGACCATTAATTAGAGGCATTTGCATGCAGACCAAAAGCCAGCAGTTTAGACTCCGGCTCAAAGACTTAAAAAGTACAGTCAAATTGGCGTCGGCGCTGCTTATTGCCTCTCTGGGCGTAGCCAATGCCAGCCCGGGCTTTTGCGATCGACTGGACTCAGAGCTAGTGCCCCAGAGGTGATTTTGCCTTACGCCGCTGCTCCTGCGCCAGTATCTGCAGCTACGAGCACCGCTGCCACTCAGGGCTATGGCAGTCAGCCTGCCCCCGGCCAAGCCAATCAAGGCAACGGTGCATCGGGTTTTGCCAGCATGGGCGGTTTTAGCCCGCAGCCAGGACAGCCCAATCCTTTTGCTCAAAAACCAGCAGATATGTTGCGCAAGCCGCCTGGTACGAGCTTCCCCACCAAAGGCAGCAATCCCAATATGCCAGGTCAGGCTAGCATGTACGGTACTCCTCCGGCTGGCTCAGGAGCCACGCCGCCGCCAGCCGGGACCTCACTGCAACAGCTCAATCAGCAAGCAGCCAATCCCAGTCCAGCGGGACAAACAGATGGCGACCCTGTAGCAGTGATTGAGACCAGCAAAGGTCGCATCGTCATCAGACTCTTTAAAAAGTACGCGCCAATTACAGTCAAAGCCTTTAGCGAAATGGCTCAAAGCGGCTTTTACAATGGTCTAAACTTTCACCGTGTCGAAAAAGGCTTTGTCGTCCAGGGCGGCTGCCCTAATGGCAATGGCACAGGCAACTTTATCCCACCAGGCTCCAGCCAGCCTCGCTTTTTGCCTTTAGAGGTCTCGCCCTATCTGCGCCACAACGCACCAGGCGTGGTGGCGATGGCGCGCACGCCTGGCAACGTCAATACAGCTAGTTGCCAGTTTTATATTACGCTCGGCGCCAAGTCACAGCTCGACAACCAGTACACCGTATTTGGTGGCGTAGTGCAGGGCATGGAAGTAGTTAACAGCATCGCCATCGGCGACAAAATCATGTCAGTGACTGTGAACTAGCTCAAGTATTTTTATAGAGCCAGCACTTATATCGAATTAGGATCGCTATAGGGCGGCAACTCATCTTTTTGTGCAGGTTGGCTGCGCCCCTCGATTTGCGGCACGAGGCCAGGCATAGTACGAGGAGTCAGTGGTGTCACTTTGCTAAAGGGCTTAGGTGTGTAGATGCGTGGATTTTTGCCACCACTACCGCCACCATTGCTTCCACCACCACCGCTACCATTATTGCCATAGGGACTAATAGGAAAAGGCATTTCTTCAACGCCATTAAACTGGCGCATCATCTCATTCATCTGCCGGTTCATATCATCAAACATATCGCCTAAAGGGCGCGGCGACTGACCGGGCATAGTGTGCGGCATCGGTAGATTTTTGGTGCTATAAGACCAGCCAAAAGTATTGCCGTCTCTAAAGGTGCGGTAGTGACCACCACTACCATCGGTGCCTTCTTCTACCTGCGCTTTATCACTAAATGGCATTGACTCAAAAAACGGAGAGGCACCAAAAGGACTGGCGCCGCTGCCACCAAATGGGCTGAGACCATTGCCACCAAATGGATTTAGACCACTGCCGCCAGAGTAAGCGCGGGGCAATGGACCAAATTGTGGTTTCTTCTTGCCTGGCACCTTAACACCAGTATCTGATGGTGCCAGAGCGACATCGACACCGGTAGTTTTTTTGAGGCGCTCGATACGATCTAGATAAGACATAGCCGTGGACGGTACGCCAAAGAGTTGCTCTTCAAGGCGATTGAGTCTTTGATCGAGAGCTTCTTGCGGATAGGTTTTTTTGAGGATTTTCCACTCAAGAGTGGCCACTTGTGGATAAGAAGCGGCTTTGCCCGAGCGCCAGCACTGCCACCCGATCCTTTGCCTGGAGCATTGCTCTGGCCTATACCCTGGGCACCTGCCTGGGCTTTACTTTGCTCACGCATGACTTGAGCGGCTTCTTTGTCTTTTACTACTACTGCCTTTTTGAGGCTATCCAGTCTGGCTGCCGGCGCACCACTTTGACTGGCACCAAGGATCAATAGCTCGACGCGCTCCAGTCGCTTCGCCACTGGGTCATGACCATAGTGATGGAAGAAGAAGCGATTTTCTAAAACGGTCAGCTCTTTGTCTATCGCCTGATCGCTCACGGGAGCACTTTGGGTTTTGGTAAGAGCTTTGTCTGGAGGGTTGATAGCAAGTGCTTGAGCTGTAGTCCCCAGACAAATAATCAAGCAAGCAAAGACTGACTTTTTGAATTCATCTGATTTATGCAACATCATAGACATTCCGTTAATCCTGACATTTACAGCATAGGTGACCTCTTTTCAGCATAACAGATAGCCAAAATAAGAGCCCACTACCTGACGGCAGTGGGCTCTTAGATTTTTTCGATTTTTTACTTAGTCTTCGGAAGCTCTGAATTCGGCATCCACAACATCGTCGCCGGTACCAGACGATGTAAATCCACCGCCGGAGTAGTCGCCGCCGCCATTGGTAGCGCCGCCGTTGCCGCCGCCGCCTTCATAACCGTATTCGTCACCGCCATCAGCAGCTCCGCCTTCACCGCCACGTTGGTAGGCAGCTTGTTGCAAGAGTACGAGGGCGCCGCGGAGTTCGTTCATGATTGTCTTGACGGTCTCGAGGTCGGCTTCTTCTTTGAGCTTGCCTCTGAGATCGGTGACGAGCATTTCGCAGCGAGACTTTTCACCAGGGGTGACCTTATCGCCGAGTTCCTTGATTTGACGCTCGACTGCGTAGCAGATGCTGTCTGCTTCGTTTCTGACGTCTGCTTCTTCTTTGCGCTTGCGGTCATCGCCAGCATAAGATTCGGCTTCGCGGATAGCTTTTTCGATGTCGTCTTTAGACATGTTGGTGGACGCAGTAATCGTGATGCGCTGCTCTTTACCAGTGGACTGGTCACGGGCAGTGACGTTCATGATGCCGTTGGCGTCGATGTCAAAAGTTACTTCAACCTTAGGTACGCCACGAGTTGCTGACGGGATGCCATCAAGTCTGAAGTTACCCAGGAGTTTGTTGTCGCGAGCCATTGGGCGCTCGCCCTGGAAAACATAGATATCTACAGCTGTCTGGTTATCAGCAGCGGTGGAGAATACTTCTGTTTTACGGGTGGGAATTGTGGTGTTGCGATCGACCAGTTTGGTCATAACGCCGCCCATGGTCTCGATACCGAGAGACAGTGGGGTAACGTCGAGGAGTACGAGACCCTTCACTTCGCCGCCCAGTACGCCAGCCTGAATAGCAGCGCCTACGGCAACTACTTCGTCAGGGTTAACGGTCTGGTTGGGCTCCTTACCGCCAGTAACTTGTTTGACAAGCTCCTGTACAGCAGGGATACGGGTACTACCACCGACGAGTACTACTTCGTCGAGGTTGTCGTAGGTGAGCTTGGCGTCTTTGAGAGCTTGCTCCATAGGCTGGCGGCAACGCTCTACCAGGTGTCTGGTGAGGTCGTTAAAGCGAGCGCGTGAGAGCTTCATCTCAAGGTGCTTAGGACCAGAGGCATCAGCTGTGATGAAGGGCAATGAGATATTGGTCTCAGTTACCGATGAAAGTTCGATTTTGGCTTTTTCGGCAGCTTCTGTAAGACGCTGCAAGGCTTGCCTGTCTTTGCGCAGGTCGATGCCTTCAAGGTTGGTGAACTCGTCAGCAACGAAAGTAACGATGCAATGGTCGAAGTCATCACCACCGAGGTGGGTGTCACCAGAGGTGGACTTAACTTCAAATACGCCGTCGCCTACTTCCAGGATGGATACGTCGAATGTACCGCCGCCCAAGTCAAATACCAGGATGGTTTCGTTCTCGGTCTTATCCAGACCATAAGCAAGAGCAGCAGCCGTAGGCTCGTTGATAATCCGCAAAACTTCCAGACCAGCGATGGTGCCGGCGTTTTTGGTGGATTGACGCTGAGAGTCATTAAAATAAGCTGGAACTGTGATTACAGCTGATGTGACCTTTTCGCCGAGATACTTTTCAGCATCTTCTTTGAGCTTGCGCAAGATCATCGCCGAGATTTCCTCCGGCGAGTATTCTTTGCCCTGGATAGCCACTTTACAGCCGCCATCAGAGCCTTCTTTGACCTTGTACGAAACAATTTTCTTTTCCGAATCAACTTCAGAGAAACGTCTACCGACGAAACGCTTGATTGAATAAACGGTGTTTTCGGGGTTGAGAACTGCTTGACGACGAGCCAACTGACCGACTAGACGCTCACCGGATTTGGTGAACGCGACAACGGAAGGTGTGGTTCTACCACCTTCGGCATTGGATACCACCGTCGGCTGTCCGCCTTCCATCACCGCAACGACGGAGTTGGTGGTTCCCAAATCAATGCCTACTGACTTACCCATATTATTACTTTGAAACTCCCTTCGGACCTACTTAGAAAGCTAAGGCTGGAGACACCCAGAAATTATACCGGGGATAGCCTCTTAAGCTCTGAACAAAATTTGGAGATTTGACCGTTGACTTCTGTTGAGTGTATCAAAGGTTTCCGTAAGGCAACGTCTTACACATTATTCCATGATGACAATCGCCATTTAAGGTATCACCAAACTTATACAAACGTTTATATTTCAATCGCTGCTTTTAATGCCCTCCACAACTGCAATTGTCATGATTGACCCGACTTACGAGCACGAGCCCTACCTAGTAATGCACTGAGCGAAATACAATCCTCTGGAATACTGGCAACGCCAGCCGATGCCAAGAGAGATGTGGAATTGAGAGCACCTTGCAAGGGGTTGGCGACAAGGCTCTCCACCAGCCTGTCAGCAAGGTTGCGCGCTGAGACTTGTTCGGTCTCAGGCAAGATTAAAGCAAATCCAAAAGTCTCATAATGCGCCAGGATGTCAGTTTTGCGCTTAAATTTTTTGAGACGCTCGGCGATTTCTCTTACCCCGGCAATGGGCAGAGGCTCAGGCATCTGACCTTGCTCCTGGGGTCTGGTGGTGATATCTAGCAAGACCACAGAGAGTGGTCTGCTAAAGCGCTCCCAGCGGTTAAACTCGCGCTCGAGCATCCAGAGAAAAGCGGGATAGGTATAAAGCCCAGTATCCTGCCGGGTCAACATCCTATCTATAGAGAGACTTTGGGTCCAGTCGATGTCGACTTCAAATTGATTGTCGCGACTCTCAGGCAGCTGGTCGACAAAGGTGACCAGATTGCAAGTGGCAAAGTTAAATATGATAGGCACCCAATCCAGCTTGTTGACCTGGAATTTACGCAGGATGTCACTCAGCCGGCACTTATTATCAATCTGTTGATAAAACTGCTTTTGCAAAACCATGTCGGCACCAGTGCCGCTTTCCAACAGTTTTTCAAACATTTGTTCGGTAATACTGGGATGGTTGCGGATCAAAAAGCTCTCGTCTTTGATGCCACGCGCTCTGATTGCTTTGTACTGGTCATCAAGAGCAGCACCCTCCATAAGCAGGGTATCGAGCCGTTTTTTAATGGTGTGGTGCTCAATTTTGGTCTCTGGATAAAAGCGAAACTCACCTTCATCCCAGCCCACCAGCTCCACTAGCGCGATGGAGCCTTCAAAGCTACCGAGCACGCAGTGCACCGGGGCGCCATCCGAAAAATAGACAACGCCGTTTTCATCTTTGCAGGTCACTTCCAGGCGGCCGGTGCCTTTACTCATACCTATAGACTGCAACACGTTAGGTATCTGCAGATTTTTCAAATCGCCTTCTAATGTAGGCTTACCCTTCATTTTTAGGGACATGGACTGGTTGTCAAAACCATCCCAAATGCTCTGATTGCCACTGGCAGCCTGATTTGGTTGTTGGCTCTGGGTGCGCAGTGCTACAGGCTTGAGGTCAAACCCAGGAAATTGAGCTGTAATCAACTGATGGATATGACCAGGGTCCATACTGGCCTGGTCCCATACAAGCATAGATGTAGGGCCATCGCCCCGATAAAGAGCCCAGTGCAACTCGCCCTTGCCCCTATCTTTAAAGACCGCCAGGGCATAGTCTTCGGGTGGGTCGCCAAAAGGCAGTTGGGTCGTCTTACCCATGTTTTTGAGAGTCTCAGCAAGCATGCTTTGCAACTGCTTGAGCGTCGGCAAACCAGACTGCTTGGGCAATCTGTTAAAGCCACGTTCTTCCTGTCGGCGGTTTTGCAGCATCCTGTACTCTAAAATCCTCAACAAGGGCCAGCGGTCTTAACAGGCCACTTCTATTTCTATTTACCCGCTCCCCAAAAATTCTAGAGCACTTGCCATCAAACTACTTGCTCAGGCTCCAATAGCTCTCCGATGGCAAGTGCTTTGATGTCCACTTTTGAGCCAGAGGACTTAGCCAGTTTGACTAAATCTGACGACTGGTAGCGAAAAAACACCTGCTCTTTGAGCGGTTGCCAGTGCATCGGCACCAGGCGGCGCGCCGAGAGCTCCTCGGCAATTTGTAGAGCTTCTTGAGGACTGGCAGTGGCATATTTGCCACCAATGGGCAAAAGTGCGGTGTGGACCGGCTTACCGCGCAGAGCCTGGGCGATTACAGGACTGTATTTGGTGGCGCCGCCATGATAAAAACCGGCAAAATAATAGCCATTGACTGGCTTGCCCGGCGCCCGGCTGCGCGAGAACAAAGTCATAATTGTCTTGCCAAGACGGCTTAGAGGGCGATGAGCTGGTACTGCGGTGATTTCTAGCCCTTTAAAATTTATGGTCTCGTTGTGACCAATGGGATGCAAATGGCTCAGTGGGATTTTGCGGCGCTTATGCATCCACTGCATCAAAGCTTTGGGACCGGCAAAATGGCAATTCCATCTTTCGTAAAGGTCTTTTGCCATCAATGCACCATGGTCAAAATGACCCACACTGTACAAAACCAGATCAGCTTTGGGCAGGCGAGAAATGTCCACTGGGGGCTGTAAGTAAGGATCTGTGTAAATACACAAATCGCCAATTTCAATTTGAAAGGCGCTATGTCCCAAGAAGGTAAGATTCAAAACGCTCTTCTCCGCTTCGCCAACGACTAGTACAATCAATGCCTACTTATTATCCACACCCGGGCTCAGGTTCAATCACGATGAAACGACCAGTAAGTTATCTTTCAGGTGTCTTGGCAATCTCTTTTGTTGTTGGCATCTGCCACGGGGCAAGCCCTGTGCTGGCTAAGCCGCAACCCAAAGAATGGGTTAAGTATTTGAACCCTCTGCCACAAAAAAATTACACCCTCAACAAAAATCAAGATAGAGCAATCAAAAAGAAAGGCTTTAAAAAAGTTGTTGTTGAAGGCGCCAAAGCAGTCGCCAACAGAGAAATCGGTCTATTTGCAACAGTCAGTCGCAAAGATTTTGACAACACCGAGCTGGTCTCCAAGC
The DNA here is from genome assembly GCA_016718315.1 of Candidatus Obscuribacter sp. GTDB lineage: Bacteria > Cyanobacteriota > Vampirovibrionia > Obscuribacterales > Obscuribacteraceae > Obscuribacter. The sequence goes on along the minus strand of JADKDV010000004.1, from coordinate 916,041 downwards.
TCCTTGACAAACAAGAAGTGAACGGAATCTCCGCTACTTTTACCTGGAAAGATGTCAACCCCCAGGAAGACAAATATGAATGGTCCAAAATTGACAATCTGCTCAAACTGGCTAAAGAGCATGACAAGAGCGTCATACTGCGCATCTCCACAGCTGGCTCAGATTTAGAGAGCATGTCGGATACACCCGACTGGGTAATCGAGTCTGATGTCAAAACTTTGAGCTTTAAAGACCCGGCTGGCAAAGACCACAAAATGCCCATCTTTTGGGACTCTACCTATCTGGCTAAGTGGTCCAACTTTGTCCAAGATCTCGGTGCTCGCTACGACAAAAACCCAGCCATCCATAGCATCGGCATCACCGGTGGTGGCGTAGAGGGCGGCACTCTGGTGGTACCAGAATTGAACGTGCCCATCAACAAAGAAAACTACAAGGCACTCGAAACCACACTGACCAAAGATCATGGCATGAGTCAGAGACAACTGGTGGAGCACTGGAAGTACGTTGCCGAACTATTTCCCAAAGCATTTCCCACCCAGAGACTCAATTTTAATATCGACCCGCCCACACCAAACCGGGCTGGACAAGACAGTCTCGACGAGATCTCAGACTATCTGGTTTACCGCTATGGTCAACGCGTCTATCTCTCTCGCATGAATGTGAACGACGCCAAACACGGCTTTGATCAATATCGCGTCATGCTCAAATTTAAACCAGACACCTTGACTGGCTATAAATTGACAGACAAAATGCAGGCAGCCGAGCTGACCAAAATCGGCAAAATCGCCTTTGATGATGGTGCTAGCTTTATCGAAATCCCCTCTCAGTTTTTTGATAGTCAGGACGAAGCAGTCAAACTGGCAATCAAAGATCTCAGAGAGCATTTAGGCTATCAATTGATCTCGCAAAAGGTGACTTTGCCAGAAGGCATCAAAGCCGGTGAACCAATCAAGGTATCTTTTACTTTTGCCAATATCGGTGCAGCAACTGCCATGCGTCCGGTGCGTGAGCTTGATAAAGATGTAGCGTCGAGCTACCGCCTCATGGTGGAGCTAAAAAATGCCAATGGCAAAACCGCTCTGGCTTTTTGGCACACACCTGGTGTACCCACCAATAAATGGACCTCAGGCAAGCCCATCACCTGGGAAGGCGAACTGAAACCAACCAAGTCACTCAAGCCTGGTGAATATTCAGTTTATTTCAGCTTGATGGACCCTGACACCAAGAGAAAAATCAACTTCCTCGATGGAATGAGCCAGGAGCCACCCAAACTGGTCACATCGATAGGTGCCGGAAAGCTCAAGGTCGAGTAGTCAAGCGCTTTTCTGAGAGCAATCACATATTCGGACGAGGGCAATTTCACAAGTCCATTACATTTGATTGGCTATCCTTAAAAAGCGTTGGTAACATTGTGCCGGCCGGTATTTAGCACTGTAGGCACTGGAGAGCAAACTTATGTCAAACGATCTGGCGACCACTGCCGCAACAAATACTCCGGCAGTATTAGAGCCTGTCCAGTCTGTCCAGCCGCTAGAGGCGTCGCAATTTGTTGACGCTTTGCAGAGTGACTTTAGCGCACCGGTCGATGAGGCTACCACCCAAATAGTCAAACAGGTGCCGCGCATCTCTGGAGTAGATGTGCGCCGGGTAGTGCGTGACCGTAAGGCATCCGAGGCACGTAACAAGACCCGCCAGATCCTCACTGAGAGACTGGACGCAATGAATCATGTCGAGCATATCCAGCTAGCGCTGGAAGCAATCGTCATGGAAATGACCGAAAAAAATCCCAAGGCAGAATATATCGCCGAACTGCTCACTTACTTTTTGCCGGAAGAAAAAGTTGAAGTGGCTGAAGCCCTCTCCACTCTTATCAAAGAAGTCGATATCAAAATTAGCTTCTGGCGCGGAGAGCTGATATTTAGCCGCGTTTGCGCTGATAGCGCACTGTCATGCGAAGTCAGAATCACATCCACTAATAAGGTCGTGATGAAAAGCAGTTTTGATCTAGTCCAGGACGACGGTCAAAATCAAAGCCTGAGCGCAAGTGAAAAAGAAAGCGCAGATAACCACTGCTGCTCAGTACTGGATAGTTTTGCCTTCCTCAATCTCTGTGTGCATATCTGGCAGGCTCTGGGTTAAACCAGACCAGTCAGCTAAGAACAAAAGCATCTATGTAGAGAGGGTAGCCACTGGCTACCCTTTTTTTGCTGCAAAAAATGGCAGTTACAGGTTAGTAACAACTTGGTTGTAATGTCGCTCGTTACTCACCACCGCACAGTCTGACTCCATTTTCTTATTGAGAGCCCATTGCTCCCCCCCCTGCAATGACAGCTCTGGAGGTTTAACCCATGGCTCAACCAGAGGCAACAAACATACAGGCACCCACAGATGGGCGTGCCCTCACCGACAAGCCTGAGTCTCAATCGAGGCAGGCTGCCGAAAACCTTTTGCAATCCGCGCAACCAGAATCGTCAAAAGACATTGCCAAAGAGCGCAGCTACTGGTCTGGCTTTGTAAAAGCGGGCTCTAGTGAGCATCTGCAAGAAGTAAATATCGACTTTGGTCCGCAAAAAAGCGAGCGGGCTCTGACTCAAGATGCACAAAGACTATCAAACGTAGCCAGCCGCACAGAAGTCCGCGAGCCCAGACGCCCGGAGCCAATCACCAGGCTCAATCCCGATATGACTGTGCCTCAGGCTGAGACTAGACCAGAATCTGGACCAGCAGACAGAGCACCTGGTGCTGGTGAGAACAGCCGCAACTACGCACCCGGACTACAGCGCGGCGAAGGTCCCTATCAAGCTTTGCGCCGTATGGGCATGGATCACGAAGAGGCTGCTCGCAACGCTCGCCGTATCAACCGAGAGTCTGGTCAAGGATCCTATAGACAGGGCGATCAATTTAGTCTCAACCCAGACGGCTCAGTATCAATCCGTCAAAACAGTCGCACTGCACCAGGCAGCTATACCGAGACCACAAGAAGCGAAGGGCGCACCACAGCTCGTCGTGAAACCGATGCGCAAGGCAACTTTAACGAATCAAGCTTTGATAGAGAAGGCCGCGTCACAGGCGAGCGCAGCCGTGCAAGAGACGCACAGGGCAATGTCACCGACAAAAACCGCGATCAAACTGGCACCACTACAGATAGATTTGACCCTCAAGGCAGACAACGCTCCCACGAAAGACAAAACAACGACGGCTCAGCCAACGGCTGGTCGATAAACCAAGACGGGTCACGCACAGACTTTGTCCAGCGCGATCAAAATCACAGACAGGAAACCACCACCAGAGACGGACGCATAGTCAGCGAATCAAGAGTCGAAACAACGCCACAAGGTGAAGTCAGAGTACAGAGACAATATGACCAGAATGGCGGCTACTCTGAAGTCGGACAGGGACCAAGAGCAGAACAACAGTACACACGCACAGATGATGGCCGCGGCAATATCAACTATCAAAGACAAGATGGCGTCGGCTACACTCGCACTCAAGGTGAGAGTGGTGCCTACGGCGAGCGCTACCGCTTTGCTGATGGCACGCAAAACTATAGTCGCGATGTCAGTGCTGAAGGCAAAATTGTCTTTACTGATTCTGTTGGACTAAAAGCTGAAGTATTTGGTGGCTCGCAGGAGTTTCAACAACGCGCATGGGATCAAATCAGACAACTACCCGAAGCTCATCGCCAACTACTCGCCACTCAAGGTAATCGCTTTGCCCTGGGCGGCAGGGTATCGGACGTCGATCCATCTCTCAGAGATGTGCAACCGCGCGGCTGGCCGGAGGGTCGGACATGGGACGATGCAGACGGTGCCTATATGTCCGGGACCAAACAAATTGTGGTGGCAGAAAGCACCAGATCTGGACCATCTGAACGCATCGACGGAGTAGTCCGTCACGAAGCCGGTCATGCCATGGACTGGGCTCTTGACCGCTTCTCCAGTAGCGATGAATTTAAAAGAGCATACAAAGAAGACACCGACCGCTTTAACGAAGCACAAAGACGCGAACATCGCTACTTACTGCAATCAAACAACGCTGGTCGGCAAGAAACCGCTGCCGAAGTTTACGCCGCCCTGCAAGGTGCCTCTGCCAATCCGCATCATACAGAAGAAATACTGAGAGACTTCCCGGCAACGGCAGCACTGATGAGACGCAGACTGGCCCAGGTAAGACCAGCCTAAACCAAGTCAGAGACCCTGTATAGATACCAAACAAACAAATAGCCACTCAAGTACGATAGCGATAAATATGTCAAAGAGGCGAATATAATGGACTTTTCGGTTGAACAAAAAGAGCTAGCCCAGGTAGTGCCCATCAAATCAATGCATCTAAGTGAGTTGAGACTGCAAGAGGAAAGTTACACCATGAGTGGAGACAGGGGTAACAATATGAATAATGGCAATATAAATAGCGACAAGACAAAAGTCCAATCTATTGGAGAGGCCTGGCTAGAAAAAGATGGTGGTATCACTCTCAGCCTGCGTAGCGATGCCTATGGTGATCCCATTAGCGCTATGTTTACTTACAAAACAAACGATCGCGACTATGCCAAAATCTTAAAACACCTGGGCGGTCTTAAACCTGGTGAGGTCAAAGATGTGCCTCCATTTCCAGACAAAACCGAATAATTTTTTGCATCAATAAATTTTTTGCACCGATAATTGACTAACAAAAATCCTCAACATCGCTGCTGAGGATTTTTGTTTATAATCGCTTTAGCGCTAGTCGTTGACTCTTAGACCTTAACGCCTTGAGGCTGATTGGCCCAGAGTATGAGCGGTGTATCAAAGGGCGATACTGTGTCTTTGTGATGAGGCAGTATGCGCACTGTATAACCGTGTCTACCACTGGTGCTATAGCTCACATGACCGGTAAAGAGTCTCTGTGTGCCTTGCTTATCAGCTTGTGGCTTCATAGCAATAACGACACCGTCAGCGATATCGCCGCAGTTGTCGATTGGTCCATGATAAATCTGGACAACGACATCTTCGGCAGTGAGCTCACCCAAATCAATCCAGGCTTTGATAGTCATATCATCGCCGACCTTGATACTATCGCCGGTGCTCTCTTCTACCGCACCGATACGCAGACCTGACCACTTCTGTTTGAGGTCTTGCTTCCAGTGGGACATTTGCTTAGCTTTAGCAGCGCCGCCTGCCAAAAATTCACCATAGCGCTTCAGTGAGGGGATATACATTTGAGTTGTATATTCACGCACCATGCGGTTGATGTTAAAGACTGGGCAGAGCGAGAGCATGGATTTTTTCATGCGGCTGAGCCAAGCTTTTGGTGGACGGTCCTGGTCGCGAGTATAAAAGGCTGGCACGATTTCTTTTTCAAGCAAATCATACAAAGCGTTGGATTCGACTTCAGCTTGATAGTCAGTGTCATCGTATACTTCGCCGCGGCCAATAGCCCAACCGAGGTGTGGCTCGTAGGCTTCGTCCCACCATCCATCAAGGATAGAGAGGTTGAGTCCACCGTTAAACGCTACTTTCATACCGCTGGTACCAGAGGCTTCAGCAAAGCGTACCGGTGTATTGAGCCATACATCCACGCCTTCTACCATCCAGCGAGCGACGTTCATATCGTAATCTTCGAGGAAGACAAAATGAGCGCGCACGTCTTCACGACGGCAGAAATGCATGACCTGACGGATAAGCTCTTTAGCAGGCTGATCCTCAGGGTGTGCTTTACCAGCCATGATAATTTGCACTGGACGATGCTTGTTGGTCAAAATCTTAGCCAGACGCTCAGGATCTTTGAGCAGCAAGGTGGCTCGTTTGTATGTCGCCATACGACGAGCAAAGCCGATGGTCAATACTTCTGGATCGAGGACTGAGGCGGCTTCATCGAGTTCGCTCAATGTAGCGCCGCGGTCTTCCATTTGTTTTGCCAGTCTCTTGCGGCAAAAATTGACCAGTCTCTGACGACGCATCTCATGGATACGCCACAGCTCGTTATCAGGGATATCAGCAACGCGGTTCCAGATGTTTTGATCCGAGATGTCTTCTGACCATTTGGGTCCAAGATAGCGATCAAATAGATCAGCCATTTCTTTGGAGATCCATGAGCGAGTGTGCACGCCATTTGTGATGTGGCTGATTGGCACTTCATGCTCAGGGACATTCTTCCAATTGTCTTTAAACAATTCGCGTGATACCACACCGTGCAACTTACTCACGGCATTGGTGCGAGAGGAGAGATTGATAGCCAGATTGGCCATGCTAAACAACTCAGTCTCATCATCAGGATTGATACGACCCAGGGCAAAAAAGTCACGGCGGGACAGACCGACACTGCGGTAGTAGTCAGCCATATATTTGTCGACTAACTCTGGTGCAAACTTGTCGATACCAGCTGGCACAGCAGTGTGTGTAGTGAATATTTGACCGGCAGCAGCCACTTCTTTTGCTTCAGCAAAAGTAAGTTTTTGCTCTTCCATTAATATACGGATGCGCTCCAGACCTAGGAAGGCACTGTGTCCTTCATTCATGTGGCAGACAGTAGGCTCGATGCCGACTGCTTTGAGGGCGCGCATACCACCTATGCCCAGGATGATTTCTTGCTGGATACGTATTTCTCTATCAGCTTTATAAAGAGCATCGGTGATGTCTTCATCAACTTTGGAGTTTTCGGGGATATTGGTATCAAGTAGATATAGAGGCACGCGACCTACTTGAGCCTTCCAGATACGCAAAAATAGTTTACGACCCGGAAAATCCACTGAAACCAGGACCGGGCTGCCGTCTTTTTCTTTTACAGGAATAATCGGCAGATTGTAAAAATCATTAATAGGATAGCGTTCTTGTTGCCAGCCATCAGCATTGAGGTACTGACGGAAATAACCTTGCTGATAGACGATACCGACACCGACCAGGGGCAAACCTAGCTCGGAAGCGGCTTTGACGTGGTCGCCGGCGAGGATGCCGAGACCACCAGAGTAAATCGGCAATGCGTCAGAGAGACCAAACTCAGCTGAGAAATAGGCTACAGTGCCAGCTTCTGACTTGGGCTTTTTAAAAGTCTTGTCGTACCAGGTGCCTTCAGCCTTCATGTATTCGTAGTGCTTCTGGCAGATACGGTTGGCTTGATTAACAAAGCCTTCGTCGCTAGCTGCTTCATTGAGGCGCTCTTGACTAATGGTGCCAAGCAAAAGTACTGGATTGTGTCCGGTGGAATCCCAGAGATCTCTATCCAGACGGCGGAATAATTTGATCGTCTCGTGGTCCCAGGTCCATTTTAGGTTATAAGCCAGCTCCCGCAGGCACTCCAACTCAGGAGGCAAAAAGGGAGTAACTTCAACTGTGCGAATAGGTTTCAACGCTTTAGCCTCTCTTGGGACAAATTTCCGTTACTATTAGGACGGAAATCCTCTTTGTATCCATACAGGTGCACTTTGGACCGTATCCCCCGGAAAAACCGGTTGGCTACGCCAATCCCCTCGCTAGAGGCTGGCAACCAGGCTCTTGTTGCCAAGGAGATAGAATCTGACCTTGAAGAGCAGTAGCATGTTAGCACTTATTTAGCGCTCTAGGCCTTGAGTTTAACCTCTACGTCTCTCAAAATTTGCACCCACCGACACAAGGCATAATAATGATCAAATTAGCTCGCATACTCAGGTTGATATCACTGGCGATGCTCTTCGGCGGCGGCGCTGCCATTGTCTTTGCTGTGATTACACTGGTGCACGTAGCGGTAGCTAGTGGCGTACCTCGCAACGAAGCAGCAGCAGCTAACGCCCCCATCTTTATAGAGTTTGCCAAAGTAGCCGCTGTCTTTGCCTTTACCCTGGTGGTAGCAGAAGCAGTTGAAATCAAAGGCGACCTCAAAAACCTGGAAAAGAAAAAGAGATGGCCCATGGCTCGTTATTTTGCCAGCGTCATTTGCGCCGTGGCTACATTTATATTTGCTTTTGCCATCGTGCCACCAATGAAAGAATTGCTACCTTCACTCAAGACTAATCCCGATGCTAAGGCCCAATTTGACAAAATGCACGAGACCTCGCGCTTGATTTTTAGCACCACCATAGTTTTTGCCCTGGCTTCACTTGTGATACCAGTCCTGGCTCTGCCCAAGCAAGTAGATTGATAAAGACAGACTGCTACTGCCACACCGACAAGGAGAAAAAATGCGCTCTCGCTCTAAACATATAAAAGGTTTGCTTTTTGCCCTGAGCCTCTCACTGGTGCTTTTTGCTCCAGCGGCGATGAGCTATGTCGATCCGGCCTTTGATCAAGGTCTAATCAAAATGAAAGCAGCCGACTATGACGGAGCAGCAGAGTGCTTTGGCGAGTCTCTCGGTCTAAATCCCAACGATCCTCGCTCGCTGGTTTTACGCGGCGAATGTTTTTACAAAATGGGCAATTACGCCTTCGCTATTCAAGATTGCACCACCGCTATCCAGTATGCACCAAACAACATCCGCGCTTATTTGATACGCGGCATCTGCCATAGCAATCTGGGCAAAGACGGCATGGCTATTTTGGACTTCCAAAATGCTATCAAGCTCGATCCCAAACTGGCCGAAGCCTTTTTTAACCACACTACAGGTGGTGGCGTACCAGCCCTCAAAAAATTAGAAAAATTGAGCGACGGTGCTGTACCCGACAATAACGGCAATCCCATGGCCAGCGATAATGCAGTAGACGCCGATCAAGATAATAGCTCGGGTCTCAATGTCCACGCCATTAAGGACTATCAAGAAGCGATGAGCTCACTTTATCCCAATGGCTACTCAAAACCTACAGCCACAGCGCCAGTCAATATCAATGATGGTAATAACGCCGCTCAGGGAGCAGCCCAGACAGCCAATCAGGGCACTGGTAAAGCCGACGGACCTAGTGGCGAATACAAATTTGGTGGCAATGGTGGCAATGCCGGTACTCACGCTGGCGATTTTACCGGTCAGGGCAAAATCAAAAAAAATCTCACACCAGCTCAGGCTGATCAAGAAGCAAACGGTGACAATGCTGTCGGTCTAAAAAAGGAAGCGTCTACAACCAAAACAAGATTGCCTTACATATTTAAGGACAGTCAAAACAATGCCGACTTGGAGAGCAGCGATATCATCGCCAAGTCTCGCAACGAGCGCTTTACGCCCAATCTAGATCAAGACCCAGATCGCGGACAATTTGGTCTGGTACCAGGATCTGGTGAGTTTCAGGGTGATGCTAAACAGGCTATTTATGACTTTAGCCAGGGTCTTAAAATGGACGTCAGCAATGCTGAGTATTTTTACAAGCGGGCCAAAGCCTGGCAAAAGCTTGGCAAAGTCAATGAAGCAATGGGTGATTTTAACCATGCTATTTTACAAGACCCACAACAAGCTAAGTACTACATAGGCAGAGCATCGCTCTACTATCAACTTGGACGTGCCGTCTTAATGGATGCAGATATCGTCGCTGCTCGCAACTGCAATCCTGATTTGCCCGCTGTTATTCACTTTAATCTAACCAAACTACCAGCCAACACACAGTGGGCTGGAGATGGTCCAGACTAATCTGCCCGAATATTTAGTTAGTCCTGGACTTTTGATGCAGACTGCACTGCCTGTATGCTCTCCAGTCGCTTGACCAGATCCACGCCCTCCAGGCGTAGCTTGAGGTCACGATAAAAGAGCATATTGGCCACGGCAGCAAAACTGGCGTACACCATATTTAGTATCACATCAAATATCGCATTAAAGGCAATGAGGGCTGGCGGTGTATGACTCTTGTCGACAATCTCAGCGATTGTCGATGCCACAATCGCCGGTGTCTCGATAGCAAAGCCCAATAAAATCAAGGTAAACCATTTAAGACACTCATAAGAACCGCCACGCAGTGGTCTCAAACCAAATAAATACCAGCCGCGCGCAAGAGCGGCGCCGACTTTGTGCAAATCAATGACACAGGCAGACTCCACCAGAGCGGCGTAGAGTGAGGTCATAGCAATTGATACTGTAAACCAGAAGCCAATCACAGCGTATATAACACCGCCAACCCAAAACTTGGCAGGCTCCTGCTTGGGCACAAGACCAATACAAGCCAGTGCAAGCAAAAGCCAGAATAACAAAACAATGCCTATTGGGACATATGTCAGGTTGTAAACGGCAAAGAGAGACCACGTCTTGGGCTTAAGCTCGCTAGCCGCCTGAGTACTGTCTGAGTATCCACCATAGACCCGTCGAGCCAATACCCGGCTGCAAAAAAATAGACGCCAGGCAGCATAGAGCCAGAGGACGATGCCGCAAAAGCAAAGCGACATATGCATAGCAAATGGCCCCACCGCCAGTTTTGACTCGGCAGCGATTTTAACCCAGCCTTCAAAACTGTAATAACTGAGATTGGAGCCTAAACTGCAAAGTATCGATGGCACTAGCATCACCCTGATAATCTCGCGCCAGTGCGACCGCATCAGCCTGAAGGCCAGGCCAACAAGGTCACCTAGTGAGAGAGTTTGATTGGGTAATAGCTCAATTTGTGTCAAGTACGCACAAAGCCAGATAGAAGAGATATCGTGAGCCAGTATAATATCTTCTAGCAATATTAACCGGGACACCATGCCAAGAGCAGCAAACAAAAGGACTTACCTCGATCCTATCCACCAGGATATTGTGCTGGACCGAGACAAGCCCGCTGAAAGGCTTGTAGTGGATTTGATTGACGCAGTTGAATTTCAACGACTGCGCCGCATCCATCAACTGGGTGTCTCCTATTTCACTTTTCAAGGCGCTGAAGGCTCGCGCTTTACCCACTCTGTAGGCGTTATGCATGTGGCAGCCAGACTCTGTGACATCCTTGTCTCAAGCTTGCCACAAGCCGAAGAGCAAAGAGCGGTAATACTGGCATCAGCACTCTTGCACGATGTTGGTCACGGACCATTTAGCCATGTCACCGAAAAAATCCTCAATTATGACCACGAAGACTGGTCCTGCAAAATAATCTCTGGTGACACTGAGATACGCTCAATATTGGACTCATATAAAGAGTTGCCGGGCATAGCAGACAAAGTCGCTCAAGTCCTCAAAAAAACTTACACGCCGCATTATGTATCCCATGTGGTCTCCAGTCAGCTCGACTGTGATCGTATGGATTATCTATTGCGCGATAGTTATATGACCGGCACTGCCTACGGACATTTTGCGATGAAGCGCATCTTGCGCTCAATAGAAGTAGACGAAGAAAACGATCGCATGATTGTGGTAGGCGAAAAGGGACAAATCGCGGTAGAAGACTATCTCTTTGCTCGTTACTCGATGTACGCGCAAGTCTATTATCACCGCAAAAACCTGGCTGCTCGTGCCATGCTCGGCAAACTGGTCAAGCGTGCACAATATGTACTGAGCCAAAAGCCCGGTCAAATCAGCTTTATCGATGAGCCAACATCGCTCTGGCTCAGAGGCGAAAAACTAGAAGTAAGTGACTATCTCAAACTCGATGATGTGCAATTCTTTTATCACATCAAACGCTGGCTTGATGACAAAGATCAGATTTTGAGCAATCTCGCCTTCCGCTTCCTCAATCGCCGCATCTTTAGAGCAAGTCGCATCAATAGCCGCGATGCTGCCGAAATCAATAAAATCGAAGAGCTAGCAAAAAAAGCTGTAGCCGCTGTAGGACTCGACCCTGACTATTATGTCGGTGTTGAATCAACTGGCTTTAGACCTTACGACTATTACCGTCCAGAAGCTGAGCATCCTCAGACCAACATAGTGGTGCGCACCGAATCTGGTGAACTAAAAGAACTCTCACAGCTATCTCTCCCGATAGAAGCCCTCGTAAGAGGCAACTATGAGTCCTACTGGCTCGTTTATCCGCAAGAAGCAACAGAAAAAATCATGGCGATAAAAGAACCTGCTCTCACTTTTGCCAAACCACACTAACCACGTAAAAACAGTTCAAGACAAAGACAAATCACAGGACCAAAGCAATGTTCGACAATCTCACAGACAAACTAAACGGGGCCTTCCGCACACTGGCTGGTACAGACAAACTGACAGCGGACAATATCGAAGAAGCTATCCGTGAGGTGCGCAAGTCACTGCTCGAAGCCGACGTCAGCTTAAAGGTCGTCAAAATCTTTATCTCCAATGTGCGCCAAAAGGCTCTCGGTGCCGACGTACTGGAGTCAGTCAGTCCCGCTCAGCAATTTATCAAAATCGTCCATGACGAGCTAGTCACCATCCTCGGTGGCGAGTATAGCCCACTCGATATCACGGGCAAACCAGCTATCATCATGATGGTCGGTCTCCAGGGTGCTGGTAAGACCACTGCCTGCGGCAAGCTTGCTTTTAAACTCAAAGCCGAAGGCGAAAAGCCTCTACTAGTCGCTTGCGACGTACAAAGACCGGCTGCCATCACCCAGTTAGAGACTCTCGGTAAGCAAATCGATGTCCCTGTATTTACCATCGCCGGTAGCCAGGACGTACAAGAGATAGCCGATCAAGCCATTGCTCGTGCCAAAGCCGAAGGACTGAGCCCAGTTATCCTCGATACCGCCGGTCGTCTGCAAGTAGACACCGCACTTATGGCGGAGCTACTGATTCTCGATAGATTCCTCAAGCCCCAAGAAAAACTGCTCGTGGTGGACTCCATGACCGGTCAAGAAGCAGTCAACGTAGCTGAGACTTTTAACACCCAGCTCGATCTCACTGGTCTTTTGCTCACCAAAGTAGATGGCGATGCCAGAGGCGGTGCCGCTCTCTCAGTCAGAGAAGCAGTGGGCAAGCCAGTTAAGTTTATCTCTACAGGTGAAAAACTCGACAACCTCGAAACCTTTTATCCAGACCGCATGGCAGGCCGTATCCTCGATATGGGCGACGTGCTCTCACTAGTCGAAAAAGCACAAAAGAGCATCGACGAAAAAGAAGCCACCGAGACCATGATGGAGATGTTTAGCAAGGATCTCAATTTTGAGTCATTTGTCAAAATGCAAAAAATGATGAGCGGCCTGGGCAACATGGGCGACATCATGAAAATGTTTGGCTTTGGCGGCATGTTTGGTATCAGTACCGAGCAACAAAAACAAATCGCCACAGAAGGCGAAGCGATGATGAGCCGTTATCAAATTGCCATCAGCTCCATGACAATGGAAGAAAGACGCAATCCAGATCTGATAGATTTCAAGAGAAGACGTCGCATCTCCAAAGGCTCCGGTCTCAAAGATAATGAGATTGGCAAAATGTTAAATGAGTTTCAAAAAATGCGTGATGTCTTCCGTCAATTGCGCGGCATGATGGGCGGAGGCTTCCCCGGTATGCCTGGCGGAATGCCTGGTGGAATGCCCGGTGGCTTCCCTGGCATGGGTGGTTTTCCCGGTATGGGCGGCTTCCCAGGTATGGGTGGACCCGGCGCCAAACCAGGATCTGGACCAGCGATGCCTCCTGGCTTTAGCAAACCAGCTGCGGGCAAACCTGGCTATTCCGGCGGAGCATTCTTTAATAAGAAGAAGAAGAAAAAGAAGTAAGGTCCACCAGCGCGGGCTATCCGGTCCTATTGCGCTAGGTTAACAACATATACAGTCCAGACATACGGACTTACACAAGATCCTGTTAAAATACCGGTTTGCAGACTTTTTATTGGAGATTACAAGTCCAGTGGTTAAACTCAGACTCAAACGAGTCGGCGCCAAAAAAGCCCCTCATTACCGTATAGTTGCTGTTGATTCTCGTATGAGACGGGATGGCATGCCTATTGAAGAATTAGGCTACTACAATCCCCGTAGTAAAGAACTCAACGTCAATAGGGAAGCGGTAGAGAAATGGATGAAGGTCGGGGCTCAAGCAAGCGATACGGTAGCAAGCCTTTTAAAAAGGGACCAAGGCGCTTCGGCCCAAGCAGCGGGCGCGTAAGACAGCCGGTCATTGATACGACCGCTCCAGAAGATTTGGCAGAGTACATACTTAAGGTACTCGCCAAAGATCCTGACGCCTTGCAGTTTGAAAGACAACAATTAAACCCGGGTCGCAGCCGGGTCTCCGTCACTTGCGATCCACTCGTCACCGGTCGTTTGATTGGTAAAGACGGTCGCACCATCACGGCACTGCGCTCGCTCATCAGAGCAGCCGCCAGCCGCTACGGCAAAAGAGTAGATATCGAAGTCTCCTGATTTAGTTTAGGAGACTTCTTTTGACTCAAACCAATTCAGATTCCGGCCAAGAGCTGCTCAAAGCACTCCTGGCCGCTCAGATTATTTCTCAGGCTCAAGCCGATCTTGCGCAGCAAGATAGTCAAAACATGAGTATGTCTCTAGACGAAGTGCTGCTCGCCCGCCGCTGGGTCAGCGAAGAAGCACTAAAAGAGCATGCTCCATGGTTGTTTCAAAGTAGCGAAACTGCCAGTCAGGTCAAATCATCCGAAAATAATAGTGGTCCTGTAGTCACAGAAAATTCGGGATCATCCGATGACTACGGCACAAACCTGGCGCGCTACCGCTCACTGATGCGCGACATCCTGGGACAAGAAGGATAGGCCGTCATTAACAGCACTATCAGTGGTGCCTGCCTTAAGTACTTAGCGTGACTTTACCAGCTCTCTTAAATACCGCACTTTATTGCGCACATAGTCTGCATAAATTGTAGCGAGTTTAAGCCCCAGAGCCCCATCCATAAATCCAGCTCGACCAACATAGCGATAGATAAAAGACCAGGTCGGACTGAATAACTCCTTGACCAGGCTACTGCGTACTTTTGCGTCCCCGCGGTTATAAAACTCCTGTGCTGACAACCTGGCGTATTTATCCATGGCATTGGCAAAGTCATCAACTGTCTTATATGAGTAATGGTCCATGTGGTTTTTGAGGACAGTGACAGGTCCATCCATTTTTATTGCTTCATGCACAAGACGCTCTCCCCAGTGTCCTTTACCGCGCTTAAATAGACGAAGCTGGGCGTCAGGATAAAAGCCACCATGTTTAACTGGAGTATCACCGATGTACAAAACTCTCGGTAGTTTATAGCCATCAAACTTTTCAAAAAGCGGAGACTGCTTTAGTTGCGTTATCTCTTGCACAAGGGCTGGCGTAAGGATCTCATCAGCATCAAGACTGAGAATCCAGTCTTTGGTGGCAAGCTCCAGAGCAAAGTTTTTTTGCCTGGCATAACCAAGCCAATCTTGATGTATCACTCTAGCTCCGCGCTCCTCGCACAAGGCGATTGTACTGTCAGTCGAACCAGAATCAACGACTAAAATCTCATCGACGAGCGGACGCGCAGCATCTATGACACTACCGATAGTGCGCTCCTCGTTTTTAGCGACAATCACTAGCGATACTGTAGGTGCCACTCGACTCACAGTTAGCGTCTGACGAAATGAATCAGCTTATTGTCGTAGTCGATTGTGTATTGATAATCGCCAAAGAAAGTCTGACCAAGCAATGGGTGTGGCATATTGGACGAGGCTACAACATCAATTTCAAAATCACGCTTTTCGATTGGACCAAGCTTGATTGTGCGCACAGGAAAGGCCTTACCCATAGTATTACCAGCGATACCAGTACTGACCGTAGTCCTGGCGTCATCAGGTATAGTCAAACCAAGCTGCCGCAAGTGTTGCGGGGCAAGGGCAACACCAGAAGCGCCTGTGTCAAAATACATAGGGATTTTGGTGCCATTTACTTCAACCATCACAACCATTTCGTTGCCTTCTTTTGTAAAAGGCACGGCGTTGGGATTATTGGAGCCACGTGAATAAATCGAACCACCGCCGCCAGTAGTCTTTTTGACAAAATGGATGCTGTTATTGTCGATGGTATAACGCATCTGATTGAAAAAACTCTGCCCCAAGAGAGGCGGTGTAGGCATGTGCTCTTGCACTACGATAGGAAAGTTTTTACGGGTGATATTACCAACGGTAATTTCCAAATTTGACTGCCAACATCTCTGTCCGCCGCCCTCACCAACACCCATGGTGGTGCCGATGGGATTACCTGTGGGAGCAGGCAATCCAAGCTCTGCCAGATGATTTTTACCAAGCACCGTGCTCTCGGCACCAGTATCAAAAATCATCTTAATAGGTCGGTTACTGATACGAGCATCGAGCACGAGACAGTTGGACTCACGCGTGCAGTAAACGCGACACTCGTCTGGTATGTAATCGCCGGGGTTACTGGCAGCAGTGCCACCAATTGGACCGCCGCCACCGTAGTTACTCACGCCTCTAGAGCCGCTAGATGCAGCCCTACTCGCAGGCTGCGCTTGAGGACTGGCCAATCCAAGTTTTTGCAAGATACTTGGATCAATACTAGCCATACCGCGCACTGCTAGTTGACTGGCATTAGAGCCGGGAAAAGTCGTCAGGACCTTGGAATAAGCAGTAAGCGCGCCCTGGGTATCACCTTTGTAATGCATAGCCAGTGCTAGATAGTACTGAGCCATGGAATTTTTGGGATTAGCTTTAAGAGCACTTTGGAAGCTGACAATAGCTTGCGGAAACTTACGCGAATTGAGTTGGTTAACTCCGTCAGCGTAAGCATCCGCAAAAGCTGGTGCAGCAGCACTTGCAAGCAACAGACTGAGGCAAAGTGTAAGAAGCGACTTGTTGCGACGCACAAAATACTTAGTACCTTTGCTCCGATGCATTGCGCTCTCCTTTTGTATGACTAAACGCCGAGTTTTTCTTTGATGATGACCTTTTGCAGATCACTGGTACCTTCAAAGAGTTCGGTTAGTTTGGCATCGCGATAAATCCGCTCGATTGGGGACTCACTTGATGCTCCCAGCATACCGAATATCTGCACAGCTTCGCCACTATGAAATCTAGCGACGCGGCTAGCAAACAACTTAGCCATAGCAGCAAACTGAGCAAACTTGTCAGCTTCCGCAGCTTGAGCCCAGGCCGCACGGTAGGTCAATAGTCTGGCAGCGCTGGATTCGGTGGACAAATCCGCGAGCTTCCATTGCACACCCTGATTTTTGGCAATCGGTGCGCCAAACTGCACGCGACCATTGGCTCTGTCAGCCGATAGCAAAAGCGCTTTTTGGGCAAGACCGATGGCCGCTCCAGCCACTACGGTCTTAGAGACATCGAGAGCGCTATTGACCAGGTCGAGGGCACAGTCGCAAACCAATTGATTGTCGGCTGGCACGGCAAAGTCTTTAAAAGTGACGTCAGCAATACTGGCAGAATGGAAGCCCATAATTGCCTTGCGCTCAGAGACATGAATAGCAGAGGCTTCTGAGTTATCAACGATAAAACAGACGAGCTTATTGTCTTTGTCATGACCGAGCACGGCAAAGAGTGCGGGCAAACCAGCGTTAACTACCCAGGTCTTGACACCAGAGAGTTTAAAAGCGCTGCCATCAGCAGTAAAAGTGGTCTCAACTGCATTCAAATCAGAGCCAGCGTTTTCTTCGCTAAAAGCCTGAGCGCCAAACATCTCGCCGCGGGCAAGAAGAGGCAAATAACGGGATTTTTGACTATCGCTACCAGCTTTGAGCAAAGTGGCGACAACACTGTAATGGCTCGCTAAAGCCACAGAGAGTCCAGCTGCTTGCTCGGCCACAGCCTCACTGAGCAGTACCAGATCCAAGAGCGTACCGCCCTGGCCACCAAATTCTTTGGGAATGGTTATACCTAGATAACCTGCCTGGGCAAACTTGCTCATTACTTCTTTGAGACAAGCCTTGCCGTTATCAAGGTCCTGAGCCTGTGGCGTTATTACGCCCTCGACAAACTTTATATACTGTTCTTGTAGCGCCTTTTGGCTTGTGCTTAAGAAGGTGTTCACGGAAAACCCCACAGATTCATACTAGGATATTGGCATCGAAAGCCTGATAAGCTCCAGATCATAGCACTACCATGTGATGAATCGGATAGATAAAATGACCACGCTTGCAAAGTGGATCAGAAGAGCGACAAGCCTCCTGACACAGTCCCACAAAGTCGTACTAAAGGCTGATGATTGGAGCCTTGAGCATGTACTGGTCTACCATGGACTGGTGGGCACGAGCCCCGAGGGCAGTCGCGCCTTTAAGGATGTGCGCGCCGACTTTATCTCGGCTGTCAACCGTGGCAACTCTCACAATCTCTGTATCTGCCTCAAATTGCCGCCTTTGCAATGGGAAGACAAGCTACAAAAAATTGCCGCAGAATTTGAAGGCAAAGAAAAGGAAGCTTTAATAAAAACGCTTTTGCCAGATGCCTCAGATGTCTACGAACAAAGCACCTGGGATCCGCTCAGCTACCTGGACTGGCATGTGCAAGCCAATGCCGCCATGCTCCTCGCTTATCTGGGAGCCACTCAAGCCCAGGACAGACTCATCGCCGCTCTCGATAGCACTGCCGGCGGTATCAACCCAGCCTTTTGTCATATCACAAGAGCGCTAGCCCATATGCCTACGCATCAGTCTAGAGAGGCATTGACTCGCTACAGCACCAGCGCAGAGCCCTGGCTGAGAGTAGATGCAGTGAGCGCGCTGGCTAGCTGGCCAATCGATCAAATCGGTCAAACACTACAAAAGTCTTTTAGTGAGCATCACAAGTTTTTTGACTATCAAGCTGTAGCCGTTGCCAAAAAGCACAGCCCAGCTGACTTTATCGAGATCGGCACACAAGAGTCGGTAGACCTGGCTTGCGAAATCATTACCGGCACAATTGAAGCAATGCAATCGACTTTTGCTAATCAAAGTATCATCGAAGACTTTGAACTATTGCATTGCCTCAAGCTACTGGGACAGCGCAAAAACACTGAGTTTAGCCCAGTGGAGCTATTTGCTATTCACAGTCTTTTGCAGTGGGCTCAAAACCTTACCGATGATGAGAGCGCTGAAGCCCACTTGCCTGAAGCCAGAGCCCGCCTCGGCGACGAGCAAATAGCAAGCAAACTGACAAACTATCTCCAGACAATCAAACCTGAGGGTGGTCAAAAGCAAACACTGGCAAGCGCTCACCGTTACGCCATCAAACTGGCTGGCCAGCTCCAGATAAGCACAGCAACACCAGCCTTGATTGCCCTATTGGAGAGCTATCCTCAAGCCACAGGCGAATTGGCCGAAAGCCTGGGTGAGCTAAAAGCAATTGAAGCAGTCTCCCCATTAATTAAAATGGCTCAGAGCCTCGTTGATGTCGAAGAACGTACAAGTAGCACTCCCAGTGCTCAGCCCATCGACGAAGAAGATCGCATAAGCGCAGATATTTACTGGCATATTTTGCATGCCCTGGGCAAAATGCCAACTCAAGAAGCCCTCGACTTTGTGCTCAAAGCCACAAATGACAGCGCTCCAGATAAAAGAGAGGCGGCCCTTACTGCTGCCACCAGTATCTATCTAGCCGATGGTGGCAAGCTAGCTAAAAGCGAAGAGGTAATTGGCGCTCTGGTAAAAGCACTGAATGACCCATCAATGCAGGTCAAACAAACTGCCATGGAAGCCAGCGGCACAATCAAAAAAGCCGAGCTAGTTGAGCCTCTAGCCAAACTCACTCAAGCTGGCGAAACAGCAATCAGTCGCAAAGCTTTTGACGCCCTGCGTGCAATCCATAATCTGGGACTAAAAGCCGAGGTGGAGAGCGCACTTGCTGTGATATTGACGGCAGAACGCAATGGCAATAAGAGCAAAAAAATCAAAGACTTTGCGGATAGCTTAAAGTCCTGAAGCAATGTCCTTTGTGCTGACACAAATCAGGCAAAGCGATGTAAGGTAGTTGTAGAAAATTGCAAACACCAAAAGAGTAGCAATGGATACTGAGGCTGGCGCTGAAAAACCAAATCAAACATCCAGCGCGCAAAGCGAGATGGATGCCATTGCCGATAAGTTTTTAGCGGGCGGTTTTGCCAATCAAGGCGAAGTCACTAAAAAATCCCGCAACGAAACCTACAAGCATCCGATGATCATCGATCTGGCTATTGCCTTTGGTCTATTGTTTGCCATGGGAGCGCTGACCATAAGCTTTGTGCGCTCATACATCGCTCATTCTGCCAAAACCAGTATCATGCAAGGCAACTTTAAGGCTGCCATACAAATAATCAAAGGTGCGCCTGTACCTGATGTATTTGGTGGAGCCGGAGCCGAAAACAGCGAAGAACTGCTCAATCAAGCCCTTTATCTCGACGCCATCGAAAAACTCGACAACGACAGAAACGATCCATCAGCTCCTCAGGAGCTAGCCAAAGTCTCGCCCCAGAGCCGTTATTATGATGATGCTCAAGCTGAGCTAGAGCTGCTCAAACAAAAGAAGCGCGAAGCGCCAGTGCCAATAGAAATACACTAAAACTGCGTCAGTCAGTACTATTGCCAGTTGCGCGATAGTCCGGCAAGACCAGTGCGTGCGCTGTGCACACCAGGCAATTCTTTGTTGATTTGCTTGTACTGTTGCAAGACATCGGGTTTGACATAACCGATACTGGTGGCACGAGGACCCGGTCTACCGGCGATAGTTTGCAATGTAGCCTGACCGCCACGATCAGTCATGATTACTTCGGGCAAGCAAGGGTCTGCATTGCCCCTAAAGGGATTACTGGACTTGAGATAGACCGAGCCGTCTGGACGCACACCGAGATCACCACCGGGTGCTACCAGGTCGCAAGCTGACTCCTGGACGACAGGACTATTTTTGACCACTTTGGCTGGTGCTTTGACCGCTTCTGCTTTAGCTGCCACTGGAGACAAACCAGTTGCGACCAAACATGGTGTTAGACAAAATGCTGCCAGCACTATTTTGTTTTTTGCCGAGCGATTCATAACAACCCCCATGCCGGAATATCTCGTCCGAGCATTTGAAACTACTATCCAACTGTAGTCAGTAAAGACAGCCAGATAATATACCAAGGTTTCCAAGGAGGGGCGTAAATTAATACTTACTTTACAAGCGGTATTTACACAATCCGCCGTAAAGCAGCACTAATTGGGCTTTTGAACGATAGCAGGTGTTACTCGACTATAAACTTTTTATAGTCAGCGGCATTCATCAAAGCATCGAGATTGCTCTTATCTTCGAGTTTTACTTTGACCATCCAACCAGCGGTGTAGCAATCAAGGTTGACCAACTCGGGCTCACCATTGAGCTTATCGTTGATTTCGATTACTTCGCCAGCAACTGGCATGTAGAGGTCTGACACTGATTTGACTGATTCGATAACGCCAAACTTTTGACCGACTTTAAACTTCTCGCCTACTTTTGGCATTTCCACAAAAGTAACGTCGCCGAGCTGGTCCGCTGCAAAAGCTGTGATGCCGATAGAGGCAACATCCCCGTCTACTTTGACGTATTCATGGGATTTGACGTATTTGAGGTCGTCTGGATGGCTGAGCGCTTGAGTGGACATGCAATTAACTCCGTGACGCGAATCTATCGAGGATTAGATTAATCCACCAGGATAGCCAAGTGTATTAGTGTGAGCTGAATGTAACTTAACATTGCTAGCCGTTTTGCAGAGCGCCTAACGCCTCTCTAAAGGCGGCGTTGGTCTGCGAAACAATAATGCCAGAATGAGCGTTGTCTTTGCTCATGACTACATAGCTCCATTCCACTTCAGTCTTTTTATCTTCATGGCGGTGAAAGAGCATATTGAGCAGGATATCCACCATAGCCGGGTCACTACCGGGCTCCACTAAAGCAGGATCATCACTTTTGGGCTTGCCATAGAGCCGGGCTTGGATGCGACCCTCGTCCATGCGGTCATAGGTGATGCGAAACTTGCAATTGAGAAAAGCCTGGTCGGTCAGCACTTTGCGTACGGTATTCATTGCCTCGCCGGAGCTGACAAAATACATTTCTGCAGCCGGGATGTTGTCCTGACTGCGATGACGTGTACCGCCGCCCACCACTTTGCGCACAATAGTAGGCCCGACGACAATCATGGCTATGCAGATTGCGCCGAGCCCATATGCGAGGATTTCACTGATACCTGGAGCCGCCAATGGATTTAACCCTTATTTTTTGCGTTTGTACCAGGGTCTGGTGACCACTTTGGCAGACACTTTGGCGTCTCTAATGGCAATCGACAGCTCAGTGCCGACCTTAGTGCAGTCAACAGTGCCAGAGCTGGTTTTGTGAGCTTTTGGCAACATGGCAAAGGCAATTGGATAACCAACAAAAATACCTTGTGAGCCGCTGGTGACGTAGCCGACTTCATCATCGCCACAAAATACTGCATAACCTTGACGAGGCAGAGCTTTGCCATCTGACTTGAGACAGACTACCTGTCTGCTTAGTCCACCATTTTTGTGATGGGTCAAGACTTCTCTACCGATAAAATCACACTTGTCTGGTTTGACGCTCCAGCCCAGTCCAGCCTCGATTGGGCTGATATCTTTTTCTAATTCATGCCCATAGAGAGGCAAGCCAGCCTCCAGACGCAAAGTATCGCGAGCACCCAGACCACAGGGCTCGATACCGCGACTGGCGCCGCGCTCGAGCAGGGTCTGCCAGAGCCATTCTACTTTGTTGGCGGGGACAAAGATTTCAAAACCGTCTTCGCCAGTATAGCCAGTGCGACCAAAGCTAAATTTGACACCATCTACAGTGGCTTCGCCATAACTAAAAGATGGCATACTGCTGACAAAATCTCCGGCGATTTCAGCTAAAAGTGGTACAGCTTGTGGACCTTGTAGCGCTAGCAAACCAGTCTCGTCACTGATATCGGTAAGGGTTACGCCAAATTTGCTGGCATGACTCTTGAGCCACTCCAGGTCTTTGTCGATATTGGAGGCATTGACCACCAGCATAAAGTCGTCCTGGCGGCGATAAACAATCAAGTCATCCACCGTGCCACCATCTGGATAGCAAAGCTGAGAATAGAGCGCTCGGTTGGGCTCAGTTAGCTTGAGCAAATCATTGGCAATGACGTACTGAATAAAATCAAAGGACTTGGCCCCGGTGACAAGAAACTCACCCATATGAGAGACATCAAATAGTCCAATTTTTTCTCTGGTTGCCATGTGCTCAGAGACTATGGACTTGTATTGCACCGGCATATTCCAGCCAGCAAAATCCACCATACGCGCCGCCAGTTTGCGGTGGGCATTGGCAAGGGGTGTTTCTCTCAAGGTGGTTGTGGCCATTTCCTCAAATCTCCGAGCTATATCAAAGGACAAAGATACCACCCGGGAGCCAATTCCTCGCATTCATCACATTCAAAGGATGATTAAACTGGTCTTTGCTTGGCCAGTTATGCAAAAGTCAAAGGCAGTTTGCTTTTAGCAAACTGCCCTGAACAACCAACCAACAAAAATTAGTCTGCTACCACGAGTGGTACTACTAACTATCACCCGGACGCATCACTGTAGTGAATTTGCTGGTCCATTTTTCTTGCCCCACAAACTCTTTGCGTCCAAAATTGTGCGAATAGATTTTACCGTCATCGCCCACTATGCCGACATTGCGCCCAACAGGGTCCATACTCGTAAAAATGACGTCACCGGGTTTGGGTTTTTCACCAGGTTGCAGTTCTGATGCTTTAAAGCCTTTTTCTTCGAGTTGGTGTTTTAGATCTGGAATAGCCGGAGTGACACGGATATCTAAACCGCTAGCCTGCAAGAGCCGACTGACAGCTGTACCGGAAGACTTGTTACCGTCACTGGGAAAACCAAGATCGCGGTTGGCCATCGCCTCAGCAGCCTGGGCGGCAGTTGCTGGTACATCTTTTGCGTTAAGAGCAGGCATAATGCCTTTATCGAGCAAATCATTGCGCAAATTAGCCTGAGCAGCCTGCCTACTATCGGTACCTTCAAACTGTGGTGGGCTGTCATTCTTTTGCACAACCTCATCGGGCTTTTTAACAGCCGCATCCCCTTTTTCAAATCCAGACATAGTAAATCCTCATAGTCGCAATCCTTAGCAATTTACCCAGTCGTTTGTCACTTTTATCCAGCCAGATTATCAGGCAGTCAAAAAAGCCCAACAAATGGCACTTTGCGGGGCATTAAATTTGGCCAGCGGAAGAGGGACCCTTGCGGACCCCTCCTCCCAGCCAGCAATTATTTATGCTGATTTATGCAGCCTGACTGATATTATCGTCATCGGCTTTTTTGTCTTCTTCTGCTTCAGCCGCCTCAGCTTCTTCCGACTCGGCAGCTACTTCTTCTGCTTCATCTTCTTTGCTTTCTTCTTCGGCTTCTGCTTCTTCCGACTCGGCAGCTACTTCTTCTGCTTCGTCTTCTTTGCTTTCTTCTTCGGCTTCTTCTTTCGCTTCTTCGGCTTCAGCTGCTACTTCCGCTGGGGCTTCCTCTTCTTTTTCTTCTTCTTTCGCTTCCTCAGCTTCAGCTGCTACTTCTGCTGGGGCTTCCTCTTCTTTTTCTTCTTCTTTCGCTTCTTCAGCTTCAGCTGCTACTTCTGCTGGGGCTTCCTCTTCTTTTTCTTCTTCTTTTGCTTCTTCAGCTTCAGCTGCTACTTCTACTGGGGCTTCCTCTTCTTTTTCTTCTTCTTTCGCTTCTTCGGCTTCAGCTGCTACTTCCGCTGGGGCTTCCTCTTCTTTTTCTTCTTCTTTCGCTTCTTCGGCTTCAGCTGCTACTTCTGCTGGGGCTCCTTTTCCCGCTTCAGCTGCTACTTCCGCTGGGGCTTCCTCTTTTTTTTCTTCTTCTTTCGCTTCTTCTGTGCATTCTTCTTTGTGCTCAGCTTCTACGCAAGGCGCTTCATCGCACTCTTTTTTGTCTTCGCAAGCTGGCGCGGTATCTGCACACTCAGCTGCTTCGTCTTTTTTCTCTTCTTCAATCACTTCTGTATTCTCCTGGACGACGGCTGCTTTAGGTGCTTCCTGGTGTTTGTGGTGCTTCTTCTTTGCCATAGCTAATTCCTCCTCGATTTTGTCACTAACCATAGGATCCAGACGGCATCTCAATTGCGAAGCAATACCAGGCCCGTCTCAAAGTTGAGAGCCACGGCAAAGAGGGCTTAAAATCAGATTTTAAGCGTTTCTCAAAAGTTGAGCGCAAGGATTTAGCCCTAGCGCCTGATCGCACTAAGATTTAGTTTGAGCATCATTTGAGCGCGAACCGAACCCAACATCTTATGGTGGATGCTGCAGTATCGCCCCGGCGATCGAGTAATGCGCGTGTGAAACCTACACTTCTATTCTTACAGATTTTTCAGCATATATGTATAGGTTGTCAAAAGATTTTTTGTTAAATTTCACCGGCAACTGAGCACCGTTTATGGTGGCGCCAGATCAACCGGTTTTTAGGTATTGCAGACAACAAAAATTGCAGAGTTAACTTTATAGCGGGAACTAAATTGGCTAGGCTACAGCATTTCATGCGCCACCAAGAATCAAACCTAGTCACCATGCCTCTTTGGCTCTTTCTTCTTAAACTTAATTACGTGTCCACTATCTACTTCAGTTGGAGACTGTGCATGATCTTGAGGACTGCTGCCACTTTGCACAGCTTCACCATCGACATAAACAGAGGGATGTAGTGCTTCACTTTGGCTAATAGTTGTCTCGATATGCACTTCTTGCTCAACCATAACGTGCAGACTATCAAAATTTTCTTCTGGCTGTATATGTTTAAACTGTCTGTGCACTTGCAAGGCCGCTCTCGATACAAGCAGCAAACTCTCCTGGGCTGATTGCAGCTCATTAGAGGACAAAAGTGTATTACAGTTATTCAGGTTTTCGGATGCCAAAAGCAGCTTTGTTAGCGAGTCTTGATAAGACTTAGCCCACTTAACGTCTTTATCGAGACCAACATACTTACTCACAGTGTCGAGTTCGTTACCTTGAGTAAAAAGCTCAGCCACAATAATTTTGAGGCGTTTGTGATAACTAGCCAATCTGAGCTTGCGTCTCTTTTTGCGCTGATGGATAAAGCGCCATATAAAAAAGACAATCATGGCAAAAAATGAAAATGCCAGGAAAAGCGTAAAGAGAATGGCGGCTAGTGCAAGCTGTGGAAACAAGTTTGATAAAAGGAAGGTGGGGCGAAAGCTTTAAAGAACCACTTTGATGATACCCCGGCCTTGAATATTATTCATATATCGAGCAAGTCACAGCAAGACAAATATGAATAGAGATCTAATGACAACTAAAATTAAGGTCAAAGGGTGTTAAGTAGCAGCTGCATCTTTTCAAGCTCGTGTTACACTCGCCATGTTAATGGCAACTTCCCCGTTACCTGGTCACCCGTCGCACCGACGAGAGTAAATAACATATGAATTCGCCATCTTGCTCCACTGTCAAATCCGCCCTGACCGATTTGAGAGAGATATTGAGCCGCTTCCAGGCTAGCGGCATCTCTGCCGTCGAGACTGGCACGATAATCGCCAATTTAGAGGCGACTATCAACTGCATCGAAGAAAAATCACTGGCTCAAAACGACATCCCCGAAGAACGTGGGATGCCGATAATAACTGGTTTAACCTCGCTAGCTATTTAGCGACGCTGTACGATTTGCCGGCATGACCGGCGACATAGCGACTGCTGATTTCTTTAAGTTGATCAGCGAGCAATCTTGCGGCCTCTGGTTTACCCAGGTCCTTCATATGCTTGCGCATATCGTTTAAAAGCGCATCGTCAGTGATTAGTTGATAAATTTGATCATAGAGCGTAGCGGCGGTCAGCCCCTCTTGCGGCAGTACACGGGCAGCTTTTTGCGACTCTACATAGCGGGCGTTATGGGTTTGATGATCCTGAGCGGCATAGGGATAGGGCACAAAAATAGCCGGTGTGCCAGTTACGGCTAATTCGGCTACGGTCATGGCGCCAGCTCTTGTCACTGCCAGATCTGAAACAGCATAAGCCATGGAGAGGTCATCAAAATATGGACGCAAGTGATAGCGAGGACTCTGAGCCAGACCGGGAGGCAATTGCTCTTTGAGGTCGTTGAGATTTTTATCGCCACACTGGTGTATCACCTGCAAATGAGGCTCTATATCAAGCAGTTTTGCCAGACAACCAGCAACAGCATCATTAAGGGCTTTAGCGCCCTGTGAGCCGCCTGTGATGAGGACATTTTTTAAATCAGATCTGAGACCGAGCACAGCGCAACCAGCATCACGTTTACGCTCGCCCAAAAAGCTCATGCGCACTGGATTGCCATTAAACGCCAGACGTCCCGATTTACTGTGCATGCGCCCGGCTGCACCCTGCATCCCCAGCGAGATCAATTCGGCCTTTTGACCCATCAATCTATTAACTAGCCCGGGGTGCGCATCCGGCTCATGGACCACAGTGGGAATACCAAGACTGTTAGCAGCAGCCAAAGGTGGAGCAGAAGCATAGCCACCAGTGCCCAAAACCACAGTAGGTCTGAATTTTTGCAATATCTGGCGGGCTTTGTAGATAGCGCCAAACATTTCTCCCGGCCAGGTCAAAAGGCGTGGCGACAGACTACGCGGCAGACCAGAAACAGTTAAGCCCACAAAATCGAGACCGCACTCACGAGCCAGACGCTCTTCCGGATGTTTAGATGCACCTATATATAAGATGGCTTCGACATCATGATCGCCCATCAGTTGCTCAGCCACTGACAGCGCTGGATATATATGTCCACCAGTGCCGCCACCCGTTAAAACTATTCTGTGACCTGAGGGAGACATCGTTTTTGCCTAGAGTATTGCCACGGGAGTCTTACCAGCACTATGGCTCAAATCAGAGTCATCGTCTTCTTCGTCTTCATCGTCCTGAATTGTGCCGCGGTCACGTGACACTGACAAGAGCACGCCGACCATGGCCATGGTGATAACCAGTGAAGTACCGCCATAGCTGATAAAGGGCAGTGTGATACCAGTAACAGGCAAAAGTCCGGTGGTGACCATCATATTGACGATAGCCTGAGTACAGACAGCGCTGGTGATACCGATAGCGAGGAAGCGACCAAAGAGTGTTTTGGCAGCCAGAGCGGTTTTGAAGCCATAGACACCAAAGAGACCAAACAAGCCGATGATGAGAGTGCAGCCAATCAAGCCAAATTCTTCGGCGATGACAGCAAAAATAAAGTCAGCGTGTTGTACTGGCAGATAGCTCAGCTTTTGCAAACTGCGGCCAAAGCCCTGTCCCCACAGTCCACCGGAGCCTATCGCATACTGCGCCTGGATGATGTTCCAGCCTTCAGCCTGGGGATGGAGGTAAGGATTGAGCCAGGTCTCGATACGAGCCATCTGATAGGGCGTCTTTTGGATGTGGTGCCAGGCAAAGGAGGCACCGCCAGCCAGTGAAGCAAGGATCAAAAAGGAATTGGTGCCGCTGGCAAAAATGAGAGCCAATAGGCTGGCCATGATCATACTGGCTGTACCAAGGTCAGGCTGTTTGACGACAATGGCAGCCATCATCAGGATTACAGCGATACGGCAAAAAATCTGACGATGCCACCAGAAATATTTGGAGAGACCAGAGGCCAGCAAAATAATCGTAGCTATTTTGCACATCTCAGATGGCTGAAACTGCAAAGGACCAACAGCCAGCCAGCGGCTGGAACCCATGGTGGTGATTGAAAGACCTGGCACAAGAGTGAGACAGAGCAAAAAGAGCGAGCCAATGGCGATTGGCAGGCGAGCTTTTTGAGTCGACGATAGTCATAACGACTGACGCTAAACATCGTAAACAGACCAAGCACAAAAGCGATTGATTGCTTGCGCAAAAGTGTGGTGCTGTCCTGGAAGCTATTTTGAGCTTCGGGAGCTGAGGCTGAATAAACTGCCATTAAGCCAAAACCACAAAGGCTGAGAGTGATGGCTACCAGAGTACGGTCAATCCCTCCGCGAAATTCTTTGGCGGAGGGCTGAGTGGGAGGAGCTGGCGGTGCGCCTTTACGGCGACGCTGCCATCTGCTTGGCTCTGGTGTGGACAAGTTCCTTGAAGGCACGTCCTCTATCCTCAAAGTCTCTAAACATATCAAAACTGGCACAGGCCGGTGATAAAAGTACCGGTCCTCGTTTCAGTTTGCCTCCCAGTTCGACGGCTTCCTCCAAGCTAGCTACTGGATATACTTCGTTAAAACCCGCGCTCTTTAGCGCTCGATCAAATCTATCTTTGGCTTCACCAATCAAGATTACGCTGGAAACATGCTTTTTGACAATCTGTACAAACTCATTGAGAGAAGTACCTTTGTCTTTGCCGCCAGCAATAAGTACAACTTTACGATCGGGAAAAGACTCCAGCGCCTTGATTGTAGAGTCAGTATTGGTGGCTTTGGAGTCGTTGAAATATTCCACACCGTCAACAGTGGCAACAAACTCCAGCCTGTGCTCAAGCGCTACAAAAGTAGTCAAACCAGCTTTGATTTCTTTATCAGTGAGCCCTGCCAGACTGCAGATAGCAATTGCCGCCAGAGCGTTTTCTTGATTGTGGCGACCGATGATACGCAGATCATTTTTGTGGCAGACCATCCGGGTCCGGCCCTGATAGCTATAGCAAAGGAAATCATCTTGCATAAAAGCGCCCTGCAAGGCATTTTCGCATTCGCCGGTAACAGAAAAAGGATAAAACTCACCGGAGCCAATGGTGCTGGCGACAACCGGATCGTCCATGTTTAAAACTGCATAATCAGTAAGTGCCTGATGTTTAAACATCGAACGTTTGGCGTCGATATATGCATCGAGACTACCGTGCCAGTCCACATGGTCTGGCGTCAGATTGAGCCAGGCCCCTATAAAGGGTGCAAAAGTAGGAGCGTATTCCAACTGATATGAGCTCACTTCCATAACCAGGAAGTCCGGACGGGTGGACTCTAAGCAGCTCATCACAGGTACGCCGATATTGCCGCAAGCTGGAGCATTGCGCCCGGCAAACTCAAGCATAAAAGAAACAAGAGCGGTGGTGGTCGACTTACCGTTTGTGCCGGTGATAGCAATAATCGGGACAGCAGGCAGTCCTTCCGCATTGCTCTCACGGTAGGCTAGTTCGATATCAGAAATCAGTTCTTTGTTGAGAGCGCGGGCACGCATGATTACATCGGCGCGAGGCGGTATGCCCGGGCTTGTGATAATTATTTCAGGCCAGGTGATACTACGCTCACTATGCCCGCCGAATTCACATTCGACAGGCATAGTTGCGAGCTTTTGTAGCCACTCCGGCTTTACTTTGTCTTTGACCTGGGACTCGGTGATAAGGACCTTAGCACCGCGCGCGCTTAGATATGCAGCCGCGGCCACGCCGCTTTTGCCTATACCAAGGATACTTACTCGTTTATTTTTCCAGTCTGTCACTGCCAAATTGTAACAGGAAGAGGCAGGCTGAAAAGTAGACGATTGGGTTAATTACCTCGATGCGCGCTCTTTCTCTTTCTGTTCGACCTTATATGCCTTATTGGAAAGACTTTCAATTTTCTTGTTCATCTTTTCCACTTCTTTAGGTGGCAGATCGGGGCTGAGTGCCATGTACGCCTTGTATTGCACGACAGCTTCTTTGAGATCTTTCGAAGATTCGGGCTTGAGGCGCTCCAGAGTTTTACCGATGCCCAGGCGAGTATCGGCTACTTTGGGGTTTTCGTATATCGAAGCATGGTACTTATCGATAGCACTGGCAAGTTGATTTTTGCGAGCGAGATCGTCAGCTAGTGTGTCGTCTTGTCTGGCGCCATCTTTTGCTTTAGCAACCATATTTAGACCGCGCTTTGCTCTTTCTTCAGCACCAGGATAGCTGGATGCTTTTTTGTAGGCAGCTTCGGCGTTTTTGACGTCTTTGATCATCAAAGCCAGGTCAGCAACAGCAAAGGCTTGCTTAGCATCAGTAGCGTTGGCGATGACTGTATTCATCTGCACGTCTTCGTCTTTGAAGTTGTTTTGAGCAAGAAGGGCCTCGGCATAGGCAATACGCTCACCATCATTGGTAGGTGTACCAACAGTAGAGAGATCTACTGGTGTGCCCGCCATTGAGCGCAGCTTAGCTTGAGCCAGTCTGAGTTCCATGTCGTTTGGATTCATACGCACAGCCTGATCGATCATGCGCTGTGCTGATTCAAATTCGTTGGAGACAAAAAATGCGCCTGTCGCTTCTTTGTTGGCCTTGAGATAGTAGGCCCTTGTCAGACCTTTTGCCGCAGCTGAGTTTTGTGGATTGTTATCCATCACAGTACGGTACTCTTTGATGGCGTCATCGAGTTTTTCGAGCTTGAGACTTTGATCAGCAACGCGCATATGCAGGTCGGCGTTGTTAGGCATCATCTCCAGACCGGAGCGCAATTCGGCGATAGACATCTCCAAGTCACCACGACCTTCACGCACATCAGCAATGCGCATGTAAGCATCGGGGTTTTCGGGTTTGATGCGGATTGACTCCTGGTACTCTTTGATACCGGCTACGGTATTACCCTGAGCAGTGTAAACATCACCGAGAGTCTGGTGCACAGGAGCAGAGTTGCGGAATTGATAAAGCGAGGTATTGAGCTCTTTGAGAGCTTCGTCATAGAGACCTTGCTTGTAATAAGCACGACCAAGACCATAGTGGGCAGTACTGTTGCCAGAGCTGAGCGAAATAGCAGTCTTAAAAGCAGCTACAGCGTCGGCATATTGCTCTTTGTTGAGTTGAGCGAGACCGAGTTGTGAGAAGCCTTCTGAATATTTGGGATCGAGTCTGATTGCTTCTTTGTATTCATTGATAGCTTCGTCAGTACGTCCTTGCTCCTTATATATGTTACCGAGGGTGACATGACCTTCGGGCATAGCAGGATCGATTGAGAGAGCTTGTTTGCACTCAGCTTCGGCGTTGCGCAATAGTGCATCTCTGTTTTTGATCACAGTATTAGAAGAAGAAGTCAAACGACCCAGGGTGATCATCGCTTTACCAGCGTGGGCCATAGCGTTTGTAGGATCGAGTTGCAAGACTTTGTTGAAATGCTCTTCGGCTGCATCCAGTTTGTATTGTTTGGCAAGAGCCATACCATAACCAACAGTGGCAGCAACACTCTTAGGTGAGCGACCCATTTCAGTTTTATAAAGATCAGCAGCTTCGGTAAATTTGCCTTGCAACATGAGTTGGTCTGCGCGGACAACTTCGCGAGTGATCCTTACTTGAAATGGTTTGGCAGCAATTGCGCGGCCTGACTCAACTGCCAGGGAAGCTAAAGGTAAAAAAGCGTTGGCACTCAGGACAAAGGTCGAGGCCAGAGCAAGAGGCATTAGTCTGAAAGGTGACTTTGTGACTCCAACACCACTTCCGCTTTTCATATTTTGACCGGTCATAAATCTCTCCATCTCAGATAGTAATTTTTGCTGCATACATCTATATAGATGTTTTTCAAAGTTGTCTATTAAGGATAGGTATAAAGCTGTCTATGCAAACCTAATCTTCATCACTTGAAAAGCCCCAGCTCAAAATGCACTTCATTTTGCATTGAGGCAAATTGTAGCAACGTATACTTGTATTCAAAGCAAATGAAATTGTCTTTTGCTTTCGACTTCTACATATAAGGAAGTCTTTTCGATTTGTCGCTCTTGATTACCGGCGACAAAATGCATACATAATATAGGGAGATAAGTCAGTGTCAGGTCACTCCAAATGGGCCACCATCAAACGCACAAAAGCAGTTGTAGACGCCAAACGAGGCGCAGTCTACGCCAAAATGTCGCGCGAGATAATTGTTGCGGCCAAGCTCGGCGGCGGTGATCCTGCGGCAAACTTTAGACTGAGACAGGCTATCGACCGCGCCAAATCCGAAGGCGTGCCCAACGACAACATTGCTCGCGCCATCGAAAAGGGCACTGGTGCTGGCGCTCTCGATAACTTTGAAGAACTTGTCTACGAAGGTTATGGCCCAGGTGGCGTTGCCATTATGGTCAAGTGCACCACTGACAATCGCAATCGCACCGCCGGCGATGTCCGCTCTTACTTTTCTAAATTTGGCGGCAACCTTGGCGAGACCGGATGCGTCAACTGGATGTTTAAGGAGCGCGGCGAAATCGTCCTGCCCAAAGACGCCAAATTTGATGAAGACTCATTTTTATTGGAAGCCCTGGAAGCTGGAGCAGACGATGTCGATACTACTGGCGAAGACCAGATCCTGGTGCTCTGTCAGCCAGACAAGGTAGAAGCAGTGCAGAGCGCTCTAGCAAAAGCGGGACACAAAGCCATTTCTGCTGAAGTCTCACTAAATCCACTCAATACTGTTGAGATTACCAGCAAGGAGACAGCCAAGCTCCTGCTCAAGCTTTTAGACAATCTAGAGAGCCTCGAAGACGTACAAAATGTCTTTGCAAATTTTGAGATGGATCAAGGCTGGATGTCCGAATATCTCAATTAAATAGTGTCATTTATGGTGCTTGACTGCAGATTTAATCCAGCAAAGTGCGTCCGATATAACAACCTTTTGATGACGAAGTGTAAACAAAATAAGAGCCTCGATATAGCCCTTATATACACAGCAAAAACAGCATGCTGACTACCTTTTGAGCATGAGGGTAAACTTCCTTTTACGGATCTCATACTAATAAATAGGCGGCGTCTTACAAAGGTTTTACAGAGCGTTACGGGAACATATTGACATCTATGTATTTTCTGTTTTGTTAAAGGTGACTCATCATCCCTGATCATGCAGAGCGCAGGATCCAAAATCAATTTTTAGATCGAGGATCATCGTCTTCGATTTGTCAACCAGTGTTTCATTAAGACCTTGCCATAAACCCCAAATCAATGACGAGTGCCTCAAAACTCGACTTGTCATAGTTTTTTTGACGCATTGCCATTTGGTCTGTTACCTTACCGCCTGCTTCGGACAAGCCATCGAGAGGTAATCCGCAAGTTCATTCTTTTATCAATGAACTGCCGCGAAAACCCTCACTAGAAGGAGAAAAACTCAAATCTACTGCAGACCCGATCTAGAGGGTTGAACGGGAGGAGAGCCAAAACCGAATGAACAAGCAAGTTTTAAAACTGAATAAAGCGGCGCAAGCACTCGTTGTTGCACTCAGTCTGTCCATTTCTATGGCAGCCTCCGCCTACGCCAGTGATAGCCACCCAGAAGTAGAATCTGCTGTCTGGGAAGAGAACAATCAAGAATGTTCTTCAGTCACTCTCAACGGCAAAGAAATAATCGCTTTTAAGGGCGCTAATCCCAATAGTGATGATTCTGTCGAAGACCTCGCCGAAGAGCTGGCCGACAAGCTCCAGGACCTGGTCAAAGACGAGAAGTTTGACCCATTTAAATTGGTGCCAGCAGTCGAAGGCAATATGGCCGCAGTCCATGTCGACGGCAACACCGTACTCAAGTTTGCTCCAGCAACTGCTGATGGTCAGCCGCTCAACGAGAGCTACAAGCTAATCAACAACATCAGAAATGTAATGGGCATTGGACCAATTCCTCAGTCCTTCCTCAAGATGGCTGAGAGTCAAGGTGCCGATCAAGCTTACATAGCGCTCTCACGCACAGGCGCTACACCAACACCAGATAACTTCAACGCTGACTTTAGCGGACAAGCATCATGGTATGGCGGTAAGTTTCACGGACGCCGCACCTCCAATGGTGATGTCTTTAATCAAGACGGCTTTACTGCTGCTCACCGCACTTTGCCTTTTGGCACCAAGCTACTGGTGATGAACAGACGCACTGGCGATAGCTGTGTTGTACAGGTCAATGACCGTGGACCATTTAGCGGCGACCGCATCATAGACCTAAGTCGCGGAGCCGCTCAAAAACTCAACATGATCTCCTCTGGCGTTGCCACAGTAGACGTGATGGTTTTAGAAAATCAAAAATAAAAGCCTAAGCAATATTGGCCAAGTCAAACCAAAATGCTTGCAATGACTGCCCTGGATAGCACCTTGAATGGCACCCTGGATAGCACATTGAATGCAGATGGGACAGGTCTCATTTAGGCTCACTCTTGTAAAGCATCTCTACGCCAAACGTCATAACGGCACTTTTATCCTGCGTCTCGAAGACACTGATGAAGAGCGCTCTAAAGAAGAATACACACAAGACATAATCGATGGTCTTAAATGGCTCGGTCTATCCTGGGACGAAGGTCCAGACGTAGGCGGTCCCTATGCACCTTACAAACAAACTGAAAAAATCGATCATTATTCGACCTTTGCCAATAAGCTAATCCATAACAGCAAATCATATCTGTGCTACGCCACTACTGAAGAACTGGCCGCTCTCAAAGAAGAGCAAAAAGCCACTGGCAGTGCTTCACGTTATGACAATCGCGGTCGCGATCTGACAGACGAAGCTCGCACAAAATACGAAGCCGACGGTCGCATACCATCGGTGCGCTTTATCGTGGAAGAACCACGGGTAGTATCGTGGCATGATCAGATCAAAGGCGAGATAGCAATTGATACCGCAGATCTGGGCGGCGACATGGTCATCGTCAAATCCAATGGTGTAGCGATTTACAACTTTGCTGTTGTAATAGACGACATCGACATGAAGATTACTCATGTAATCCGCGGCGAAGATCACATCCACAACACAGCCAAACAGCTGCTCATCTACGAAGCACTGGGCATGGACACACCAGAGTTTGCTCATGCACCTCTGATGTTTGATATCGACCGTCAAAAACTCTCCAAGCGCAAGCATGGCGAGACAGTGCACATCGACTATTACCGCAAGCAAGGCTACATGCCTGAGGCTATCCTCAACTATCTAGCCCAGATGAGCTGGACTCATCCCGAAGGCAAAGAAATCTACACTCTCGAAGAAGCAGCCCAGCTGTTTGATCTCGACAAAGTATCGAAGAGCCCTGCTGTCTTTGATGTACCGCGTCTAAACTGGTTTAACAGCCATTACATCCGCTCGCTACCTCTTGAGCTTATTGTAGAGCGCGCCAAGCCTTATCTCGCTGGCTACCAAGCTGCCGGTTATGACGACGAGCATCTGACTCGCATCGTGGCATCTCTCAGAGAAGGTCTAACAACACTCTCCGAGATTACAGCTGCTGCCAAGTTTTATCTCGATGACAAGCTCACCATCGAGCCCGAGCTTTATACATCAGTACTGGGCACAGATACTGCTCACAACGTCCTCAAAAAACTACAAGCCTCACTGAGCAATCTGCCCTGGGATGATGCGGCTAGCTGTAAAAAGGCCGTAGACGCACTCGGCAAAGAGCTTGGCTGTAAAGGCAAAGAGCTGTACTGGCCAATCAGAGTTGCGCTCTCCGGCACCACACACGGTCCCGATCTCGGTGCAATCATCACTATCCTTGGCCAAAACCGTGTGCAATCACGTCTGGAAGCAGCCTTGAGTGCTGCTTGCGCCAAATAGAAAGTAAATCAGTTATTCGTGCACAGCGTGCATGGACAGAAGAAGTATCGATATGAACAAAATACAAGTATTTAACACCTTATCCGGGCGCAAAGAAGAGTTTGTGCCGCTTAGTGGCAACACAGTCAAAATCTACGCTTGCGGTCCAACAGTCTATGACTCCAGCCACCTCGGTCATGCCCGCAAAGAAATAGTCTGGGACACGGTCCAGCGCTATCTACGCTTTGCTGGATACGACGTCATCTATGTGCGCAACATCACCGATGTCGACGACAAAATCATCAAGCGCGCCACCGAGCGCGGTATCAGCCCCGACAGATTGGCAAGGGAATACACCTATGCCTTCTGGCGCGACATGGCCGCTCTCAACGTGCAGGCACCGGACTATGAGCCCAGAGCCACTGAGTTTATCCCTCAGATGATCAAGTTTGTCCAGGGTCTCATCGCTAAAGGACACGCCTACGAAGCCAAAGGTGATGTCTATTTTGACGTGGCATCATTTAAAGAATACGGCAAACTAGGTAAGCAAAATCTAGAAGAGTTGCAATCCGGAGCGCGCGAACAAGTTATCGCTCAAGACGCCCTGGCTCATCTCAAAAAATCATCTGTGGACTTTGCCCTCTGGAAGAGTGCAGATGAAGACGAACTGGGTTGGCCTAGCCCCTGGGGACGCGGTCGTCCAGGCTGGCACCTGGAGTGCTCCACAATGGTGCAACATATCCTTGGCGAAACAATCGACATCCACTCTGGTGGCGAAGACCTGGTCTTTCCCCACCACGAAAACGAAATCGCTCAATCAGAAGCGCTGCAGGAAAAGCCTCTGGCTAAGTACTGGATGCACAATGGCTTTATCCAGGTCAGTGCAGAGAAGATGGCAAAGTCCCTGGGTAACTTCAAAACCATTCAGGACTTGTTGCAAACCTATAGCTCGGACACTATCCGCATATTTGTTTTGCAGACCCATTACCGCAATCCCATCGACTTTACACCTGAGAGTCTGGCAGCAGTAAAAACTGGTCTCAATAGACTTGTGCGGGCTCGCGTCGCCGGTCTTGCCACAGTACAGACGCCTGGCGTCCCTGCTGCAAATGGCAACGGTAGCAAAGATGCAGGCGGAGCCAACGGTAACGGCAAAGTAGAAGCGACCGCCGGTGATGCAGCCAGTGGTGATGCAGCCAGTGGTGATGCAGCCACTGCTAGTGCCCCCAGCGAAAACGCCCAGAATATTGCCAGAAAATTCAGCGATGACTTCACTCAAGCGATGAACAACGACTTTAATACAGCCGTTGCTATCTCGCTGTTGTTTCAACTGAGCGATCAAATCCTCGCCCTTAAGCCAACTGAGCAAGATGACAAAACCTATCTGGCAAGCTTCCTTACCGAATACGCTGGCATCCTCGGTCTGACCCTAGCTGATACCCGCAAATCTGTGGATACAACTACCGGCGGCAAACTTGTGGACCTGCTTTTGGATTTGCGCAAAGAGGCAAAGAGCAAAAAAGACTTTGCCACTGCTGACGCTATCCGCAAGCAATTAATCGAAATAGGTATTAATGTCATGGACACCGCCACCGGTGCCACCTGGGAAAGCGATAACTAAGCTACTTCGAGGGGGGTGGCACAAAAAAAACATGCATTGAATGAGGAATTTTCGGCCTTTTTCTCATTCCATGCACGTTCTCAAAAGAGAGAGGGCAGGCGCGCGCACAGATAAAAAACAGATATTCATTCCGGTATCTGGCTTTCTTCCAGGTCCAGCTCATTTTGCAAAACACGAAAAGTATCCTCATCGATCTGGTCACTCTCGCGCATTGCGATTAAAAGACGTCTTTGCGCTGTGATTGCTTCGTTATAAAGGCGGTGAAAATAGTCAGCTCGCTCATCGCTCAGACCGGCGCTCTCAACGTGAGCAATAGCTCGTTCAAGATAATGATTGAGCAGTTTTTGCAAGTTGGGATCATCACTATCAACGCCTTCTGCCCTGGACAATTCATCAATACGCCGTACCGCTTCGCGGGCCAAAGAGAGCCTTGCTCTATATGCGGCCTCATCTGGATTATCTGCATCTGGCTCAAAACCAAACTTTTTAACAATGGCTGGCAAGGTTAAGCCCTGCAAAAGTAAAGTCGAAGCAATCACAGTAACTGTCAAAAAGATAAGCAGATTGCGGAAGGGAAATGGCTGCCCGTCTGCGCAAGTTAAAGGCAAAGCGAGAGCAGCAGCCAGCGATAACACACCTCGCATACCGGACCATGAGAAAACAAAGAGATGCTTCCAATTGGGTTTTTTATTGCTAGTGCGGCGCATACCTATATAAAGAGGCGTCACCGTATATGACCATATAAAGCGGATAGCAATGGGAGCAAGAGCTGCTGTCAGAGTCCAGACAAACAAATCCAGAGGTGGATAGGATTTGACTGTCTCAAGGATAGGACGCAGCTGCAATCCCATTAGCAAAAACGAAAAGCCATTGAGTACATAAGCGATAGTCTCCCAGGTAGCCACCGCCTGCAGCCGAGTTTTAGACGAATGCATAAGCGGTCCGCGCCACCCCAGATAAACCCCGGCCACAACCACAGCCAACACACTTGATACATGCAGGTGTTCAGCAGCAATGTAAACCACAAAAGGAGATAGCAGTGACGTAATAATCTCAACTGGTCGGTGCTCAAGCTTGGTGCGAATACGAGACAAAAACACACCAAGCACCAGACCCAAAACAATACCGCCAAAGCCAACATACAAAAATCTGTTGGGTGCACTGGCCCAGCTAAAGGCGCCAGTCAAAGTGGCAGCTACTGCCATTTGATATGCCACAAGGCCGGTGGCATCGTTGATCAGACTCTCGCCTTTGATGATATCCATCAGACGTTTGGGTAGTTGCACTTCCTTTGATATAGCAGAGGCTGCGACAGCATCAGTCGGTGAAACAATAGCACCAAGAGTAATTGCAACTGCCCATGGCATATCTGGCACCACGGCATGGATCGCTGCGGCTACGGCAGCGACTGTGACAAGCACAAGTCCAACTGCCTGCAAGGTCACAATCTCAGCAACGTTTTTAAGCTCTTTCCAGCTGGTATTAAAAGCATCAAGATAAAGCAGTGGCGGCAAAAATATAAAAAATACGACGTCTGGCTCAAGATGCACAGTGGGGATAAATGGCACCAGCGAGATGATCATGCCTGTGACTGCAAGCAAAATCGGCAGAGCAATTTTTATCTTTTGCGACAACGCACCAACTATGCCAATGACAGTAAGCAGTGCAACGATTATCTCTACTTGCTGCATGGACTATGGGGCTTCCTTTTTGTCAATTGCTGGACTTTGCTATCCATGATCCAGTTTAGCAACTATCAGGACAATACTTGCCAATCGGTAAATCAAATGTAGCGAGCCGCATCTAGCTTTCACAAATCGGCAAGAGATAACTCCACAGGCAAATTCTTAATCACGACTCAGTAACTTTGCCTTGTTAACTTACAGTCAACCCCTGCAACAACTCGGTCACTAATTCAAAATGGAGAATAGACAATGAAAATGACAGCCGAAGCTGCAGAAAGACAAGCCGAAGAAAGAACAGCTGCAACAGCCACAATGAATAGCGCGATAAAGGAAGTTTATGGTGACAAGGGTGGTGCTCAGGCACACATCTTTAGACCACAAAACGCCTGCATCGTAGACAAAGACGGTTTTATTGCATGCGGTCCAATCGTAGGAATCGAACGCCCCTCAGACACAATCAAAAAACCCGGATTTACACTTTACGATGAACTAAATCCCGAAAAACCAAAAGACGACCTACTTGACAGAAGGAAGTTCACCGAGCCGCAAAAGGAAAACTTCATCGACCTAGAGGAAAAACCACGTAAGTAGCACCAAAACAAACAACCAATCAAAAATACAATCAAAAAACCAATCCAACTCAAAAACGAATAACCATAAAGACAAAGAGCACGGCTTCCCCCAGCTGTGCTCTTTGTCTAGCGGCGCATTACATAAAAATCGTAATTCCAATCAGAGTACTCGCGCGGTCCTTCGCAAGTCGAAAAATACTGCGCCACCTCGCCCTGATAATAGCTATCGAGTATGCGCGCATAAATCTGTTCATTTTTGGCCAGCATCTCCATCTCGCCGCCCTCCAGCATAAAAAATGCAGGCTGATCCTTTGCCACATCTGCCATCAAACGTTCAGACAATTTGACGTCCAGATCACTGAGATACTCTTTGGGTTGACCTAACCAGGTGCCATCAGCGTGCCGGCCAAGCAGATTATTCAAAGCACCAAAAGCCTCATAGCTGATAAAGTAGCCAGCCAGTCTGCGACCAGTCAAAAGCGACTCACTACAGCCAGGAGTTAGTCGACCACTCTGTACAATGATTGAGTCGCCGGCATTACTAAAGCGCAGTATCGCTGCCCGCAAATCCTCTCTGGCTACAAAACCCAGAGTAGGAGCAATCTTAATAGCTGTCTTAATCCTTGCTATCTCAAAAAATTCTTTAGCAAACAAAAATGGACAAAATAGCACCAGCGCAATACTGATAGCTGCGCTCTTGACCCACTTAGCTCTACCCAAAAGCAACCGGGGATAATGATCGCCAAAACTATAAAAGGCAAATGCTATTTGATAAAAAAGAGCAGTCACACAGGAAAAGGTCAAAAGACCACACTGATCGCTGAGTAATTGCACCGAGCAGATAAACAAGACAAAGCCATACATCGACACGACTATCAGTGGCACAAGCGTGGCACGGTGCCGCTGCATAGCGGCGGCCAACATAACAACCACAGTAAGAGCATAGATCACTTCGCGTCTATCTGGACTTGTGTTATTACCAAAAGTCATCATGTTTTCAAAGTGCACATTGGTTAATTTAAGCGTAATAATCCAACTAGTAAGCTCGTGCCAGGCCGCACTGTCTAGCACAAACAAACTGGTCAGAGCCAAAAACGGCAACAGCGCACTGACTAGCGCTGGTCTATTTTGCAGGGCTGACCACTTTTGCAGCAGCAGCGCTCGCGCCAGATAGAGCACCAGAGGCAGTGCCAAAAACTTGATACTCAAAGCTCCCGCGATGCCACACAACAGAGCTGCAAGCCAGCGCTGCTTGCTCTGCACGCTATCTGCAGATACGCCCTCGGCGCAATCAATGGCGATAAGACACAAAAATGGCTGTATCAGCAAAAACGCCAGATGCTGCAGAGAGCCACTACTAAATCCAGCCGCTAGCTGAGCTACAGTCAATGCCACCAGTAACACCCGGCAAGCAGCAAGAGCGCGACTCGTTAGCTTGCTTTGCTCAATTAAAACAAAGCAAAAGCTCAAACTCAAAAACTGCACAAGCCAGGTACATAGTAAATGTGCCAGTACTATACCGGTTGCACAGGGCAATGCCCCGAGCATACTGCCATGAGAGGCAGCCAGCCAGGAGGACAAACTATCCAGTGGTGACATTTGCAAAATCTGCCCCAGGAGTACTTCTGGCACCCTCAAACAAGCAAGCAAAGGCAAGTCATCAAAATAAAAATCCCTAAAGGGCATCTGACCTTGCCACACTCTTTGCGCAGCAATTAACTCATAGGCAATAGTCGGACTCAAATATCTGGCAAAAATCAATTGATGCAAAAACACCAAAAGCGCTGGTATCAGCCATGCAAACTTCTTCATCGGCTACCACCTTTGCGGCGATAAATTTGCATGCCATAGTCTGTGCCAATCAGCTCATAATCATTCATGTATTTATCGACAAAATGCAGACGATTGAGGATATCCCCCATAGGAGCAAGTTGGATAAAAATCAATACTGGCTTATTTTTGGCAATATCCTCGACATACCAATCCAGTACTTGTTTGTGATATGCCTCAAAGCGCGGTCTCTCGGGCAGTTTTTTGAGACTCAAATCATAGTCCAAAACAGTAAAAAGCATGCCATGGATGAGACGGCTGGCAGGACGCCTCTCGCTCTGGATCATAGATGGATAGCCAGGCGCCATACCACTGGAGATAAAGAGCACAGTATCGTCTTTAGTTGTATTTGCCAGGATAGTCTTTACTGCCGGGCTGAGTTCATACTCAAAACAAGTGCCTTTGTAGCCCAAAAATCCCAAATCAAAGTGTTCCTGCACACGCTCTTCTTCTTCCAATCTTAGATAAAGAGCCTCTCCCTCATCAATTAGCGGAGCCAGCGGGACAAGAGCCAAAAGAGGCATAAGGGCTCGTTTAAGACGTGGTCTTGGTATGCGCGCAAGCAGTATAAGAGCAATAGCAATCTCAACAAAAAGCGCGGCAGTCGTTGCCATGCGAATCGGCACGAGATGATACTGCCAGGACTGTCCAGCAAAAACAAATACAGACGTAGACAACCAGCCAAAAACAATCAGCCCCATAAGCAGTAGACCTGCGTCACAAGCCAGGGGAGCCAACACAAAGCCTACAAATGTTACTAGCGCCAGATAGATAAAGTCGGTGCGCCAAAACGTAGCAACGTTAAAGACAAAAGAATTGGTGTAATAGCTATATCCCACCTGATAGATTGGCACCACAAAATCAAAATAGCCGCTGACCATGGCTTTTGGCAAAAATGCAAAATGCAATAAATAAAGAGCTATGGTGGCAAAACAAGCATAATTTTCGCCAGTAAATAAAATGCGCAGACTGCCTTTGCGAGCCAGCCAGGCAAACTCACAGCCCAGAGCAATAAGCAAAAAATAGTGCTTAAGCGCAATACCCAAACCAGCTAAAAGACCAGCAGCAATACTGAGCCAGCGCGGCGGCACCAGGTCACGATACCGCAAATAACGAGTAAGTAAAAAGGGCAGCATGCTGATTACAAAGAGATGCTCTCTTTGACCCAAATCTAGCTCCTGACCGTGGTTAAAAAAGGCATAGCCAAGTATGGCTGCCATGACTAGCAGTCCATCCAGCCGTCCTTTGAGAGGTCGGCAGAGCAACAAAGAGAGGATACTACCAATAACACTCAAGGCAGTAATACAAAGGCTAAAAGCCAGACTGATTGGCACCTTAAACCATGACGCCACTATCACCGGTATCACGTTGAGATAGATAATCAGGGGCGGATTGTTATCAAAACAATCGACATAAGGCACTCTCCCGCGCAAGAGCAAATCAGCCATGGATAGATACATGGACTGATCAGATTGGGCTAGCATCGGGTGAGTCAGGCAAAAAATCACCTGTACAAGGGCTAGACCAAGTACGCTAAAAGATGTGCAGTAAAAGAACAGTTCCCAGAGTTTGACGGCTATATAGTCAGCCTCGCGTCGGGAGGACTGCATTTATTTGCCGGTGTTATAGACAAAATCACAGCGGAAGTTAACTGGCGTTTCTTCGAATATGGCTGGCACACGCGGGAAGGGAGCGAGCTTACGAATGGTGTCGAGAGCTTGCTCAATGCGGCGCTGATTGCCAGAGGAGCTGGTGGGGTGGATTTCGGCTAGATAACCAGGATGTGTCAGCGAAAATTCGCAAGAGACACTGTACTGCTTATCAGATTTGCCCGGTGTCCAGGCTTTTAGGATGATATTTTGCAGTTGCAGCAAGTATTCTTGCTGCTCGCGGGTCTGCTTGGAAGGGTCAAGCAAAGAGACCATCACGCGGTGTGGACTGCTTGGCACGGCATTAGCTGCTTCAGTGCTGGTCTCGGTAGTTTTGACAGCAGAATCAGTATCGCCTTTGCTGCAACCAGTAACTGAACCTAGTAAAAGTATCGAAAGAGCGAGCCCAAACAACAACCGCATAAAAACTCTCCAGAAGTGCTCATGTTATTGTACACGCTGGCATCGATTGTCCTCTAAAGCATATGCGGCGATTCTTTTTGTATCTTTCTATTGGCGTTACCCTTGGCGTGGTATCCATACTGGTGCGGGCATTTGCGGCAAGAGAGTCCGTCCTGACAAGTGCAGGAGGACCGTCAGCGCTAGTCAAAGTGACCAACCAGACACTAATACAAGAATCCGCCAACGAAGCCTTTGGTAAGACTTTGCAAGAGGAGTGGCCAGTGGATGTCACTCTATCCTGCCTGCTGGCTCTTGGCCTGGGCAAGCTGGGAGAATCAGTTATTGCGCGCCGTGCTCGCCATTAGGACCGGGCATCCTGAGACATTCGGTGGCGTCGAGCTTATAGCCCATGCCATAAATGTTCTTGATCAGTGAGTTTTTGCCAGGGGTGTCGATTTTTTTGCGCAAAGTTTTGATGTAACTCCGCACTGTCTCGGCAGTGATGGCTGTAGACGAGCCCCAGACATCATCCATGAGCTTATCCACGCTGACAACCTTGCGGTCATTGCGCATCAGACATTCCAGCATCATAAATTCCTTGGGCAAAAGATGCA
Source organism: Candidatus Obscuribacter sp. (assembly GCA_016718315.1). GTDB lineage: Bacteria > Cyanobacteriota > Vampirovibrionia > Obscuribacterales > Obscuribacteraceae > Obscuribacter. The sequence goes on along the minus strand of JADKDV010000004.1, from coordinate 871,631 downwards.
GGTCAACGCCTGACTTCATCACCTTACAGCTGCTGCGATCGAGCACCAGCTCTCCGGCAGCAAATTCGGCAATAGACTGCGATTCACGAGACAGTAGGGGTTGGATGCGAGCATGCAGCTCTGACCACTCAAAAGGCTTGGTCAGATAGGCATCCGCGCCTTCCTGCGGACAAAACTCAGCAATCTGGGTCTTATCCTTGTCAGTTAACATCAAGACCGGAGCGGCACCTCCAGCCTGCCTGTACTGCTGACAAAAGGACGTACCCGTTGCCTGATCAGTACCCTGGTCCAAAATAACCAGATCAAACTGGCTATTGCCTAACGCTCCGAGTGCGCTGGCGCCATCATTTAAGACTTCCACAAAATGGAGATCTTCTTCGAGTCGGTCCTTCACTACATCCGCCACATCCGGCCCGCTTCCTACAAAAAGGATTTTTGCCATGATATTTCCTATATTTTGCCGTGTGCCCTGTAGTTGATTTATTACCTAAATGCACAGGCCGGTAACGGTATAGTAAATACTTTTTTGCACATTAGCAATTAATGAGACGGTCAGCTAATTTAGTATTACGAGAAAGTATCTTTTGCACGCCACCACTGGCAGCACCACATACAGTGCAAAACAAATGGGCGCAGCTGCAAAAGCCGCGCCCACTGTAATGAAAAATCGGAGAGGGCGGGATTCGAACCCGCGTGGCTTGCACCCATCCGCTTTCGAGGCGGCGCCGTTATGACCGCTTCGGTACCTCTCCTCATTAGCAAGAAAGCATTTTAACAGTAAATCCATGTATTGCCGACTGAGGCAAATCAAGCTATAAGACTTGCTTACAAATCCCCACCAGGTAGACCATGCTCGACAAAGTAAAAGCGCTGCTAGAGCGGCTGGACGTAAGCTATCAAGCCTTAATTGAAATAGATCTCAAAGAAGACCGCTCTATGGCTACATTTATTGTCAATGGTCAAAGCGCCGAGGCAGTCTGGCGCCAGCTTACACAGATCGAGGAGCAAACTGAGCTTACCCCTTTAATCCTGGGCGGTGCGGAGAGCTTTGAAGCCCATTTAGAGACTCTGGGACTGGCCTATGACGAGCCAGATCTAAGTGTTGCCGAGATTTTAGAAGAATCACGCGAAATCGACTTTGCTGACCTTATCGCTGCCAGGCTGGAAGACTTTGTCTATGAGCAAGGCGAATGGCCCGACTCTGACAATGCCTTTGATCCTGCCAAAAGCCCACAGGTATTAGACCCAGCCGCTGCCAGCGCGGGCAAAGAGCATCGCGGCAAAGGGGTATTTGAGAGTGAAAAAGAAATCTATATAGGATTGATAGACAAGAGCAAGACTACAGCTATGCCATCCTACGAATTGCCAGTCTGGTTGCTCTTTGGCGGCTTTGGCGACTGCCCCCAGCCCTACCAGCACCCGACTGTGCTTAAGCGCTGGCTAGACGCCCACGAGGCACGCCTGATGGCGATTGGCTCAGACTATTTGCAGTGTGACGTAGCCAGACCTCCGCAAAATCAGGAGGAAGTGCTCAAATTGGCACGTGAGCACTTTGCCTACAGTCGCTGCCCGATTGAGCAAGGTCCCGGACAGCTTGCACCGTATGCAGCCCAGCTGCTAGGTAATCACACCTGGAATTTTTGGTGGGAATAAAAGAGCGCCCGCTTGACAACGAACGCTCTTTTGATTGATTTAGCTAGCCTCAAGCGATAACCAGTGACTGGCTCACGTTTGCACTTACTGATTGCTGCCCTGAGGACGTCCAGCGATGTGGACGGTAGAGCTGCTCTCAGCTTGAGCCTTGAGTGTATGCAACACAGCAGGCATGTCAATGCGGCACTGGCGCTTGACCAGTGGTTGGGGCAAGAACATACCGCCATCTACGTAGCTGGCATAGGTAACGAGCGTTGTACGACCGTTATCCAGAGGCTCGAGCTTCCAATAGCCATCTACTTGCTTGAAGGCACCAGAAATACGGTGCCATTCGAGAGAGTGAGGAGCTTGTTCTTTCACTTCCACGGTGTACTCATAAGTACAAAGACCGGAAGGATTGATTGTGTGCTTAACGACTTTTGTATGTCCATGATCCTGCATCAATTTGCATTTTTTCATTTGTGCAAAGACTCTGGGAGCATTGTCGTAGTCAGTGAGAATTTGCCAGACCTTTTCGGGTGGGCTCTTAACCGATATTTTTGTGACGGTATAAGTTTTACCGTTGATCAGTTCTTCGGTGCAGTTTTGCGTGCTGCTCTTAGCAACTGCCGCAGGAGCTGTAAATACACTTACGCTCAAACAAGTCGCTAGTACAGAAGTGACGGATGCAGCTAGCGTAAATGCAGCAAACGTTCTTTTCAAATTGACCACCAGATTCCTACCTTTTCTGTCGCGAGACTTAAATCAAGCGAAGGAGATTACGAACAAGATTTCACGCTGTGTCGAATACAATACTGAAAAGCAATTAATTGTCAACTTTAGTCATCCGAAACGGTATCACATGAGCGCCTTTGTCGAAAGTAAGCAAAGAGCATATAAAGTTGACTCTCAGAGTCTGTAAACGCCAAATACGGGGAAATGTTCCCATCGGCTGAAAAATACTACTACCTCCTGACTACCACCACAAGAGAGATTGCTTTAAGAGAAATGGAAATCAAGCAAGAAGCCGACCAGGGCGCTATCCCCAGAAGTGCAAAGTGTTAAATATGCGTGACAAAATGTCATTTTTTCAGAATCGGTTAAGATTTTATCTACAAAAATGAAAAATGCACTACTAGTTTATAATCCGACTTCCGGCTCAGCTAGCGGACCTGAGCTGTGGCTCGGTGCTCTCGTGCACAAACTCAGCACCACGGGCGGTTATAACGTACTTGTTAGCAGCACCACTCGCCAAACCACAGCTGATAATATTCTCCATAGCGTCTATCAGGTCGAAAGCACCTCAGATGGTGACAGTGCCAGTCTGATAAACAAAGTCGAAAACTTAGATTTGATAGTGGCCGCAGGCGGTGATGGCACAGTGCGCATGCTGCTGCATGCCGTGGCCAGCCACAATCTGCAAATACCTATCGGCATTGTGCCGATGGGCACAGGCAACCTCTTAGCGCGCAACCTCAAAATATATGAGGACAATATACTCATTGACCAGCTCGACCGTTCGATTAATATCATCCTCAAAGGCAAGCCCCAATCCATCGATCTGGGCATCATGAACGGTCAATATTTTGCTGCTGCCGCCGGAGTCGGTCCCTTAAGTGACGCCATCATCGCTCCCGATAGACGCGACAAAGAAACCTGGAAGATGCTTGCCTATGCCAGCTCGATGATGCAAACATTGACCGAAAGCCCAGTCTTGTTTGATATCACCGCCGATGGTGAATCATTTAGAGTGCCAGCCACTGGTATATTTATCACCAATATCGCCGACCTGGGCGTGGGTACGCTATCAGATACGGCATCGATGCATGACGGACTGCTCGACCTCTGCATCCTCTCCCCCAGAGAGTTTGGTGATTATGTCAATTACGGCTTCCACTTTGCCACTCCCATCAATGCCATGACCGGTGGCAAGGCGCCCTACTATGTGCGCAAAGTAAAGTCAGTCAAAATCCAGGCAGTCAAGCGAATCAAGCCGCTCGGTCTACTTGAGGCCGGGATATCCAAAATCAAAAGCGCTCTTGGCGGCAAAAAGCAGAGCCCTGTAACTAGCGACAAATTAAAAGCGATGATAGATGGCGACGCCTGGGGCACAACACCAATCGATATCAAAATAGCACCATCAGCAGTGCGGGTGCTTATTGCCCAAGAGCAAGAAGCTCTGTAGCCAGCTTTAGCTCACTGTCAAAATCATCTACCTGCTTATCGAGACGGGCACAAAGCACTTGCTCCAAAACCACTCCCAGAGCTGGACCTGGAGCAAAGCCTCGCTCCAGCAAATCTTTACCAGTGATTTCTAGTTTTACTTCGGCCAGCTCCTGGAGATATAGCTTGAGAGCGCGTCTGAGATAACTTCCCACCTGGGCAATAGATGCCGCTATGGCCAGAGCCTCACGCGTCCGTCCGTGAAACAATCCATAGAGATCAGAACGCTTGAGAGAGCCAAACTCCAGGGGCATATGACGGTGCAAATCCAGCCCACTCTCAATCGAGTCTTTTTGTCTATTGGTCAGATGCAAACGCAATAGTACGTTTGATACCTCATCTGGACTAAGCTCTGACAAAAGCGCACCGAGATAAACGATCCACTCATCATCAACAGGATAGCGCTCCACTAGCCTCTCAGCGCGGCGGATAGCGCGTCTGAGACTCTCGTGCCAGAGTAGATTTTTATCGAGATAGCAAAGATTGCCACCAAGCTCACCGAGTAGATTGAGACTCTTGAGCCTATGCTTTGATTGCAGGATGTCTTTGAGTTCTTCTTTGATGCGCACACCACCGAGATTATCAAAGATGCCCATGCTCAGTGCCCTGCGCGCTTGCTCCTTGCTTTTGGGCTCAAGATGGAAGTTAAGTCGACCGGCAAATTTGGCAGCACGAATAATACGAGTAGGGTCTTCGATAAAGCTAAAGGGATGCAAAATGCGAATCACTTTATGCTCAAGATCTTTGAGTCCATCAAAGTGATCGACTAGCTCTAAAAATCGGTCAGGATTGATACAAAGCGCCATGGCGTTGATAGTAAAATCACGGCGCAAGAGGTCCTGCTCCAGACGTGATGGCTCGACCTCAGGCAGGGCAGCTGGAAACTGATAAAACTCAGTGCGCGCTGTGGACAAATCCACATCACGAGTATAGTCATTGTCCGAGTAGCGCAATGTGGCGGTGCCAAAGCGCTCATGAGTAGCCACTATGGTAAAGGCAGCATAGCGCTCACAGAGCCTGCTAGCTAGATCAATAGCCGAGCCTTCGATAACATAATCGAGATCATAGTTAGGCACACCAAGTAACAAGTCACGCACAAAGCCACCGACGGCATAAGCAGTCTTGCCACTTTGAGCAGCCACTTCACCGACCATGGATGAGAGCTTGAGCGTCTCTTTTGGCAGCTTTTGCCAGCGTGCACTGAGACCGCCCAATTTACGTGAGCGATTCTTTTTGCTGCTTGCACTTTTGTCTTGAATATTTTCTTCTGTGCTCTTTTTTACCAGACTAAAACCGTCAGGCTCATCGGCAATAGCATTTTTGGCGCTATCACTATATTGAGAACCAAAGAGACTACTCAAAACATCTCGCCTTGAAATCAGTCCGACCATAGTGCCAGTACCATCTACCACTGGCAGGCGGCCGATATCTTCGGCAACCATTATTTGCTGCATCTGGCTCAGTGTTGTCTCTTCACTGACAGAGATGACAGGCTGGCTCATAAAGCCAGAGACTCGCGCATGACCGAGTTTGTGGTGCGCACTTTGATCGATATCACGACGAGATACTACACCGAGAGGCTCGCCATCTTGAGCAACAATGAGACCATCGAGGTCATAGCGCAGCATGATGCGTCCGGCTTCTTCCATTGTGATATCTGGTTTGACTGTCCTCACCGGACTGACCATAATATCTCGCGCCACCGGCTGCGGTACTGTGCCTGTACGTATAAGCTCCACCACTTGCAAGCGGATAGCATCAACATCGCCATTTTTGACCACAGCAGATGCCGCACCAGGATGCCCATCGCCGCCAAAATGACGAATTAAATCACGGGCGCTGATAGCGCGTGCATCACAACGACCGACGATGTGCACACGGTTACGCATACCGACTATGGTAAAAGCGCCCTGGCAGCCTTCGAGATCAAGTAATTGTCTGGTAATGGTGGCGAGACCGTCGACAAAGGTCGGTATTTCATGACAGGCAATGACATAGCGTTGTCCTTCTACTTCTAGAGTCATTGATTTACCCAGTAGTATCTCAAATAACTCCAGCTGATCTGGCTCCAGGCGAGGCTTGATAAACTCCTGGATGACAGAGAGATCAGCGCCCTGATGCAATAGATAAGCAAGACAATCAGCATCGCGACTGGTCGTGCCCTGATAGGTAAGACAGCCAGTGTCTTCGTAAATACCAATAGCCATCACTGTGGCATCAAATGCAGACAGTTTGATTTTTTCTTTAATGATACGCTCCACCAGTAAGGTAGTGGCAGCGCCCACTGGCTCTAGCATGCTATCTGAGGTAGCGATACCAAAGAGTCCGTTGGGGTCCATGGCATGATGATCAAATATAGTGATAGCACGGCTGAGATAAGATTGACCTGGACCACCTCGTGACACCATGGGCGCCACTATAGCTTTGACGCTTTCATCTAGCCGCTCTAGCTGCTGACAGTCCACCATAAAAAAACGCGTCACTTTATCGAGATCGACGTATTTGATTTGAGCGATAGGTAAAAGATTACGATTGAGAGTGACAAAGCTTTTGACGTTGCCGGTGAGCTGTTTGCCCAACACCATCAGACAAGACGGATAGAGCTTGGTCAGCGCATATTGCGCAGACAAACTATCAAAATCCATATTGCTATGTGAGAGCGCTAATTCCAACGGGTCTTCCTCTCGCTACATTGTACCTTCGCACAAGCAAGCTTAAAAGCTTAGTCTATTATTTAGTTTTGAAAGGCGCCAGGGTGTTTATATAGCCCAGCTTTGGGGTATTTCACATACACAGTCTTTGTCTCAGTTTTGTTTGTCTGTTCCAGTCAACTCAATACAGCAAGCGGTACAGACCATGTTTCCCTTCGACACTATCTCACAGATTTACCTGGCCACCACTGTGTTTGGCTGGGGTTTTATCATAGTCTCCTTTTTTATGGGCGGCTTTGGAGAGCATCACGACAGTTGTGATCACGGACCATCTCATATGCACAGTATGGACCACGGTCATGTCCATGGCATCGAGCCCGGTCATGTGGCCGGACACAGCGGTGCAGGTCACAGTCATGTAGCCGGGCAGGGTCAGATACACGGACACGGCAATGGCAATGGCGACGGACATAATCACGGACAAGACCACGGCGACGATGCACGCACGGGAGCCAATGTCCTGGCTGCCTCACAGCGGACCACAGCGTACTTCCGTTTGATGGGAGTGCTCAACCCTACATCTATATCAGTGTTTATCGGCTTTTTTGGACTGACCGGTCTGATAGAGATGGCGTTTTTGCCCGGGATGGCTTATTTGAGCTTTATACCGGCTATTGTAGTGGGCTTTGTTGCCGTGCAAGTGATGCGCAATGTCTTTGCTTACGTCACAGCTAAACTCAACGTCTCAAACACTATCAAAGGCAATGACGCTATAGGACACATAGCCGAAGTAAGCGCACCGATACAGGTGGGACAAACAGGTGAAGTCACTTATGTAATAGGCACAACTCGCTTTAACTCCGCGGCTAAGTGCCAGGAGGGTGCTGCCGCTATCAAGAAGGGCAGCAAAGTAGTGATCATCGAAAAAGAAGGACATCTGGTATACGTCCAGCCTTACGTAGAAGATTGATCATTAAATCGGTCCAGGTAGCCCCGGTCAGCGTCCGATAACCGTGAATATTGCCAAGATACAATGGTTGTCAAGATTATAAAGGAAATAGTGCGAAAGGCAGTCACGCCACCACATCCGGTATAGGATCGAAGCACAAATAAAGACTGAAACAGACAAAACGACAATATCAGACTAATACTGTTTATCCCGTCAAGCAGGGAATATAGGTATCAATACATATTAATTCGGTCGACCGGTGTGTCGACAGGAGGATTATCAAATGGATCCAGTACTTTGGGGTGGCATAGGATTGGCTTTTGTAGCCATCATATTTATATGCTACTTCTTTGCAAATCTCTATCAGAAATGCGGACCAAACGAAGCGATGCTGATTACCGGTTATACACCGGGTGGCATCCAAGTGGTGAGAGGCGGCGGACGCATCGTCGTGCCACTAATTCACCAAAAACACATCCTCTCTCTGGAAGTGATGACAATCGAAGTGCATTCACAGGCTCCGATGATCACAAAAAACGGTATCCCGATTTATGTAGACGGTGTCGCTCAAGTCAAAGTGCGTGGTGACGAAGAAGCCATTGCCACAGCGGCTGAGAGATTTCTCAATAAGAACCAGGAAGAAATCGCCACTGTAGCCCACGAAACCCTCGTCGGTCACTTGCGAGCAATCCTCGGTACAATGACAGTAGAAGAGCTTATCCAGAGCTTTGACTCCTTTGCCTGCAAAGTACAGGAAGTGTCAGTCGCTGACCTCGCTAAAATGGGTCTGACAGTAGACTCCTTTACGATCAAAGAAATCAGAGACACTGTCGGTTATCTCGAAGCTCTCGGCAAAAAGCAAACAGCCGAAGCAAAGAGAAACGCCTCTATCGGTGAAGCTGAAGCCAATATGGAAACCGAGATTGCCAGAGCAAACGCTCAACGCAACTCGCAAATTGCTCAAGCCAATGCCGCCGAAGAAGGCGCTAAAGCCAAGCTGGCAGCCGATACCCGTGTAGCTGAGTCTTCCAAAAACTTCCAGGTCAGTCAAGCTCAGTATCAAGCTGAAGTATCGAGAACCAAAGCTGCTTCAGACATGATGTATGACATCGTCAAAGCGCAGAGCCAACAAAAGCTAATCGAAGAAACACAGAAGATCAAAATCATCGAAGCGCAAAAAGAAGTTGAACTGCAACAGGTCGAAGTAACTAAGCGTCAGGTCGCTCTTGAAGCCGAAATCACCAAACCAGCTGAAGCCGAACAATCGAGAATCCGCTTGATGGCGCAGGCCGAGCAAGAGAAGAGAAAGATGATGGCGGAAGCCGACGCGCTCTCCGTCAAACTGGCAGCTCAAGGTCAAGCAGAAGCGACAAAACTGAGAGCCATGTCCGAGTCCGAATCAGTACGCCTGATGGGTATTGCCCATGCCGAATCAGAAAGAGCAAAAGGTCTCTCTGAAGCACAAGTAACAGCCGCCAAAGGTCAAGCCGAAGCCGATGCCATGGCTAAAAAAGCTGAAGCCTACAAACAGTACAACGATGCTGCTATCGCCAACATGATTGTCGACAAGCTGCCAGAGCTAGTACAAGCTGCTGCTTCACCGCTGTCCAAGATTGGCAATATCACTCTACTTTCCACAGGTAGTGGTGACACCGGTATCACTAAAATATCATCTGAAGTAATGGGCGTAGCAGCTCAGAGCTTTAGCATGATCAAAGGACTTACCGGAGTCGACTTGACCGAATCACTAAGGAAAAATATCGGTCACACAAACGGCGCTCCCGCCGAAAAGCCAGCTGATGGTGCCAAACCAATCACTGTTACAGCAACAGCTGTAAAACCGGACGCCAACTGATATAAACCTGATAGACGAGGCGATGCAAGACCAACAAAGAATAATTGTTGTAGGAGCAAGCGGAGTCGGCAAAACCACCCTGGTGGCAGCGCTGGCTCCGCTTCTTGGTCTGACTGTGATTCCCGAGCTCGCCCGTGTTGTTTGCAGCGAATGGGGCTTTGAGCGCATCGGCGACATCCCACAAGAGCGGCAGGAAGAATTTAAATTTGCTGTATTAGAAAGACAAATAAGTGAAGAAGAAAAGCTCACAAGCTTTATCTCAGACCGCTCCACACTGGATGCCTGGGTATTATGGCAGCGCTGGAATATTTGTCAGGCCATGACTTATGACAGCGAAAGGCTTTACGAGAGCGCACGCAGTCAAGCTGAAAAATATACTCATATACTTTATTTGCCACCATCTTTTGCTCCTCAAGAGGACGGTTTTAGATGGACTGATTTAGACTATCAAAAGCAAATTGATAGACTTACCAGAATGACTCTTTTTGAGTGGGACTTGTTGTCTTCCACTCTAACCATAAAAAGCGTCGCACATGATGAGCGAGTAAAGGAAGCCCTAGTTTGGATAAAGACAAAAACCGCTGGCTAGTCGGCAAAATCAGCCACTCTACATGCTCTTACACCGTACTGTGCATCTCCATAGCCCTCTTATTGAGCGCCTCTACAGCGGTACTGGGGAGCGCGCCCAAGCCCAGACTGGTCTCACTGGCACCTAGCAACACAGAGCTAGTGGCCGCACTTGACGCTACTGATGAGCTTGTCGGTGTCTCCACTTACTGCGACTATCCCGACAAAGTACGCACAATTGCCCGGGCCGGCAGCTTTATCTCAGCCGATATGGAGCGCCTGACCAGACTAAAGCCAGATCATGTGCTACTCGTCTCAGGCCAGGAGCAGCTAGCGGCCAAGCTCACACATAGCCATTTTGACACTATCGTATTGAACAACAACAAAATCAGCGATATAGCCAAAAATCTCAAAAAATTGGGACAGATTACAGGCAAGCAGCAAAAAGCCGCCATCCTGAGCCAACGCATGCAAGAGAGTTGCACCGCTCTTGATACCATTATCAAATCCAGCAATGCCAAATGTCGCGTTTTTTACTGTGTCTGGCCAAGCCCCCTGATGACTGCCGGCAAAGCCAGCTTTTTAAACGACGTCATCACCGTATGCGGTGGCACCAATATCGCTGGAGATATCTCTCAGGCCTACCCTACTTACAGCCTGGAAAAACTTGTACTGACCAATCCGGACTTAATAATCATGCCTTACGAAGCTAAAAATCAGTCTTTTATCAAAAAAGCACCCTGGACAAGTCTCAAAGCCGTTAAACAAAACCGAGTCTTTTACTTGCCTTCAGCCAAAAACGACATGATGGCCCGGCCGACTCTCCGGCTTTTAACCGGCATGGCCTGGCTGACAGGCAAAATCCATCCTGAGCTCAAAGAGCAGATAAAAGATTGGCAACAAAAGTGGACGATTCCATCCATGCCCTGACCCAACGCCTGCACAAATCATCCTTTGGAATGAGCTGCCAAAATGACCACTTACATTACGGAATTATCCTGAGCAATTACTTATTTATCGCCAAAAATGGGCGCAAAATAGGGTTACTGAAATAAGCCAAACGCCCGCTTTGCCTTATTTAGGACAAACACATCCAATAATACTTTTTATTTACTCTAATTTCTCCTTCAGGCTGATCGATAGACCCGCTGGCTATAATCACAATGGTGGATCCAGAGATATGCTCCAGTGGCATACAATTGGTCCCAAAGGGCGCCACGCGCAGGAATCATGAACCATCTAGTAGTTTGCGGCATCAATTATCACTTTGCACCCCTGGCTATCAGAGAGCAATTCTGTATTCCAGATTCTTGCATTGGACATGCGCTGGAAGCGCTTAAGAGATTTCCGCACATTAAAGAATCAGTCATCTTGTCAACGTGCAACCGCACAGAAGTCTACGCCGTAGTAGATGACGTCAAAGCGGGTATGCGCGATATCGAATCCTTTTTTGCCTCGGTACAGAGAGTAGGCGACCACGATGCTCTCAAACCAAACTTTAAACTGCTGCGCGATGATGTTGTTTTACACCTTTTGCGCGTCGCCTCCGGTCTGGATAGCATGGTCCTGGGTGAAGGCCAGATTATGTCCCAAGTCAAAGCCGCTCATCAAAACGCCGTAGAAAGACATACCGCCGGCCTGACTTTAGACTTTATTTTTAAGCTAGCCCTGAGCTGCGGCAAAAAAGTACGCTCAGAGACATCTATGGGTCGTAGAGCTGTTTCGGTTAGCAGTGCTGCCATAGAGCTTGCCCGAACAACTCTTGGTCCACTCAAAGACAAAGCCGTATCAATTATTGGTATGGGCAAAATGGGTCAAATTTGCGTCAAAACATTACTTGCCGAAGGCGGTGATGGCTCGGTCATTTTGCTCAATCGCAATAGCGAGCGCATCGAAAACTTCCTCAAGAACAAACTCAACAATAGAGAAAAAATCAAATCTGGTTTTGCCTTTGAAGAAAGTGCGTCAATTGCCGCCCAATCTGATTTGATTATCGTCAGTACAAGCGCCACTTCACCAGTGCTGACAAAAGCAGCTCTGGCGCGCCATCGTCACGACAAATCACCCGAACAGTTAATAGTCGACATCTCAGTACCACGCAATGTGGATACCGAAGTAGCCACTCTGCCAGGTGTTAGCCTGGCTACCGCAGACGATCTCGCTGAGATAGTCAGTCGCAATTTGGCTGAGCGTGAGTCTCTTGTTAGCGAAGCCGAACAAATAGTTTTTGATCAGTTAGAGAGTTACCACAACTGGCAACGCTCTCAGCTGGTAGTGCCCACAATCGCTGTACTGAGAGAAAAAATCGAAGCGATAAGACTGGAGCAGATGGCTAAAACCACAAGCTCTGGCTGCCCCAATCAAGAGAGCAGCCGCTTTGAGCTGGAGACAATTAGTCGCGCTATCGTCAATCAAATTTTGCATCATCCCACAGTCCAGCTCAAAGCCACTAAAGACTATGAGATCCTCAAGCAGCAAGCTGAGGCATTGCATACATTGTTTCACCTCGATCCACTGGCGGTCGGCTCGTCTCACGGTAGCTCCAGCTTTGGCAGCTCATCGAGAAACAACCGTGAAACAAGAGAACAAGCCCGGCGTCAAGCCGCTATATTGAGCGGTACGTTAGTGCAAGAGAGTACAGGCGTCACCACATGGCAGGAAACACTGGCTTTAGAGACTCAAGAGCCCAGGTAAATTGAAGTGACTCCAAGCACCCTCACTGTAGGTACCAGAGAAAGCCGCCTGGCTTGCCTCCAGACAGATCAAATTGTTGAGGCACTAAAAAAACATTATCCAGAGCTGGAGCTAAAAATCCATCATGTCACCACCCACGGTGACAAAGTACTGGACAGACCAATTGCCCAACTGGGCGGACGCGGAGTTTTTGTCAAAGAGCTGGAAGAAGCCCTCTTTGAAGGTACTGTAGATTTAGTCGTGCATAGCCTCAAAGATCTGCCCACAGATATGCCTAGCGGACTGACTCTAGCTTGTGTGCTTAACCGAGACGATCCTCGCGACGTCTTTTTGAGTGACAAAGCAGACAGTTTTGCAAGCCTCAAGCCGGGCTCTACAGTAGCTACAAGTAGCCGCCGCCGTGCCGCTCAGCTCCTGGCACTGCGTCAAGATTTGCGCTTTGTCGATATGAGAGGCAATATCCCAACTAGAGTGCGCAAGCTCCAGGAGGGTCAATGCGACGCCATGATCCTGGCAGCGGCAGGATTGCATAGACTGGGACTACAAGCACATATCAAACAATATTTTGAGCTGGATGTGATGACACCAGCGGCTGGCCAGGGTGCTCTCGCTGTAGAATGCCGCAGCAAAGACAAAGACATAATCGAGATGCTCAAAAACATCGAAAACCCGGGCACTCGTTTTGAAATTACAGCTGAGCGCGCTTTTTTGGATGAACTGGGCGGCGGTTGCTCAGTACCGGCCGGGGCACTCTGTATCTACAAAGACAATCAAATCACAATCACTGGCACAGTAGCGGCTCTGGACGGCAGTGCTGTCTTTAGAGCCTCAGTCTCGGGTGCTGCGTCCGATGCCCACGCTCTGGGCAAAGCTCTCGCCAATCAACTCCAGGAAGATGGCGCCGAGAAAATACTGGAAGACCTCAGACAATCCACACCAAATACGGTATCACCGCCATAAACACTTTTGATGCCGACGAGGACTCAAAGCCACTTGCTGGTGTCACTGTGCTGGTCACAAGAGCACAAGAGCAAGCCAGAGGGTTTTGTTTGAGCCTGACTGATGCCGGCGCCAGTGTAGTGGAGTTACCAGTAATTGCAATAACAGAGCCGGATGACTGGAGCGCTTTTGACGCCTGTATCGGCAAGTCAGCAGGCCAGCCCTATGACTGGGTTATCTTTGCCAGCCAAAACGCTGTCACAGCGACTCTGCAAAGACTGCATCACTTAAATTGCCAGACATTTTTTGACAATACAAAAGTGGCATCAATTGGTGCAGCCACCTCCAAACTGCTTGCCAGCCTGGGTATTAAGATAGATTTTGAGCCCACTAGCTTTATCGCGCAAACCCTCGCTAGTGAGCTCATCGACAAATACAACATGGCAGACAAGCGCGTCTTACTGCCGCGCGCTGATATCGGTAGAGATGTCCTGGACCGTACCCTGACCAGCGCCGGCGCCCAGGTAGATAGCGTAGTGGCCTACAAAACGACCCTGCCCAGAGGCGATGGCGATCACTTATCTCAGGTCAAAACAGTCATGGCACTGTTGCAACAAGGCGCCATAGACTACATCACTGTCGCAAGCTCCCAATCAGTCCGTAATTTGGCCATGCTGCTAAAAAATGACTTATCAAAAGCAGGAGCAAAAGCCCCAGAGACTGAGCTTGTCGAGCTGATGTCAAAGACTAGAGTGATTGCCATTGGACCCGTAACTGCTCAAACCGCCCTTGTGGAGCTGGGTCACGAGGCCGTTGTAGCCAGCGAGCACAGCACTCAGGGCATGCTACAAGCCATCCTGACAGTATTAAAATTCCCCAAGAAAGCTGTTTGAGAACGCTTAAGAAGCGGCACAATACAGGCAAACAGTATATTTATCGTTTATACTTTGGGGTTCTATTTCACGCCATTCAATTCAGGTAAGGCAACACCCATGAAAGAGACCTCAGCTGACGGACAGACCGCGGTACAAGACAAGTCGATGCAATATGTCATCCCCCGCGTCACTCCCGACTTCCGCATGCGCCGGATGAGAGCAACAGCTCCCCTGCGTGCCATGGTCAGAGAGACCCATCTGAGAGTCGAACAGCTGATCTATCCATTTTTTATTGTAGAGGGCTCGGGCATACGCAAGCCGATCTCATCCATGCCTGGCATCTATCAACAAAGCATAGATGAAATGCTCAAAGAAGCCCAGGAAGCTGTAGCACTGGGACTTAAGTCAGTTTTGCTCTTTGGTATTCCCAATCAAAAAGACTCACAAGCGACACAAGCCTGGCATTCTCAGGGCATTGTGCAGCAAGCCATACGTGCCCTCAAAAGCAATTTCCCCGATCTAGTAGTTGTCGCCGATACCTGTCTTTGTGAATATATGGACCACGGACACTGCGGTATTGTGCATCAAGGTCAGGTCTTAAACGATCCCAGCCTGGAAATCCTGGCTCGTGCCGCTGTGGCCCAAGCCGAAGCCGGTGCCGATATCATCGCCCCTTCGGACATGATGGATGGTCGTATCGCCGCTATTAGAGCCGCTCTTGATGCTAACGGCTACGAGAACATCCCAATTATGGCTTACAGCGCCAAGTTTGCCTCAGCGCTTTATGGTCCTTTTAGAGAAGCAGCCGAATCCGCCCCACAGTTTGGCGACCGCACTAGCTATCAGATGGACTCAGCCAATGCTAGAGAAGCGATGCGCGAAATCGAGCAAGACATCGCCGAAGGCGCTGATATGGTCATGGTCAAGCCCGCCCTACCTTACCTCGACCTGATATCAGAAGCCCGCTACATGACCAAATTACCGATTGCAGCCTATAATGTTTCTGGGGAGTACTCTATGGTCAAAGCCGCCGCCGCTAACGGTTGGATTGACGAAAGGCGAGTGGTGTTGGAGTGTTTGACCGGTATCGTCAGAGCCGGAGCGGATTTGATTATCACTTATCACGCTAAAGACGTCGCTCAGTGGCTTAAGTAGTTAGGATTAAAATGAAGACTAGCTCCGCATTACAAATTAGTTTCGCCAATGCATTTGCAGATCTCTATCTAGACAAAGAAAACGGCGAATTTGCTCTCGATTTTAGACGGCAGGAAGTAACAATCTACCTGACCAACACTCAATATCAGGCGCTTGTGCTCCTGGTCCAGCAAAGTCTCGAGGACGAACAGTTTATCGAGTATCTCAACTGGCAAAAAGACCCATTGCAGTGCGACGAAAACGAAATCATCGAAGTCTGCGGTCCGGACCACATGGTCTGCATGTCTTGTGCCTATAACTGGGAAAGAGTCAAACTCACCTTTGAAATAGGCATAGCCATCGATCTGTCTTTTGCTGATTATCAGGGTCTGGCCAGTCTAATCAAAGAAGCTCAAGCCGATCTGGAATGGCGCCGCGAACTACTTAGACTCAACGCCTCTCAAGACGCTGGGCTAGAAGGCGAAGGCAACACTGATAGCGATACAGATGCTGACGGTACTGACTTTGCTACAGGCACTCAAGACTAGTTTTTGTAGCGCTCATTTATCGCCAGCAAAATCATCGTCGTGCAGCCTGTGTCCGGCGGCACTGCTACATCTATATAGCTGGGCATTCTTAAGAGAGTCGATACCATCCCCGGTGCCAGACTCGACTACTCAAGTACGAGTATTTTAGAGACTTTACGGTGCAACAAATCCTGCGCATAGGCTTGCCCTTTGCGATCTTCAAAAGCGCGGCGGGGTATTACATACATAGCACGCCCCTTGCGGCCAAAGAGCAACATCAATGCATCTTTGGTCTCCCAGACTTCTTCAAAATGCCACCAGGAGAGTACTGCATAGCGATCGCCAGAGCGCACGCCACAGCCTTCCTCGGTTAGCTGAAAAACAAAATCCTGAGCATTTACTTCACTAAGTCTGGCTCTACCAAGAGTGAGTAGATAAACATACAGAGCGTGGCTGGCAAAAACTGGCAGAGTAAAAATCATCAGCCAACCGTAGTTCTGGAAGACTTCAAATAAGAGTTCTTCCTGTCCCCATATATAAGATACAACAAGAGCACTGGGCAAAATCCAACCCAATGCCGAAAGATAAAGCAAAGAGAGCATGGGCAGTCGCTTTCTAAAAAAATAGATTTTTTCAGCGTTCTGCACTTCGCCATCTTTATAGTCAATGGCGATAGTGATACCACTTTGCTCTACAGCGTCAGCGCCGCTCAAAGCAGTGCGAGAGCCACTTATGACTTGCTCCCCAGCTTTAACTGGTGGTGGCGGTGCCACTACACTTTGACCGCCACTTAAAACCTGACTCTTGCTACCCTCACCATCACCTGGCGCAGCGATAGTCTGCACCACTGGCATACCTTCGACATAGACCAATTCGATGCCGACTTTTTCGTATGTTATGGGCAGGTCTTTACCACCATGTCTTAAGTATGTACGCACTTTTGATACCAAAAGCCGTCTGACGCTCTCCACCTCACTATCTGATGACAGACAGCGTTTGGGCAAAACAAAAACATCAGAAGGAGTAGATGCCAGACAAAAGTATTTGGCTGTCTCTACACAAGCTCGTACATGCGACCAGTCAAGCGTCCCCTGACCACTGACAAAGCTCATGCTCAGCCCACTATCTTGTAATACATATACAATTGGAAAATGAAAATTTGGTCTCGACTCATATGAATGAGCCACTCGTCCACGAAAAAATATCCAGGTCAGCATACAAAGTATCGCGGGAATACCCAGACCGGCAATCAATAGTGAGCCCACAAGCTGCCATTCGCGCAGCTGTTCGAGGGTGGCAGGATCGATAAAATAATCCACGAGGCCGTTGGTTGTATACACATAGCCCTGCGCCACAAGAAAGCCAATAAAAAATACAGCGAGCATGCGGCCTGGCAAAACCAGCCGCTTATAAACAGCCCAGTAGCCTTCATTGACTTCTTCTGGTGTATAAGTGACCCATAAAAATGTAGAAATCATCTGCTATTTGACCGCAAAGAGGAGCGGTGTCACATACTGAGAGGAAGAATGCTTGAGCACCTGATTAAAGCCACTGGCAGTGCAAAGAGCAGTTAACTCGTCGACACTAAAGACACAACCATCAGTGGTGGCAAGATACATATTAAGTCCAAACATCAGCGGATGCAAAGGCCCACTCTTTTGTTTATTGGTAAAAAATTCAGCGATAACCAGCATACCACCTGGTCTTAAGGCGTCAGCACAGTACTTGAGTAGTTGTCTCGACAAATCCATGCCTTCTGAGTGCAAAATATGCCCCAGTATAATCACATCAAAGCTGCCTGAGGTTAGTTGTAAATCTCGCCAGTTGCCACTTAAAAATTGATACTGACTATCTACTTCAAAGCGTTTTGTGATGCGCTCGGTCACTGCCACTACCGGAGCAAAATCCAGAGCGGTGACCTGGGTCCTGGCACTTGTCTGGGCAAAAGGGATACTCCAGACGGCACTGCCGGCGGCAACGTCCAGTACCTTATATGGACCGGGACCGAGTTTATCTTTGACAACCTTGACGGCATCAACAGCAATGGCGTAGTTAAGAGGAATTATCGACTCTGCTAACTGAGGAAAAATCTCCGCTGCCTTTGCATCCTGATTGACTTCCATGACAGGGCGGCCGGTCTTTATTGTCTCTCTTAAATTGCGCCACATCTTGCTTAGTTCATCGTGCTGCTTGAGATAAAGCCCCATAAACAAAGCACTATCTTTAAGTAAGTAAGTCCCCGATGTCTCGTTTAAGGCATAAGTGGCTTGAGAGTAAGTAGCGCCGTCCAGCAAATCGAGACGGTCAAGGAGCTTCATACCGACCAGACTGTCAAGTGTGAGCACCACTCCTTTGAGAGGGTATCCAAGCGTAGTTGCCACTTCACTGGCGCTGGCTGCGCGCTCTTTCAGGGCTTCAAAAAAGCCCAGCTCTAAAGCGCTCTTGATTATCTCGATAGCCCAGTTGCCAGCCAATATATTGGTGATAATTTCAGGAGCTACTGGCGCAATTATTTCGGCAGATTTCTCGATCTTCATTTACCAACTCCGCGGTCACGTGCAGCTTAGGGAAATTTCCTCTCAATTGTCAAACAATCTATTAACAACAATCACCCTTTTAATAGCTCGCGTGCTCTATAATAGCTATCTCAGATCGCTGGGCGCGGCGCAGGCCGACGAACCTGGTCAGGGGGGAAACCCAGCAGCCATAAGTTGAACTTGCGGGTGCGATCCAGCGGTCTGCTTTTTAAAAGCCTATTTCCCCTTCTCTTTTGCGAATCAAATAAAGATGCCTAATCGTTCTAAGGATAACAACGACAGCCAGGATGCAAGCCGCACCCTTTTAGGGCAAATTCTGGTTGAGCTTGACTACATCACCATCTATCAATTAGATGAGTCGCTGCGTATCCAGAGAGAAGATAAAGAAAGCGGAAGAGAACCCAAGCCATTGGGACAAATCCTTTTAGAACTGGGCTATTGCGGTCCAAATCAGTTGATTCGCGCAATCCAGGTACAAGCAGAGTACCGTAAAGCTAGCACCAGTAAGTAAATTGGCAAGCGAAGATAGCCTCGGTCGGGGTAAACTTCTATTTGTGTCGCCTTTTTATGATTTGGTACGAGCGCTTTGAATCTAAGCACCAGACTTACTTTCGCTCTCCTGTCAGTAGTACTCGTGGTCGTCCTTGGCTGCGTCACCTGCTCGACTTACTTCGAGTATCGCAACACGCGTACCCGGGCGGGCAAAATACTCGGCGATCCCGGAGCCAAACAACAAGATCCTCGCAGCGTATTGCAAAAACTCAGTGGCAGTTTTGAAAATACCCGTGCTCTTACCAATCTAGTCAGCAAAGACATTTTAAAAGATAGCCGTTTTAAGCCAGCAGTTGCCAGTCGCGATAAAGCAACACTGGCATCAGTTGTAAGTGCTATCAGCGAAAAAGACATCTTTAACGGGACAGTCTGGATACTGGATGAAAATGGACAGGTCATATATAGCAATGACACGCCCTCATCAAAAGAGTCAAACTATTCAATGCGACAGGATTGCAAAGCTGTCGACGCGGCAGCATCTAACAGATCCTTCGATGGCTTTACCTCAAGCAGCAAAACCGGTCTAATTTATCGCAGCACGGTTGTGCCAGTGCCCAAGGGCATCCTGGCTGTCAATCAACCGATTAACCAGGAATTTCTTTCTGGTGTTGTTGCCCGCACCAATATCGAAGAGCCTGAGACACAGGGCGCTCAGCTGGCAATTTATTCACGCAAATTTAGCAAAATAGTGGGCTGGTCTCAGGATTTCCCCTCTCAGACCTGTTTTCCATATCTAGAAGAAATAAACAAATCGGGCTTTCCTAAAGGGTTTCCCGAAAAAAAGATTGCCAAGTTAACCGGCGTTGACTTTATAGATAATCTGATTGTGCCTGTCAGCGGATTTGAACGCAAAGACGGCTGGTTTAACACCCAGTGTATCTGGGAGGGTGGCAAAGACAATCAAGATCCGACTGATTTTATTGGTGTGATTTTTTTAGCCAAGCCAGTGCCAAACATCATGAGCACTGTCATGGAAAACCTGTTTTTGGCAGTAATTGTAGGCGCACTGGGCACTGTTGTTGGCATGTTTTTAGCGACACGCATTGCCGCAGCAGTAAACGAGCCCATGAAGTTTTTGGTAAAACGCACACGCCTTATTGCTAATAACAAACAAGTAATTCCGCCTCTAGAAAACCTATCCGGCGAATGGTATGAGCTGGGTGAGTTGATTGACACTGCTGTACTGTCTATGCGCTCCACCACTCAAAACCTCAAAACTCAGCTGACCAAGCAGATGCAGCAAGTCGAAGAACGCAAAGAACAAGCCGAACAATCGACCCAACAAGTAGATGTACTGAATAATCAAATTACGATACAAGCCAAGCAAATAGCTGAGTACTCACGCACAATCAACCAGTCCAATAAACAAGCAATCCTCGTACAACAGCAGCTCGATGCGGTTTTGCAAAGCAGTACCGAGGGCTATCTGGTACTGGATCAATACGGCAATATTTTGCACTCTAATCCAGTCTTTTTAAATTGGTCTGGTACCAGTAACAGTGAGATCGCTGGTCGACTCTGTTTTGATCTGGTGCGCAAACCAGGCGAGGCAGCCCAGAGTGAGGCGCAAGCGTTTGCCCAACACGGCGGCAATGCCATGGCATTGATTGAGCAGTTTTATCCAGAAGCAGTGGTCTATCACAAAACCAGCGGTAAAAAAATCGAAGTACTGGCGCACCTGCAGCCACTCTCCTCCGATGATGGCCACGTCAATGGCTATATCATGGTGCTGCGAGACAAGTCACTGCGTAGCGAAAACCAGCTTTTGCGTCAAGAAATCGTGAGCATGCTGCGCGACAATATCCGCACACCACTGACCTCTGCCGAAGCCGGTTGGTCAGCCATCCTTAATAACGCTCGCAATAATATGCATCCAGCCGTAGGCCAGTCTCTGGCCGAATTACACGGCAACTATGAACAGTTAATTGGTCTGGTAGACAGTCTGCTCATGATGTATGGCGGCACAGTGCCGCAACCAATTGCCCCCAGAGAACAAATTGCAATCACACGACTGGTGGCAGCAGCTCTTGAAGAAGTAACTCCACTGGCTCGCGAAAGACAACTGACTCTCGATTACAAGACAGTGACCGGCTTGCCCACAATCAATAGCAGCAAAGAAGCGATTATGGGCATCCTCAGACAGGTACTGGAGCGCATGATCTTGATCACCGCTGCTGGTGGCAGAGTAAGAGTCGAAAGCCAACTCAAAGGGGCTGATATGCGCATCGGTATATCTAGCTCTGGACCGGCTCTGCCTGAAGTCGAAATCGCTGATATGTTTGTCGGCTTTATCGAAGGCAAGCACAGTCAAGACACTTACGGACCAAGACTCTCCATGTACCTCGCTCGCAATAATGTGGAGCGCATGGGCGGTGCTATCTGGGCAGAGAGTGAAGCAGGTCGCGGCACAGTCACTTACTTTACTCTGCCACTAAACTAAAAGCTCAGATTATTGGCTCTAGTTAAAATGGCAGGCTATCTGGTGGTCTCTTTTAGCAAACTGGGTTGCATGAGAAAAACTCGGCCAATTTCTCAAACAACCCCTATTTTAATGAGAGAGAGGGAGAGAGAGACAAAGAGACAGAATGAGATTTTGTGCTCCTTGTCAGCAATCATCAGCTGTACAATAAATACAAGCCTGGAAAGCAAATGGAAGCTTCCGAATGACTCTGTACAAGAATTAAAAGGTTTGACCAATTGCCTAGCCAAATAGACGCCATTAAGCAAATCAAAAGACTAGTCCTTTTTACTGCATTGCTTAGCGGCTTTCAGAGCCAATCAAGCCAGTGCAAAAGCATAGAAACAGACAAAGCAAAGCCGGGCTTGATGCCTGCCACAAAACTAACCCAGACCCACTTCTTTTTTGGTGACACCAATACGTTTTGCCGGCCAGACGCCGTGCGCATCGATAACCTCGGCCCAATGCACTTTAGCGTGGTGGCTAAAGCTCCTAAATGGACAGTTACAGTTTTTAGGGATGATGACAAAAGTTGTTTTGTCGAGACAATACACAGCCTCGAAGTTAACGGCTTAATGAATGACTATGTGATGCACCGACAAGACCACGCTAAATACCAGGACCAAAAACCCGGAGAAATCATCGTCAACAACTTTAAGGTCAAGCAAGTGTCGGGAAAATCCGAATACATTGCTTATCTCCCTATAGATAAAGTGGCTAGCCCCGAGGTCGAGCGAATCCTGTATGCGGCGTACAAAATACCAACTAATAATGGAATACCGCTCAAATTTATCCGTACACGCCGCAAAATCGACTGGCTTACCAGTATTCCGGTAACTAACGAGGCCAGTGTTTATTTCTCTACAAAAAAAATAGAGTCAGCAAAAGTGCCTAAGACATATTTTGATGCACCGACAGGCTATAGAGTGCGTAACACCGTCCAGGAAGTTATGGTCAGTGACGCCAACCGTAACGCCTCCGGTGATATGGTCGAATTATTTGAGATCGGCAAAAACGCAAAAGCCAAAAAAGGACGCTCGCTAGGGCTAAAGTTGGGTAAAGAGTAGTGAGGCTTTAATCTGAGCCTTGCACAATCGCTCCAAACCATATTGATGCCAAGCAAAACTATCTACATCGTAATCATCACTGGAGCCCTCCTGGGAGCCAGCGCGCCTGCCTTTGGTGGTAACAATGTGCGTAGTTACTTTGACACTGACGAACCAGCTAAGCCCCTCTCCTCCTCGGTAAGCCAGACTGCCCCATTGCAGGGTGGTATCAAGAGCGAGACTATGATCAACCCCTCGCTCAGGGTCATACCAGCCTTACAGGGTAGAGCTGGCAGCCAGATTAACTATGGACAGATGCAAAAGCCCAGTGTCGACACGTATGTGCCAGAGCAAATCAGGGGCAGCGTGCACACAGGGGGCTCACTCAATGGCGGTTTAGACGACGGACCAGCGATGTTTTTAGGTGGGCGTGCCGCTGGCAGTCCTGGTGGTAAATCCGGTGTTATCCCGCCGATTAGCACTTATCACCGCACCCCAGCTACTGGTGTAATCAATTACATCCCGGGGATGGACATCACATCAACATCAGCTGGCGGCTCGGCCGGCACTCAATCGGGAGTGAGTCAGTACAAGACAGTCGGTCGAGGCATCACAGTTTTAAATCCAGATCTGGCAGTATCGACTCAGCCTCTGCCACCATCGGTAGGGCTATTATCTAGCGGCATCTGGCCCGGTCTAAAAGGCACACCAGAGATGCTCCAGGCTACGCCCGTGCAGATGATCACACCTGGCACCAATACTCTTGCCAGCGTGCACTCAGATTGGCGCACGCACCAGGAGAGCGGCTACAAAACAAGCCACGGTATAACGACTGCCCCTGGTTTTGAAGTAACGATTACTCCACCCGGTATGACGCAAGAGACGCTCGGTGGACGGTGGTCGACAAACCCACCACTACCTCGCGGACTGAGCGCTGTACCTGGTGTCTTACAATTACCCAAGACTTTTACTCGCATTACTCCCATCACCGAGAGCGGCAGGGGCACAGTGTTTACTCAAGCCCAACCGACGCGGCTGTGTACCGACTGGCCGCAGTGGTATCGCGAAGTCGGCAAAACAATCTACACTCGCTGGCAGACAGCCAACGTCTGCCCTGGTGCAGCCAAAATGGAAGTAACCGTTATGGCCGATCACAATATCTCGGCTCGTGTACTGGACTACACAGCCGCACCAGATATGGCACGCGATATACCGATGGAGACTCAGTTTAGAGAGACTGCCGTACAGATAGTCAACCACATCGGATTTTTTGAGATACCGGACTTCCCCAGCCCTGGTACAGACAAAGTTGTATTTGAAATTGACTTAAAACGTAGTGTCGATGGACCAACCGGTGTCTCTATTGTTGGCATGCCCAGTAAGTAATTGATTGAGCGCAACCAGGAAGGCATTATAGACCGACTATTGGCTCAACTGGATTGCTCAAAGGAGAGTAAATGACAATGAGCGGGGTCAACGAAATACACCAACTTGCTCAATTAGAAGCAATGCAAAATGGTCACAGCCAGCTTGGTCCCGAACACTTTTTGCTTGGACTACTGGCAAGCAAATCAAAGGTCTACAACCATATACTGAGCCAAACCAATCTAGATTTAGTCACCGCCCGTGAGTTTATCCAAGCCACCCAAACCACTGGGTTTGACAGATCTGAAGGAGAAGAACTCCCGTTAACAGAACAAAGCAAAAGCATAATGGAATACACCTGGAACGTAGCGGTTCAACTCAGTCACGCATGGCTCGATGAGCGGCATCTCTGGCTAGGCCTGTTAAAAAGCGAAAACAACCTGGCTATTGATACCTTGCTTCATTTTGGTCACAACATCGAAGAGCTGAGAGCTGAAACTATCAAGACATTCGAAATTTGATAGAGAGTACGTGCACTTCTCAAGATTTCGACTAAATGCAAGCGGTGACTGAATGATGCGCCTACACACAATGTTGTTTTTCAAAGCATTTCTTGTAGCACAGCAAGAGGCAATGCGTACTGCTCAAGACTACTTTGAACCAGCGCACCTTTTTCTTGGACTTCTAGACTCATCAAACAGCCTTGCCTATCAAGCGTTAACCAATGCTGGCATCACGCTAAAAGCGGCAAGAGCCGCTTTAAATCAGATAATACCTAAAGGTCTAAACAACGGCAGCAAAGTAGTTTTACCCTCCGCAAAAGCTAATTCGGCAATTACTAGCGCTGAGCAAATCGCCAGAGGCTTGGGACACAAACATGTAGGAACAGAACATTTATTGATGGCACTGCTACATGACGATGAAAGTGCAGTATGCAGCCTTTTGCTAAATCTTGGGCAGGACCGCAAGCAACTACAAAAGGAAATTGAAAAACTAGTAAAAGAATACTTCGCAACCCAGGGCGCTGATGCCATGCCTCCAGACGACGCAAGAGATCAGCCTGGCTCAATGACTGAAGACATGTACAACTGGTTTGACATGAGCGTGATTGACGTACTACAAGCCGCCGAATCTGAAACAAAAAAGGCAAATCACCGATACATTGAGCCCATGCATATTTTACTTGGAATTTTATTCCTTGCAACAAGCCTGGCACGAAGTCAAAACACGAAATATCGCAGAAATAAGGAGCGAACATGTATTACTTGGATTGCTTGAAAACGAGGATGAAAACCTAGAAAAAGTAATTCATACTCAAAATATCAATGCCACGGCACTAAAACTTCAAGTCCGTGCCCTCGTGGACGCGCAGCATGAGTGATGCTCAGGCAAACATAGTCTAAAACAAAGCGCCAACAGCCTCTAGACCGCTGGCTATATTTGCTAAAATTATTCAACGTATTCCGAGGTACTTCCCGGAAAGATACCAGGGTACAATTTCTACCAAGAGGCAACCATAAAAATGAAAACCCTTCTTTCAATTCTCACTTTGTCCCTATTGTTTGCTGGCACAGCCGCTTACGCTGAAGAGACAAAGACAGAACCGGCGACAACTGCAAAAGTAGAAGAAAAAGCCGATAAGAAGCCCAAGCGTGAACTAACTGAAGAACAGAAAGCAAAACGCGCAAAAGTGATTCAAAAGTTTGATGCTGACAAAGACGGCAAATTATCCGACAGCGAAAAAGCTACTCGCAAAGAAGTGCGCGAAAAGGCTAAGGAAAAATCACTCGAGAAGTGGGACGCTGATAAAGACGGCAAGCTATCCGATAGCGAAAAAGCCGCCCGCAAAGAAGCTATCGAGAAAAAAGTTACTGACAGAAAAGCCAAGCGCGAAGAAAGACTGAAAGCTAAAGAAGCCAAAGAAGCAAAGGCTCCAACCGAAACACCAGTCAAGTAACTAAGTAACCAAATAACTAAGTAACAAACAACAAAAAAAGGGCGGATTTTAATTCGCCCTTTTTTATTACGCACAAGTGGTGCAGCATACTTCTAGCGCCACTGAATATTTTTGAGTGCTTTTCCACCAATAGCCCCATATTTGAACACTCTTTAATCCAAAGGCTGTAAAGGTCGAGCCCTGTTGTCATACAAAGGCAGCATTTAAAAGGGTAAAATATGGCAAACGGTTACAGGGCAAGCAAATCAATGAAAACATACGCGACATTTTTAGCTGTATCTCTGCTCGTAGCAGCAGGCACTGGTCCTGTACTGGCAGACAATATACTGACTAACATGGTCAAAGGCGTAGTACACGGCACCGAAAGCGCAGCCAAGGCCACCCTCCACGGCACAGAGGCTGTAGTCAAAGGTGCTGCCCATGGCACTGAGGCGGTGGTCAAAGGTGCTGCTCACGGCACAGAAGTAGTGGTCAAAGGCGCCGCCCATGGCACCGAAGTGGTAGTCAAAGACGTAGCTAAAGGCACTGAAATGGCTGCAGGCGGTGCAGCAAAGGGGGCTGGAGCACTTGTAAGAGGCACAGTCCACGGTACTGAAGCTGCAGTGGGCGCCACCGGTAGAGCAATGAGTGGAGCGGCCAGCGCGATCACAGGCGGCGGCAATCATGCAGCGACAGCTGCGGCAACTGGCACAGCGTCTGCAGCTACCGCAGTAAATACAACTGCTCCCAAACCTGCTAGCTTGCTTGGCACCACACAAACAATCAAAATCGACCATGCCGGTAATATCATCGACAGCACCGGCAATCTTGTTGGCCGCGTTGCCGAAGTCTCCACTGACATCAATGGAGACGCAGTCAGCATGGCTGGCAGATCATTGTCGGTGTCAATAAACAGTCAAGGTCAGATGCTCGATAGCAAAGGAGCTGTCGTAGGTCATGTACTCGGTTATGAACCCAAAGCGATTACGCCAGTAGCACCGCTACAAGGTCTACCGGGTAGCGGACCAGCCGCCACATCGACTTACGCTCCAGGCAGCGCACCATATGTAGCACCACAAGCGACCATGCCCACCACCAGCCAGAGCGCTAGCTGGACTGAGCAAGACGCCATCAAAGAAGCAGCGCCACTGCTCCACGGTCCTCTGCAAGAGCAATAGTGTCATTCAAACGCGGCGTCCTCACTCCGCTTGAAACCCTGGCGCAGTCTATAGCGGGCATTGCACCCAGCGCCACGCCTGGTATGCTCATACCAATTGTTTTTGGCTTTGCTGGTAACGGCACCTGGCTGGCTTATCTGCTTGCTACCATCGGCATGCTTTTTACCGCCCAGTGCATCAATGTATTTGCCTCTCGTCAGGCTTGCCACGGCTCACTTTATACTTTTGTGAGCCAGGGACTGGGTGCCAGAGCTGGTATTTATACAGGCTGGGCCATGCTTTTTGCTTATATTTTTTGCGGGGCAGTCTGTGTTACTGAGTTTGCGCTATTTGCTATTTCGCTCACCCATGACTTTTTACATCTATCCGTCAATGGCTATCTGATGATGCTGGCATCGACTCTTATCACAGGCTATATCGCCATAAAAAACATCAAGCTGTCAGCAAACTTGATGCTCTGGCTGGAGCTACTCTCTATCAGTCTGATTTTGCTTGTGGTCGTAATTGCACTGGGCAAACAAGATACGGCAATGGATCTGCAACAGCTCAAACTCTCCACTGTCAATTTTGAAAACGTGCGCATGGGATTGACTCTGGCTATTTTTGGTTTTGTTGCCTTTGAGAGCGCTGCGTCACTTGGCTTTGAAGCAGCCGATCCGCTCAAGTCAGTACCAAGAGCGCTGCTTATGAGTGTCATGCTCAGTGGTGGCTTTTTTGTCTTTGTCTCATACGTCATGGTGTTCTGTCTGCGCGGTCAAGTGCCCGGTCTGGCTCAATGCAGCACTCCACTTCTGGCGCTTTCAAGCTTAATTGGTATGCCAGTATTAGGACATTTTATCGATGCTGGTATCATGCTCAGTTTTTTTGCAGCAGGACTGGCTAATCTCAATGCAGCAGCTCGCATGCTACACAAGATGAGTGAAGATGGATTTTTTCATCGTATCTTTAGTGATACTCACAAAACCAATCAAACACCTCACAATGCAGCAGCACTGGCGTCAACAATCAGCTTGCTAATAGCTCTCACACTAGCCGTGCTTGGTTGTCCACTTTTGGAGATTGTAGGTTGGCTTGGCACACTGGCTACATTTGGTTTTATTTTTGCCTATGTTTTGACAAGCATATCAGCGGCAAAACTGTTGCACAGTATCAAGCAGCTAACTACGGGTAAGATGCTCTCTATTGTCAGTTCTGTCGCTGTGTTGCTTGCTTCTTTAATTGGTTCCCTATACCCAGCACCTCCTCCGCCCTATAATTTGCTGCCCTTTATTTTTGTTGTATACATGGCTGTGGCAGCAGTATGCACACACTGGCGTTTTAAAACCAGTTAGCCATGCTCGGCACCTCATATGGTGCCAGCGCTCTTTTAATAGACCCGCCATTTGAAGATGTGCTTATCTATGCCTGTCATCGTGAGGTGTGCCACGAGGACAAACGAGCGCATTAGTCGTTGTATAGTGTTTGAGAATACGTCAGAGACTTGCTAAAGACTTGCCTCCGCCACAAAAGCGATTGGTCGTGCCTTATGTACTGGGCAGCGTATGAGTGCCGGTGGTACCAAGAGCGGCTTTACGAGCGCTCTCTGGCAGGTTGGCGACAAAAGCAGTCAACCTGTACTGGCTGACATGGGAGACACGGTGAGTACCAGTAGCGGTTTGAGGCACAACAGGGTCGATGCCCAGGACCTCTTTAAAATCGCTAAAAGCGGGCAGCTCACCAGTGATTTTGCGCTCATCGTTGGCATCAATATTTTTGGGCACTGCTATCGGCAGTTCAAGCTTGGGATATTGACCAGTTACTGCTTTTAGTTTAGTAGTGGTCAGTCTGGCTTGATCAATGCGGTCATTGATTGATTCATCGCCCTGTTTGAGCATCGTCATCCAGAGACCTTTCAAAATATCTTTCAAGCTTCTTGCCATTTCATGATTCCTTTTGTTTGGTCACATTACCAACATAGGACGCAAACAAAAATCCTCCTATCCGTCAAATGACTGATTGGAGGATTTTTGTTTTAAATTAAGCGATTTGCTTAGTTACGGCCGCCGTATGCGCGACTGGGCTTGCCTTCACGAGGCTCGCTAAAAGCTACATACAACTGTCTGCCGCCAAACTCTCTGCTATCGAGAGCGCGAATTGCTGATTCAGCATCTTGCTGTGAGGTCATTTCCACGAAAGCAAAACCACGTGGTCTGCCAGTTTCACGGTCGGTGATGATCTTTGCTGATTTAACTTCGCCATGGGTGCCAAAAAGCTCATGGAGTTCATCTTCGGTGGTTTTAAAAGAAAGGTTTCTGACAAATAGTTTGCTTTGCATTGGAAAAGGTCCTGTTTTAAATGTAAAAAGCCGCACCCTGACTTAGGATGCGGGAACAATCATTGGTTCGAGTTTGTTTTTGCAAGTTCAATACGGTCTAAGAGTTCGTTGCGATTATGACACATAGGTATACAAAAAAGTTTGCATATTAAGTGATATTCAAACTGGCGATTTCTTTGGCACGCGCTTCCATGGCATCAGCCTCGTCCTTGCGCTCCACCTTTTGCAGCATAGTTGAGTAGTTTTTGAGCACAGGTACAAGCTGTTTATCGTTTTGACCGAGTAGCTTTTCGCGAATCTCCAGCACACGCTTGTAGAGGATTTCGGCCTTTTCCCAGCGGCGCTTGGCACAGTGCAGCACAGCGAGGTTAAAGAGGGTCACGGCGGTGTCGAGGTGTTCTTCACCAAAGAGATCCAGCCTCACATCCAGACAACGCTCATGGGCTTCTTCGGCGAGCTGATACTTACCCTGCAAGTGGTAGATGGCAGCGAGATTGTTGAGGGTCTTGCTGAGTCTTTCCAGGTCTTCTCTTTGCTCACTGTCTTTAGCCAATTTGGCCACTTCGCCGCTTTTGAGTCCGTCAGCCAGAGTCTCAGCGGCCTTAAGTGCTGCCAAAAACTTGATCTCGCTAAAGGCATAGCGTTTGCTCTCAAAAGCCTTATGACCTTCGTCGCTATATTTTAGCCAGTTAGCTTTAAGCTCCTGACGCTCAGGCAAAGTGGTACTAGATGACATTTTGGCGTCCATATAAGTCCTGCATTAGATTGGCTCAGGGGTCTACTTTAGCATCTCGCCAGGCAAAAAATTACTTGCATTAACATACATTTGTATGTATCTTATAGATATGTCATCCACACAGCCCCAGGTCACAGAGGTAAAAGCCAGGTCCATCCTGACTCCACAAAAGTTCGGCTCACTGGCAGGAGGGTATGATTTTTCGCTAAACCCTTATGCGGGCTGTGCCTTTTCCTGCTCATATTGTTATGTGCCTAAATTTCCCTCTGCCAAGCATGCCAGCTTTGACTGGGGCAAATGGGTGGAGGTAAAGGTAAACGCGCCTGAGCTGATACGCAAAGATCGGGCGCTGGTTTTTGGCTCACGAATATTTTTTAGCTCAGCCACTGACCCTTATCAGTACCTGGAGCTTAAATACAGACTGACCAGAGCATGCTTGCAAGAGCTTTTAAAATACAAACCAGCCAGACTGACCATGCACACCAGGTCTCATTTACTGCTTGAGGATCTTGATTTGCTCAAGCAATTTGGCGATGTATTGAGAGTTGGAGTGAGCATCACCAGTGACGACGAGGATGTGGTGCGCGAGTTTGAGCCAAAAGCACCAGCCTTTGCCAGGCGACTGGAGCTAATCAAGACGCTGAGAGACAACAATATCGAGGTATTTGCCTCTATTGCACCACTTTTGCCACATCAACCGGAGCGTTTAGCCGGCTTTTTAGCACCCTATGTGCGTTCAGCGTGGATTGATCAGATGCACTGGCCAGAGGTCAATACCAAACCAATTCTGCTGACAAAATATGCCAGTTACTTCCAAGAAGAGAACTATCAAGCATCTGTAATACAACTAAAGTCAGCACTGACAGCCCGTGGCATCCAGATCAAAGGCTAAACGCATGCACTAATGCCCAATATTGAGCCACCAATACCACACGATCCCCTTGACAAGGGGTATAATATTTGTGGAGGTTTCTTTTACTATGTATCACTGTGCCAGCCTGGCTCGACGCTCATTAAGGAGACGCTCGAGGGGGCAAGCTTTAACCGAATACGCCACATTAATTGCCTTTGTTTCAGTCCTGGTAGCTCTGGCTTTTTCATTTACAACAGGTAAAGTGGGTCCTGCAATCTCACAGGCCTACCATGCAACAGCCAAGCAACTCGACAGCCTCTCAGATGCGGCCAATAACGCATCCTAGACCATGAAACAACCGGCTTTTCGCTTCTATGTAGATAGGGGCGGGACCTTCACTGACATAATTGCAGTAGCACCCGATGGCGGCACTTTTGTCCACAAACTACTCTCTGTTTTGCCTGGCGCATCCAATCAATCAGATGCCACTGTGCGTGGCATCCACGAGATTTTGCAATACGCTCGAGCCCATCGACTATACCCGGAAGAGCTTTTAGCCATAGATGCAGTCAGGGTTGGTACAACCGTAGCGACAAACGCTCTTTTGACTCGCCAGGGCACCTATCTAGTCTTTGTCACCAATAAAGGCTTTAAAGACTCGCTCCAGATTGGCTATCAGGCCCGTCCAGACATCTTTGCACTGGATATCCACAAAGCCCAGGCACTCTACAGCGAGACTTTAGAGATTGATTGCCGTGTCGATGTAAAAGGCAATCAAATACAAGCACTCGATAGCACTCAAGCAAAAATACAACTAGCCGAGATTTTTAAACGCAGACCAGATGCCGCTCTGGCTATTGCTTTGATGCACAGTTATAGATACCCTGATGACGAAAAAAGCCTGGGTGAAATCGCCAGGGAGGTAGGTTTTGCACAAGTCTCACTGTCGCATCAAATCAGCCAGCAAATCAAATTTGTCGGCAGAGGCGATACCACCTGTGTGGATGCTTACCTCACACCTGTATTAACAGAATACACAGCCAATCTTGCTAAAGAGCTAAGAGACTCTGACTTGCAATTTATAAAATCAGATGGCGGGCTCACTGATGCCACTAGCTTTAGAGGCAAAGACGCACTCTTATCAGGACCAGCCGGTGGTGTAGTGGGAGCAGTAAGCTCAGCTAAGCGCCACTACTTAGGACCGATATTGGGCTTTGATATGGGCGGCACATCTACTGATGTAAGTTACTATGATGGCCAATTTGACCGTCTTTATGAGACCACCATATCCGGTGTCAGAGTGCGCACACCGATGTTAGCAGTCCATACCGTAGCTAGCGGCGGCGGGTCAATATTAGACTTTGACGGAGCACGCCTCTTGGTTGGACCACAGTCAGGTGGCGCCTATCCGGGACCAGCTTGCTATGGACACGGGGGACCACTGACTGTAACCGATGCCAATTTAGTGCTTGGTCGTATCTGCGCTGCCAACTTCCCTCAGACATTTGGTAAGAGTCTCAAAGAGCCCCTCAACAAAGAGCGAGCGACCGCACTATTTACTGAGCTTGGTCAAAAAATCTCAAACAAAACCGGACTCTCAGAGTATCAAGACATAGCGAGATTGGCCTATGGCTATCTCGAAGTAGCCACCGAAAAAATGTCCAGGGCACTACTCAAGGTCTCTACTGAGCGCGGGCATGACATCAGCGAAGCAACGCTTGTAGCCTTTGGTGGCGCAGGCGGACAGCATGCTTGCATGATTGCCAAACGACTAAATATCAAAAGAGTATTGATAAGCCCGCTAGCTGGCGTACTCTCTGCCTATGGCATAGGACAGGCACCACAGTCCCGTACAGACCTATGTACCTGGCAGCAAAAGCTCTCCGACAGTGAGCTTTTAGCCATGCAACCAACCTTTAAATCAATGCACAAAAAGCTACTTAGCACTCTCAAAGCAGACGATGGTAGCACCGTTGTCGAGCACAGAAGACTGTTTTTGCGTTATGACGGTGCCGATACAAGCATAGTCGTAGACTATCTAAGCGGTGATAACGAGAGCACTCTCTTGCAAAAGTTTGAGCACAATCACACGCGCCTTTTTGGCTTTTTTGACAACCAAAAGACAGTGACAGTAAGCGATATTGAGCTGGAGCTGATTGCAGCTACTAGCCTGGACGAACACACAAGCTATCACTTCATCACCTATCAAGACGAGACTTTAAAGACCAGTCAGGACATATACGCTGCCGGTAGCTGGCATAAAGTCCAGCCCCTGACTCGCAAAGATCTCATAGTCGGTCAAATTATCACTGGTCCGGCTCTGCTTGCCGACGCCACCAATGCCACAGTAATTGAGCCAGGCTGGCAGGCAGAAGTGCTGGTGGATGGCAGTTTGCAATTGACAGAGGTAGCTAGCAATAAAAGTGAATTGAGTGAAGCAATAAAAATAGAAGATACGACAGAGACAAAGCCTGTCTGCGACCCAGTCAAGCTGGAGCTGTACAACAATATATTTATGGCCATCGCCGAAGAAATGGGACTAACTTTGCAGCAAGTAAGTCACTCGGTCAACATCAAAGAGCGTCTCGATTTTAGCTGTGCGATTTTTGATGGACAGGGCAGACTGATTGCCAATGCTCCGCATATGCCTGTACATCTGGGTTCGATGGGTGAGGCAGTGGTTAGCCTTATTAAAGCCTGCCAGAGTAAAGACCACCAGCCAGCATCCTGCGGTATCAAATCTGGTGATGTCTATTTATCCAACAATCCATACAACGGCGGCACTCACCTGCCAGATATCACGGCAATCAGTCCGGTCTTTTTGGCCGGTCAATCCGAGCCTGTATTTTTTGTAGCATCGCGAGGACACCATGCCGACATTGGCGGCATCACTCCAGGCTCGATGCCACCTTTGAGCACCTCTATCGAACAAGAGGGCACTATGCTAGATAATGTTATAGTGATGGAGCATGGGCATTTATTAGATGCTCGGGTGCGACAACTATTTTTAGATAATCCATATCCTGCTCGCAATATCGAGCAAACCATAAGCGATATCAAGGCACAGATAGCAGCCAACCACAAAGGCATTGCCGCCCTGTCCAGTCTAGCAGCGCAAAGAGGACTGAGCGAAGTAAAGTCATACATGGATTTTGCCAGAGCAAACGCCCGCATAGCTGTACTCGAAATCCTCGGTGATCTCACAGATGGTCAAGCACAAAGCACCATGGATGATGGCAGCATAATATCTGTCAGTATTACCATCAGCCAGGACAAACAATCTGCCACGATAGACTTTACAGGTACAAGTGGACCGACCAATAACAACTTCAATACGCCCAGAGCAGTAGTGCGAGCAGCAGTCCTGTATGTATTTCGCACACTGACAAAACGCGATATCCCGCTTAACGATGGCTGTGTTGAGCCATTAAACATCATTATTCCGCCACATTCACTGCTATCACCAGATTATCCACGAGCTGTCGTTGCGGGCAATGTCGAGACCTCTCAAGCAATAGTAGATGCGCTCTACCGCTGCCTGGGTAAGCTTGCTGATTCACAAGGCACCATGAACAATTTTACTTTCGGCAATGAACACTATCAATACTACGAGACTATTTGCGGCGGAGCTGGAGCGGGCGATGGTTTTGACGGGGCAAGCGCGGTGCAAACCCATATGACCAATTCTCGGCTGACCGATCCAGAGATATTGGAGAGCCGCTACCCGGTCTTGCTAGAACAATTCAGCCTGCGCCATGGCTCTGGCGGACCGGGTCTTTACCAGGGCGGGGCAGGCACGGTCAGACAAATTCGTTTTTTAGAAGCGATGCAAGCAAGTATCCTCAGCAACCGCCGCAATACGCGTCCCCAGGGCATCAAGGGTGGTGGCGCAGCAATGAGCGGCAAGACTGAAGTATGGCGCAAGGATGGCACAATTGAGGTTTTAGAATACTTGGATAGTAGAGAACTCAAAAGCGGTGACGCTGTCGTCATATCCACTCCGGGAGGCGGTGGCTACGGCTCAAAGAGCAGTGATTGAGCTATTTTCTTTTGACATAGCAGACTCAAATACCTGAGCTGAAGTCAAACCATCAGCCGGTGCGGTGGCTACTCCAACTTTGATAAAGACTCGATCTAGATTATTAGCTCTCTTTTTAGCGACAATCTGACGCAAAAAGTCGCTGCAATACTGCCTGGCAACTTGTGTGTCAATATCTGGCAAAATCAAAATAAAGCCATAATTGTCAATCTGATAAAGCATGTCACAGGGTCTCACTATAGACCGGATAAGACTGATACGCTCAGCTGCTTTATCAAGATCTACATTTACACCAGAGGCGGTGCGCAAACGCATCACTACCAGAGTAAAACTACCACCACAAACCCGACGTCGTGTAAATTCGCTGCTCAAATGATGGGCAAAAGCTGCCGCAGACAATAAGCCAGTAACTGGATTATAAAGTAGTGATTCGAGAGCGCCAATTTTTTGAGGCGCGACTAAATAACCAAACTCCTTTTGCAACTCCGAGCTTGCACTTACAGCAAAGGGCTCCACAGACTGAGACTGAGGTGCTGCCGGAGCTGGCTCGAGAGCAGGCAGAGGTGGTGTCAAAGCCAGACCATCGTCTCGTTCATAGCTGCGATCTACTTTTAGTGCGTCAGGGTCTTTGATACTGTCAATGGCTTCACCATATGTACTGGGCTCGATAGCGATTACTTGTGGCTCACTGCTAACTGCTTGCACCGGCGACAGCGCACTGGCAGACTCAGCTTCTCCTCTAGAGAGAGTACTTGTAAATGCATATGAGTTATCCACTTCGGGGGCGAGAGCCTGCTCAGGCAGAGCGCACAAAATCATATTGTGGATTAAAGAGACATCGGCAGTCTCGTAGCTCCAGTGAGTGCGCAACTCCTTAGGCAAGACCTCATAAAATGACCAGACCGGCTGTGCATTGTAAGGCTCACGCGGCATCATTACGCCGATGGCATAAGAGGGCGGCAGCTCCTCATCTTTACCAGTGGATAGATACCAGGCTTGCAAGACTTCTCGCTGCCTGGCCACCTGCGCCGTTTCACATTGTTTTTGTAGCTCGCCGAGATTGGGTACGCGGGTCAATGGCTCTAAATAGCGTGGTCCCGATGCTTCAGCAGCAGATTTTCGATTAAACATACCTGCACCATCCTAACCATTCTCTGCCCAATATAAAATTCATTCAACCCACTAATATTGCCGCCAATCAGGGTACAAAAATTGAGTAAGAGGGAGAGAAGCTTTGCAAACACCAGTCAACAAAACCGACAATCCCGATGCTGGACCCAACGCCCTGGCACTACTGAGAGAGCTGAGCAAATATGTAGAGCAGGCTTTTGACCGGCTCGATCTCGATGGCGACGGATTTTTGAGCAAAGACGAGCTTGAAGAAGCCCTGCTTGTAGAGGGCTTGAGCCCTAAAGAAAAGGGCTACCTGGAGTTTTTAAAAGTGAGAGTGGACGAAATCACTGCCAGACAAAGGGATATCCTGCCAGGCAATTTTGATGGGATTTCCCGCGCTGAGTTGACCAGTTATTTTCACGGTCTCGGTATAAAAATTTAGACCGGCAGCACAGGTGCGAGCACGAGTCAAAATGACGTCTCAATCACAAAAACAATGCAAGATTTGCCAGGAACTCTATCCTGGCCAGGATGTGACCTGCCCGCACAAAGAAGAACAGTACAATCAAGACATTGCGCTTAATCTTACTCTGTCGGGCCAGACTCTAGCTGAGCGCTACCAGATTGAGCGTGAGCTTGGCCGCGGTGGTATGGGTATCATCTACCTGGCCAGAGATTTAACTAGCCCGGGAGCCACTGAGCTTGTAGCTCTGAAGATTTTAGCGACAAACGCTCAACACAACGAGACCATGCGCAGTCGCTTTTTGGCAGAAGCAAAAGCTGCAAGCTCACTCAACCATAGCAATATAGTCAAAGTTAGAGACTTTGCTTTTAGCAAAGACGGATTACCTTTTATGGTGATGGACTATATCCAAGGTCAGTCTTTAAGCCAGTTGCTTGAAGCCGGGCAGATTGATAGCATCAAAGCTGTAAACATAGCTATAGATATCTGTACCGCTCTGGCTCACGCCCACAATCGCCGTGTCATTCATAGAGACATAAAACCAAGCAATATAATGATCTGCGGCGATATCGACAACAATTTTAAAACTATTCTTTTGGACTTTGGCATTGCCAAAATATTTAGCGAGCCGGGTGAGGTCAGTTTACGATTGACCGAGACTGGACAAGTCTTTGGCTCGCCTCTCTATATGAGTCCAGAGCAGTGCATGGGCCAAAATATCGACAATCGCTCTGATATTTATTCACTTGCCTGCGTGCTCTATGAGTGCCTGACAGGTAGTTCACCATTTAGTGGTGACAACTTTCTCAATGTCATTTTAAGACAAGTTAACGAACAACCTCAACCTTTTGCCGCCAAAGCACCATATAAATCCATGCAGAGTGTCATTTTTAGAGCGCTAAACAAAAAGCCAGCTGACCGCTATAACAATATGACCGAATTTAGACAAAATCTGGAGCACTGTTTAAACGACCTTATCAAAGGAGCAAAAAGCTCATTACAAGCCAATTTAGCCCAGTACTCCCCGGTTATAGACAACACCCAAGATCACAATTTTTTGCAAACTTTTGAGCTAGCCAGAGGCGGTTTTGCGCCAGCCCAGCTCGATTTGGCATGCCTCTACGAGGATGGTATAGCAGTCGGCAAAGATCTAGAAGAAGCATTTAACTGGTGCCTCAAGGCAGCCAGTCAGGGACTTACTGAAGCCCAGGTACAGCTTGGTGACTATTTTAAACTGGGCATTGGTACCGAGGTAGAGCCAGCAAAATCTGCCTACTGGTACAAAAAAGCAGCTTTGTCTGGTCACGCTGGCGCTATGCATGGTCTCGGTTTTTATCATAGCGAGAGCGGCCCTGAGCCAGATATCGAGCAGTCTCTCGAATGGTACAAAAAAGCGGCAATGGAGTGCAACGAACAAGCACAATTTGCTCTTGGTCTCGTTTATATCCTGGGACAGGGCGTAGAAGAAGACGCGGAAGAGGCGGCGAAATGGTTTGAGATGGCCGCTCAACAAGGTCATGGTGAATCGCAATATCAAATTGGTATGTGCTACGAGCATGGCAATGGAGTTGACTTAAATCAAGCCAAAGCATTTAAGTGGTACAAACTAGCCGCAGAGCAAGGACTGGCAGCAGCGCAGTGCTTACTTGCTTGCATGTACGAGTTTGGCGAGGGCACCGAGATAGACATTCCCCTGGCCATCCAGTGGATGAACGAAGCCAGCTCCAATGGCCATGAATGGGCTGATCTTTACCTCTCTAACTGGTATACGTTTGGGCAACATGGTTTGCCAGTTGATTATGCACGCTCGCTCAAGCTACTGCGCCGGGCGGCTCAAGCCGATGTCGGCCCGGCCATGCATGGTCTGGGCAAATACTATCTAAATGGCATGGGTGTAGTAAAAGACGCCAAAACAGCCGCTCACTGGTTTAAACAGTCGGTCGAGACCGGCTATACTCTCGCCATGTATGAGCTAGCCAGACTCTATCTGGATGGATATGGTGTCAAACAAGACGAACAGGAAGGACTAAAACTGATGGAGGCGGCTGCTTTAGATGAAATCGATGCCGCTCAATATGAGCTCGGTCTCTACTACAAAAAGCTAGGTGCTCTCGACCAGGCAGAGCTCTGGTTGAAAAGAGCCCAGATCAATAATCATCCAGATGCGACAGATGCATTGAGTGATTTGAGGAACAATAACAAAGATATTGACACTTAACTCAATGTACAAATCTAAGGCTCCCCAGCAAAGCATCCAACTAACAATGAAAAGACTTCTCTCTCTGCTTGTTTTGACACTGGCCCTGGCGCAAGTGCCAGCCATAGCAGCGGATCATATCGGTCTAAATCTAGTACAAGAGACCGAGGCCAGTGGCATTTATGATGTATGGGCCTCACCCGATGCCATCAAAATCAAGTCACGCTCCAATGGCTACGTGGTAGCGGCCCAGGGTCCTAAGTGGATGGTCCAGGTCTGGCGTGATGACCGCAAACAATTTGGTCAAATGTCTTTTGGCGACTTTATGAAGGGCGACTTGCTGGTCAACAATCGTATTAGCTATCTGGCTGATTGCCGCATTCCAACCCGCACCACCAGTAGCACCAAGGGTGTGGACAAGCTCCTTGTTTATCACTTCCCCGCAGTAGAGGCAGTGAGCGGCTCAGGCATATTTATGTCAGATCGCAAGGACGGCAACGATGTCATGTCTGGCGAAAAAATGTATCCGGAGCTGATTACGTTTGACAATGGTTTTGCGCCGCAAACAGCACAAATAATTTGTCGCATCTACAATTTGCCCTATCACAAAGGTTTTCCCATAGCGGCTTCCAATGAGCTGCCAAACAAAGGCAGTAGCGCACTGCTCAATTGCAAAATAGTCGGCCGCAAATTTGTTTTTAAAGATACTCAGCTTTTGCCACCGGCCAACTACAAAAAGGTACCTATCACAAAAACAATGTTTTTTACTGAGGGTCAAACCGACATGCTCAACGAATTAACCGGTGGCAAACTATAAGTCAGCCGGAGGCAAAACAAGCTCACGGCTCACTTTAGCTCACGACTGACCGCGTTGATAAAGTTGGTTTGAAAGTCCGGATCTTCAATCAGAAACGTCATCTTTTTGTGCTTCAAATCGACAATCAAGCGAATATCACAATAATCGGAACCTCGCTCCGGCT
The DNA here is from genome assembly GCA_016718315.1 of Candidatus Obscuribacter sp. Taxonomy (GTDB): domain Bacteria; phylum Cyanobacteriota; class Vampirovibrionia; order Obscuribacterales; family Obscuribacteraceae; genus Obscuribacter. Next base: position 831,818 of record JADKDV010000004.1, on the reverse strand, counting down.
CAATAAAGAGGACACGCAGCTTGGTTTCTTCCTTGAGCACATCAAATGGATGTGTCATCTGTGGCAAAACACCAAAAACAGTTTTTGCATTCATCACCGGTGAAAAGACTAGCTTCTGAAAACGCTCACCCAGAGCCGGTACAAACAAATCACTATCGTTACCGAGGTTTTCTATTTGCACAGCCTTAAATTGCATCAAGCAGTTTGGGTTAAACGAGCCGTCTTTATGCAAACCAGGCGGCATGCCCAATTTGACGCTGATCTTGATTTTTAAGGGATGACCGCGGTAAACACTAGAGCAAATAGTCGAGAGATACTTTGTTTTGTTGTCGACAGTAAAACTATCGATGTTTAGTACATAAGTAGGTCGTGCTTTAACTGGCTCTGGCTCAGGGTACTTAGCTAGATTGCCTTTGACCAGGCTGCGATGATGCAATAAAAATGCCGAGACCTTGTCAAACTGCTCCCTGGTTTTGAGGACCGTAAAAAACAAAATACCTGGTCGCGGCTCCTCCACAAGGACAGGTAAATACGAGGTGTCATGAGCAGTGCCGCCGGTAGACAGAATGGCATAATTTTGTCCATCGAGGGCAAATAGACTGCGCACCTTGCCCTTAAAGTAGGTACCGCCTTTGTCTTCAAAGAGTACAAAGTGGTTGCGCTCTTCCAACCTTACTTTTTCTAATAGCTCTTTTGAGGGGATTTCTACTGGACCGAGGTCTTCGGGTGGATGGATCCATTTTTTGAGGAGAAGCGAGCAACCTTGCATACTGCTTACAGCCACGAGCAAGGTCATCGCCAAAATAAGCAAAGGCAGTCTACGAGCCATCTGTGCTCGATCTCCATGTTTACTTTGTAAGTTGCTTTTAGATGACACAATTAAATCCCAAAAGACCTTGCGTTATCTTACCTATTTAAACCGATACTACTCGATCTCCGCCACGCACGAGTGCTGTGTCCAGAGCTTCGATGGCACTGGCAATCAAAACATCGTACTCGGCGGCATGATCAGGAAATGTAGCCACACCGACACTAGCTGTCACAGAAAAATTGTGCCAGTTATGGACAATCGCTTGATTGCCGATGCGTTGACGCATGCGCTCGCCCACCAGAGCAGCTCCAGCGGCATTGGTCTGAGGCAAAATAACAGCGTAATTTGCATCGTTATACTTAGCAGCCACATCCACTTCGCGCAGAGCACCGCGCAAGGCATGGGAGACAATCTTTTGCAGGGCATCGCAGGTAAGTGGTCCAAACTGCCGACTGAGTTCGTCAAAACCATCGATGGAAACCAAAACCAGCGAGGCAGGATGCTTATAACGTTTGGCTCGAGCCAGTTCAGCTTTGAGTTCTTTGATAAAAGCGCGGTGGTTATATAGCTCAGTAACAGGATCGAGTAGCGCCAGCCTTTCGATGTCTTCACCTTTAGCAGCAGAGAGGCTAACTTGCTGAATCACCAGGGCGGTTTGCTTTTCGTATTCGCGCACACGCTCGAGCACCGCACTATTGGCTTGCAAACGCTCGGCTAACTGAGGTCTGTGCTGTCTCAAGTCAGACAACACTCTTGTAAATAGAGGCTCTCCACTCATATTGCTACCAGAATTACTGCCAACTGCTGGCTCGTTTGCCATATCAACCTTTTAACTTGACCACTCTCTTAATTTACCTCATCGAAGGCGATTTAATAAGAGCCTGTAGCTCATTTGCGCTTTTTATGCTTCTTGATAGCCAGACGCTTAATGGGCTTGCGCCGGGAGACATGACGCTCAATGATTTTGAGGCAATCAGACTCAGTGACACCACCATAACAAACACCGTGACTATCCACACTGACCACTGGACCATGCTTGCAAAGTCCAAGACAGTCGGACTTTTTAGCCTTCAGTACCTTATCAAGCTCACATTTTTCGATTGTTTTGCGAAGGACCTTGAGGACATCGTCAGCATCTCTGGCTGAGCAATGCTTGCCTTCGGTGCAAACATACAGCTTGGTCTTTTCTTTTAAAGCTCGCCCTGCCATCAAAAGCCTGTATTTTCTTATGGGTTACCTTGAGACATTCTAGCCAGGTCCACGAGAAGGGCAATAGTTTGTTTTATATTGACATTTAAAATCTAGGTAATTCAGTCGAGATTTTGTACAGTCAAGGCAGGCAGGTCGTGGTTATGGACGATGCCAAAAACTTTTAGAAAAAATGACAGCTCAGACTCCAGGGTGGTGATGATATTTTGCGCCTTGCGAAAGCCATGCTGCTCACCGGGATAAGCCACATATACAGTAGGTATCTTTTTGGCTTTGAGTGCTGCCACCATCGCCTCAGCTTGATTGGGCGGCACCACTTTGTCTTCCAGCCCCTGGAAAAATATCACAGGACAGGATAGACGCTCAACATGATTGAGCGGAGAGCGCGCTTGATAAATTTGCTTGCCAAAAGGATAGGGTCCAACCAGATTATCCAAATAGCGAGACTCAAACTTATGTGTATCACGTACCAGGGCTTCTAAGTCGCCAATGCCATAGTGACTGGCACCGACACTAAAGGTATCGGTAAAAGTAAGAGCCGAAAGCACTGTGTAACCACCAGCGCTACCACCAGAAATGGCAACACGCTTGGGGTCAGCTAGCCCCTTTTGGGCGAGGTATTCGACGACTTTGCAGCAGTCCTCAACATCCACAATACCCCAGTTACCATTGAGTCTTTTGCGATAGGCACGGCCAAAGCCAGTACTGCCGCTATAGTTGACGTCAACAACGGCAAAACCACGCGAAGTCCAGTACTGCAAACCCAGTGATAGCAAAGTACTAGCTGCCCCTGTCGGTCCGCCATGACACTTAACGAGCAGAGGCGGTGCGCCGCCATCAGCCTTGTAATCCCGGTTTTGAGGCGGGTAATAAAAAGCAAAAGCAGTGCGGTCATGCGTTGTCGGGTATTCGATTACCTCTGGTTTAGACAAATAGCCACTGTCAGGCAGGTCAGTAGCACAAGACTTGAGCACGGTAAACTCATTGGTGCTCAAATCCAGTTCAACTACGCTGTTTGCCATACTGGCAGAGCCAGCCAGCATAGCCACTCGCCCATTGCCGGCAGTGATATAGCCAAACTCTGTATATGGACTCTCCACAAGAGTAACTGTTGACTGGCACTGGTAGCCAATACCGTCTTCACCCTCAAAACTGTATTTGATGCGAGCCAGGCTCCACAGCCCCTTGTTATTGATACTGCAGATGATCTCGCCTGGACCAATAAAAGCCCAGGTAGATTGAGCAAAAACCCACATAGGCAGACCAAATTCGCACTCGCTGTATTGGGGATATTGCTCAGGGGCAATAAGCGGCACAGACTCCAGCGTATAAAAGTCTTTAATGGCTCTTAATTGCCAGTAACCGCTCTCATCAGAGACATAAATGAGAGTACCGTCAATACTCCAACCCGGCTCAAAAATAGAGCAATCAGGCCCACCAGCCACTTTGCGATGATTGGCCAGACTGCCATCCGAGCCAACTTCTGCGACAAATAAAACACTCTCGTCCCAGGGCATATTGGGATGCTTCCAGGCCATATAACAAAGCCTTTTGCCATCAGGACTGAGCCTGGGGAAGGCAAAAAAGTCATAGCCACAGGTAAGCATCATAGGTTCGGCAGCACTGCCGCCACCAAACTCTATACTAGCCAGATAGTTGATGGGCTCTACCCCAGCAATGACCTGACCGTCGATTTCGCTGCCCGAATGGTCCTCAACAACAGCCAAAAGTCTGTTTTTAGGTCCATCCACTAGATAATCGGCATAGCGCAACAGCCCTGGAGCTGTAACAGCACATGGCGCCTGCTCAGGCTTAGAGAGGTCAAGTTGGTAGATTTGTTGATCGCTAAAGTTACTAAAGAAGACCTTTTCGCTTTGGCCAAAGACGCCTACACCAAAGGCACCGCCGCCGTATTCGTGGGCCAGGCTGCGCACATTAAAAGGAGCGGGCGTGAGATCAACCGGCTTTTGACCAGGCTTTGCCCGTCTCACCAGCACTTGTCGTCCACCTTCTTCGGGACGTCCTTCCAGCCAATAGAGCGCCTCTCCGTCCGGACCATAAGAGACCTGGCTGAGCTTGACAGCGCCACTGGCTACCTGGCTGGCTGTGATAGGCGAGTGCCAGGCTCCATATTGAGCCACTTCAGTATGTTTTGTTGCTTGCTCTGGCACGGTATTTTGTCTTTCTGTGGGGCTTTAGGGATACCGCTAAAAAATTCAGAGTACTGTGAAGTTGTTTACTTTAGCCTCTATTCCACACAGTATATAATTTGGGCAACGCTTACAAAATTAAAAGCAAGGCTTGAGAATGTCAAAAACAGCGTCAATTATCTATAAAACAGTGACTGAGCGCTACTTTGACCGGCTCAAACCATTGCCATCGTCTTTTGTGCCATCCCACAGGTGACCGATGCCAAACCAGCTCATCGATAGCTTTGGCAGAGTACATACCTACCTGCGCATCTCAGTTACAGACCGCTGTAATCTGCGTTGCCGCTATTGTATGCCTCTGGATGGTTTGAAATGGAAACAAAAAGACGAACTGCTGAGCTTTGAAGAGATTGAAAAGCTAACAAAGATTTTGGCCGCCATGGGCATAAACAAAGTCCGCCTCACTGGCGGCGAGCCTTTAATGCGCCAGGAACTGGTCAAGCTGGTGACCAAGCTCAAAGCCATACCAGGCATCGAGACCCTGGCCATGACCACCAATGCCACATTGTTGGCAAGACAGGCTCGGGCCCTCAAAGAGGCTGGTATGAATGCGCTTAATATCAGTCTCGATAGCTTTAAGCGCCAGCGTTTTAACGATATAACCAGACTCGATTGCTTTGATGAAGTGATGCAGGGTATCGACAGCGCTCTGCAAACTGGCTTTGACTCACTCAAAATTAACATGGTGGTAATGAGCGGCGTCAATGACGATGAAGTGCTTGATTTTGCTCAGTTTGCCCAGGACCACGACGTCAATGTACGCTTCATAGAATTTATGCCATTTAAAGATAATCACTGGCAATTAGACAAGGTGGTCACCTTTGCCCAAATTAAAGAGCGCCTGCAAAAGCACTTTGTACTCACACCACAATTGACCGAAGCATCAGCAGTAGCAAAAGACTTCAAACTCGACAAAGCAGGCTCTGTCAGCTTTATTACATCAATGTCGGAGAGCTTTTGTGGCACCTGCAACCGCTTACGGTTGACCAGCGATGGCTCGATGAAGAGCTGCTTATTTTTCCCTGCTGAAATAAATCTTCGCGATGCTTTGCGCCAAAACTCATCGGAAGAGACACTTAAAGGTATGATTTTAAGCTGTCTTGAGGCAAAACCAGAGGCGCATCCACCCGCCCACGAAATTGCCGCAAGCGAAAATCGCACTATGATCGAAATTGGAGGCTAACAATTAGCATGCGCGACATTTCACAAAAGGTGAGCACTTTGCGCACAGCCGTCGCCAAAGCAATCATACGAGTCAGCCCCAGCACAATCGAACAAATTCGCAATAACACACTGCCTAAAGGCAACCCGCTAGACGTAGCTCGGGTAGCAGCAGTGCAAGCGGCCAAAAACACAAGTTTGATCATTCCTTATTGCCATCCACTGCCAGTAGATTTTGTCGGTATTGAGTTTCATATGGACGAAGACGCCATCGAAATCGAAACCACAGTCAAAGCAATCTATAAGACTGGTGTTGAAATGGAAGCGCTGACTGCCGCCACAGTAGCCGCTCTAACCATTTACGATATGGCCAAAATGGTTGATGATCTGATGCAGATAGAGTCAATTTTGCTCGTATCCAAAACCGGTGGCAAAAGTGATTTTGCCCTGACAGATCCCGCTGGCAAGCCACTCAAGGCAGCAGTCCTGGTGCTATCAGATAGCGTAGCTAAAGGCAAAAACAAAGACTTATCAGGCAAACATCTAGTCGAATTTTTAGAATCAGAAAATTTTGAAATCAGCGAATACACAATATTGCCCGATGATGAATCAGAAATAGTACCGGCTGTAAGACGTATCTGCGATGAGCTAAAAGTAGACCTCCTAATAACCACCGGCGGTACTGGCATTAGCCCCCGAGACAACACACCAGAAGCCCTCAACCGCCTGATAGAGCTAGAACTCCCCGGCATCGCTGAAGCAATTCGCACTTACGGCCAGGAGCGCAATATCCACTCCATGCTCAGCAGAGGTGTCAGTGGCGTCAGACAAAAAACAATCATAGTGAGCTTACCTGGCTCTACCTCCGCCGTCGAAGACGGGCTCAAAGTGCTGTTTCCCGCTATCCGCCACGCCTTTAAAATGCTGGAAGGACACGGTCACCATGGTCATCACGGCAAACAATTGAGCCGACCATCGGGCGAAATCATCCGCGGCTCGCTTACCTGATCATTATGCTAACTTATGACCAGGCCTTAGCTAAAGTACTGGACGTATGCTCACGCATAAGCCCGGCAGTCGAGACAGTTGACTTAAGTAACGCCGCTTTTAGGGTCTTAGCCGAAGATCTAAAAGCTCCTTTTGATCTGCCCAGATTTAACAACTCAGCAGTAGACGGCTTTGGTGTCAATGTCTCTGACCTGTTATCAGCCTCACAAGCCAACCCGGTTACACTCTCTTTGATGGCCACGGTAGCAGCGGGCACAGAGGCGGGAGCCAGTGGCATCACAGGGGAAGCAGCATTGCCAGCGGGCTCCTGTGTCAAAATCCTCACCGGTGCTCCTGTACCAGAGACTGTCGAAGCAGTAATAATGCGTGAATACTGCCAGGAAACAGATGGCCAGGTAATAGTCACATGCACAACTAGAATAGGCGAAAACATCAGATTGACTGGTGAAGAACTGGAAGAAGGCCGAGTCGTGCTCGCCCCTGGTACAAGACTGACACCACCAGCAATTGGTCTGGCAGCGACAGTGGGAGCCAGTCGAGTCAAATGCTACAGACAACCGCGCATTGCCCTGGTCTCCACTGGTGATGAATTAATTGAACCAGGTCAGAGTCTATTGCCATCACAAATTTATAACAGCAATAGCTACGCACTAAGTGCCGCCCTTACTGGTCTACATATCAACCAGGAGAGCATCACTCGCTATCACTGCCTTGATACTGAAGAATCAGTCAAAGTCACACTCAGTCAAGCCCTTGCCAATTGCGATGTGCTTATAACACTGGGCGGAGTATCAGTTGGTGATCGCGACTATGTCAAATCCACTCTAGAACAAATGGACGTCCGCACAGTTTTTTGGAAGGCCTCTATCAAGCCTGGAAAACCAATTTACTTTGGCACAATGTCAGACCAAAAGGTTATCTTTGGCCTACCAGGTAATCCAGTATCGGCACTAGTCACTTTTCATTTGTTTGTCAAACCAGCACTGATGCTCTTGCAGGGCACCACCAGTGATGCCGCACCAGAAGTAGTAACAGCCAGATTGTCAAACTCACTCAAGAAAAAAGCAGGACGCCTGGATTTTGTCAGAGCCATAGTTTCACGTAGCAAAGACGGACAGGTGCAAGCTAAACCCACCACCGGTCAAGATAGTCACATGCTCACAGGACTAACCACCGCCAACGCTTTAATACACTTTGAACAAGAATTAGAATATAGAGCTGAAGGTGACATAGTAGACGTACAATTTTTAAACTGGTCAAATTGAGAGGCAAAGTAAGTGTCCCCTATAAATTCAAGACGCTTATGGTTGGCAATGATGATGATGATGATGTTGCTGTTTGCGCTGGACTACAGCCTGCCTGTGCCAGCGCTAGCCCAGGAACAGACCCAGGAGCTATGGCAAGAGCCTGACACCGAGACAAACAAAATACCAAGCTCTCCGGAAGTCCAGACTGTCCAAACAAAAGCTAAGCCGCCTGCCGCAAAAGAGTACGATGATATCGCCTCGGATGACTACGAAAACGCCCGTACTCTTTGCCTCAAAGCTGAACAATGTATGAGACAAGGAGCTTATGCCAGAGCCATACGCCATCTCAACAACGCTATGCAAAAGGACCCCAAAGATCCTGATGTCCACGAGCTCCTTGCCATAGCGCTAGAAGAGCGCATGCATAAACTACACCACGTCGACAGCAAAAGTTATGAACGCTGCGTATTGGAGTGGACACGGATGTATCGCGGTGAAATCGGCGAAGAAAAAGGTGTCACATTTAAAGGTGTAGGACTCGGCGCTGGAATGTTTTCAGGTGACGAAAGAGCACAAAAAGCCAAATCGCATCTAATCAAAGTAGTAGGCTTCTTACCCAAGCCATGGGAAACAAATGTCAAATATGTCAAACGTGCAAGTGAATCGATGCAAAAAAGATCCGCAGAGCACAGCAACTAACAAATAGTAAGGTCTGACGCAGTTCTAGCTGCGTCAGACCGCTATACCAAGGAGTGCAGGCAAGTTGCACTGATTGATTTTTTATACAGATGAACGGCGTCCGGTAATAACATCGAACAAAAAGATGCCGAGTGCTAAAACCAAAAGTGTATGCACAAAACTGCCACCGATATGCGAAATCAGTCCTACAAACCAGAAAAATACGAGCAGTGAAATCAATGTGTAAATCATTATCCTGTCCTCAAAAAACTATCGGCTGAAGCCTTGCTTGCCGCCACTAGTAGGACAGGTGGTAAGGATTTTAGTTCCCACAAAGGTTTTTAAGAGCCCAGGAGCAGAGTTATAGAGGCAAAGCGTTTTTAACCTTTATGCTCCAATTGATTAATGTTGCCTGAGAAACAGCCAAAATCGAAATGATACGTTAGGCTCATGATATAAATCCAAAGAGTATTCTCAAATACACTTCACCGGTTATTATGGGAGCAAACGAGGCAGTACATGGCAATTAAATCAGCTCATCACATAAACATAATTGCCGCTTTAGTGGTTTTATCGTCAGCTCATATGCCAGCTTTTGCTGCATCTGAGTCGGAGCAAGGTATCGCCTTATACAATGCAAGAGACTACAATGCCGCACGTCTTACCTTTGAGCGCGTGACCAGGGCTAATCCTGGCGACTGGCAAGCACAGTATTATCTCGGTCATTGTTGTTACGCCTTAGGTCAGATGCCTCAAGCCCGCTATGCTTACCAGATGGCAATGCACCACAGTTTGCACCCCGCAGTCAAAGCTCAATGTCAGGCCGGTCTGGACAATATAGACAAATACAAAACTCAGATACATAAGACCGGTACCAGCACATCCGTAGCTATTGCCAGCAAGTCTTCCAAGGACGACGATGAGGAAGAAGTCCTAGATCCCAATTCGCCTCAAGCAAAAGCCGAAAAGGCAAAAGACGAGATAATGCAGCGGGCTAGAGCTGAAGTAAGTAAAATACACAAAGCAGCTCAAGAGCAAATACAGTTTGAGAGCGAAAACTCGAACACAATCTGCAAGTATCCCGATGGTCACAAAGCACTCGATATCCCTTATCAGCGCGTCGACGCCATCAATGCCGAAGCCGAGGAAAAATGCACAAAAATAATGAACGATGCAGAAGCTCGGTGTCGCGGTTACCACTAAAACCCTATGAGGAGTGCAAATGTCCAGCTTCTTTACCAGGCTAACGTCGATAGCACTGGTCCTTGCCTGCCTCACTCAAGTCAGCGCCACTGCAGCTCCAGTAAAGTCCGATCTAGATGAAGGCATAAAGCTCTACCAAGCCAAAAATTATCAGGCGGCGAGATTAGCCTTTGAGAAGTTCATCAAAGCCAATCCAAGCTCCTGGCAGGCTCAGTACTACATGGCCAATACTTGCCTTGCTCTGGGTCAATGGCCCCAGGCAAAGTATTGCTATCAGGTCTGCATGCACTATTGCAAAGATCCTGGCACTCAAGCACAGTGTCAGGCAGGCATTGATAGTATCGAAAAATTTTCCCAGGCTAAGACCACTGCTCCAGCCACTTCTGCCTCAAGCTCTAGCACAAAAGCTCCAGCTAAGGCAGACGACGACGATGACGACGAGGAGGCCAACCTGAGCCCGGCAAAAGCCGCTATAGAGAGACAAAAAACCCAGGTCATGGAAGAAGCCCGCAAAGAAACGGCCAAAATTCGCAATGCAGCAAAAGAACAGATTGAAAACGAAAAAAGTTCGTCCAATCAGGTTTTTAAATATGGTGACGGGCATCGTGGCCTGGATATCTCGGATGAACGTGAACGTGAAATCATGAAAGAAGCTGACGAAAAATGCGCCCAGATCATGAAAAACGCCGAGCTGCGCTGCCGTGGCTTTCACTAGATACTCCTTAAAAATGTAGGCAATGGGCATATCTACAGCAATTGCAGTGGATAATTAGCCAATGCCAGATTTAAGCAGCGACAATCAATCTCAAACACCAGCCAAACCGCTGAATCCCGAGCAAGAAGCCCAGGTCGATGCTACTGACGCAGCTAGCAATGCGCCCGAGGACAGCGACATCGACAGTGCAACCAAATCCAGCCCCGACAAAACAGACTGGCGTATGCCAGTAAAAACACCTAAAAAATACAAACAGGGCGATATAGTCGATAAGGTCTTTAAGCTCGGCAAACCACTGGGCAGTGGCGGCATGGGTGTAGTTTTTGCCTGTGAGCATATCGAGATAAAACAACAATATGCCATGAAAATCCTTGCCGACGCTTCAGTATCGCAAGAAAACTGGAAACGTTTCCAACTGGAAGCCAAGGCCCTTGCCAGATTGCACCATCCCAGCATAGTCGGCATCCACAATATGGGAGTTGATCAAGGCGAATACCCTTACTATGTCATGGATCTGATTGATGGTGAAACACTTGAAACAATGCTCAAGCGCAATGGGCGGTTGCCAGTAAACGAAGCTTTGCAGCTCTTTGTCCAGCTAGCAAGCGCTCTCGATCAAGCGCACACTGTCGGAATCATTCACCGTGACCTCAAACCGGCCAACGTCATACTCGTAAAAGACCTGCGCAATAATTCCACCACAGCCAAACTGGTGGACTTTGGCATCGCACGGCTTTCCCCCAAGTCAGGGTCCACTTACAGCGATCAACATCAAACTGCCTCTGGTCTAATTTTTGGTACACCGATATATATGAGCCCTGAACAGAGCACTGGCAAACACGTCGATCAGCGCTCCGATATCTACAGCCTGGGCTGCTCACTTGTGGAGGCATTGACAGCATTTCCGCCCTTTAAGGGTGATAGCGCTTTTGCCACCATACTCAAACACCAGACACTGACACCCCCTACTCTCGCTAGCCTGGCACCCAACGGACATTTTAACGAATCACTGGAGAGCCTGATTCAGAAGATGCTGGCTAAAAATCCAGCCGACCGTTATCAGAGTATGTCGCAAGTAGGCGTGGATCTGACACGAATACTCAAAGGCAAATCGATTTTAAGTAGCGGACTGAGCACTACCGCCAACAACCCTTTACCCGCATCCAGTCAAGAAGACCTTGATGCCGGACAAGACCAAAACGGCAAAAGCAATACTACTCATCAAGACTCAACAACCAAATCTTCACTGACAATTCCGCTGCACTACACGCCACCGCAGATAGTGACAAAGGCACCAGAGGAGCAAAAAGAAGATCTACTAAAAAATATATTGATCGCAGCAGGAGTATGTATTTTTCTAGTCCTGGCCGGTCTGGCAGTAATCAGTTTTATTGACTACACCGGTCACAAACAACAACAACAGCTAACAACAAGCTTAGATCCAGCTGGTGACGAAGAATCAGAATTTCAAGTAGTAGCAAAACTACTTAAAAACAACGACTATATCTGCAAGGTGGGTAAAGATATTCAGGGCAAAGAAGTCAGAATATTTACTTTTCCGGATAATCATTACTTAGGCTATATGCAGCTAAATGATGGCGAGCCGTTTCAGGCAATGGGTGTCATTGATGCTGCTCTGGACAAAAAGGTCAGCCTGCACTTACAGGGAGTATGCACACCGTTTCCTATTATTTGCAAAAAGCTGGGTAACGACAATGTCAACGACCTGGAGATTATCACCGAACATCCAGCCGAAGTCATATCCTATCTAAAAGACTGGACTGCACTCAAGCATTTCAGTTTTTTTAATAGCCTGATCCACAAAGAGGGCTTTGATGAATCAATCCTTACTAATGAAGATGTCTTAAAGCTAGATCAGCTAAAAGGTCTGAAATCACTCGGGCTGTGCGATGCCAAAGTGACTGGTGAAGCGATTTTGCGATTGCAACTGCTTAAAGAGCTCGACTGCTTGAAGCTTAAAAACGTCAGCCATCAACGAGTCTTGCTTGAAGCTCTGCCTCAGTATCCCAATATCAAAGAACTCTGGCTGATTAGTGCCAGCACGACAGATCGCGACATAGAGATACTATCTAACAATCCCAATATCGAGCGCCTCAAGCTTTATCATTGCGCCCTTACTCCAGGCTGCTTACCCTACCTCAATAAGATGCACAATCTCAAAAGCATCTCACTGAGCTGCAAATGGCCGGACAAACTAAAAGAAGCCGCAATACAATCACTACCGTCTTGCGAATTTATCGACTACGGCAAATCAAGTATCTATTGAAACATTTTTGTATTGTTCAATAACTGGCACTGGATCCCATCCAAACATTGCTACTGCTGGCTTTAGCATCCAGTGACCAAGGCATTGACTACTAAAGAACAGTTCGTGCTCTGACTCAGTGGCAGACATTTCTGATAGTAGCGGCAATAGCTCATCAAGTCCAAGTGCGTGAGCGTGGCTGGCTGCGACATCGTACTCTCGTACATTTTCGTGCTCTAACTTGCCAGCAAAATACATTGGCAAAAAACAGCCAGTAAAAAAACAGCCCACACAAGCCAGACTGCCAATTGTACCCATTAATATTTCACGCCACCAGGCTGGTTTTGCGCCCAACTGATCAAGTATACGACCGACGGCAAGACGGTGCTGCACTTCTTCTTTTTCAATTTTTTTGATGGTATCACACTCGACACCACTCCTGAGTGAGCGCCAGTGCCCAGCGTAGGCATAAGCGGCTGCTTTTTCGCCACTGTAGGCTAATTGCATTAGCCTGACCAGTCGATAACGGTGCTCAGCTTGCTCCACCGCCCCTCCTAGACTTGCCCCACCCAATCAGCTTTACTGACCTTATGCCAGAGTGCGCGGATATTGTCTATCTCCACACTACTGAGCGGTCCTTTAGCCAGCAGATCAGCGTTGGCTCGCCAGCGTCCCGGGGTTTTGGTACCCACTATCATTGTGTGTACGCCAGGCTGAGAGTAAGTAAAGCGCAAGGCGATTTCACCAGCAGTAGTGGCATCACCGTCCATAAACTCATACTTGAGCGCCTTCATACGCTCCCAGTAGTCCAGCACATAACTGTTGTCTGGTTTTGACTTGTGACGCCAGACGGCATTGCCAATCGGTCTTTTAGCAATCACACCCATATTTTTTTTGATTGCCTTGGGCAAAGTAAGATCCAGACATTCCTGGTCAAAAATAGATATAGAGGTTTGCAGAGTATCAAAGACACCAAGCTCAATAGCCGCCAGCGCATCTGTGCTATCACCGCTATAACCAATAAACCTGGTCTTGCCAGCTTTTTTAGCAGCTTCCAGAGCTTCTACTACTTCACCCTTATGCAATATGTCAGCGCTACAGCTGTGCAGTTGCAACAGGTCAACATAGTCGGTCTTGAGATTTTTAAGGCTGCGCTCAATACTTTTAGCGATCTCAGCCTTACCCCAGGCTGGCTTAAAGTCACTGCCCGAATGACCACACTTGGTAAAGAGAAAAAACTCTTTGCGACGCTTACCGAGAGTCTCACCAATTAGCTCTTCGCTATTCACATAGCATTCAGCTGTATCAATGGCATTTAGGCCCTGCTCCAGAGCTTCCACAAGCATTTTGTCGACAATGCCTTGACTGGCACCCTCAAATCCAATTTCAGCACCGCCAAAGCCAAGCACACTGACATTCATGCCTGTTTTGCCCAGAACTCGCTTTTCCATTGTCATCCCCGTCACCTTTGTGTGCATGAGAGACTAACGCCTGGGAGTCAAGATTGCATTAAATGTAAGTGATAGGCTCAATTTAGCCTTTAAGTATTCTGATCACTTCGTCGATATGCTTTTCGACCTTAATATTGCTATCGTGAAAGTGGATAATAGTAAAACTATTGTCAGCATCAAAACTATCAACCGAATGAATCTGATCCGGATTGAGCCAGATCGGTCTGTCGTTATTGACGTTGACGAATTCTACAAACCTTGCCATTGAACCCTCCACAAACGAAACAAGCGCAAACAACAGTTTGGCATATAGCCAGTACAATTTCTGCTGCAAAACAGTCAAAAATTGGCAGAAGGCACGCAGATTGATAACGATCGCAACCTTTTGAACCCCCCAAAAGCTCACACAAAATCTGCACCCATTCAGACAACTAAAGTTGCCTTACAGCCCATAGCCCTATCTGATATAGATTTTCTTTCCTACTTGCCAAAACCCACGAAAAGAAAGTCATGAACAACGGTCGCAACCACCCTCAAAATCAACCTTTATAATTGATCAATAGTCGGTTGGGCTGTTTTGCCTAATTCCAGGGTATAGGATCAAGATAATGGAACTTCTGAAGTCCAAAATTGAGAGAGAGAGAGAGAGACCGCTGGTTTTGCAACGCGCACCTACGAGTTAGTCTATGACAATTAGAAATCTCAATAGCCAAGACAAAACACGCCGAAGTTATTTGCGCAGTGCCCGTGGCGCCGTGTTAAGCGCCGAGTTTGCTGCTGCGTTATCAGTCTTCCTATTAATTACTTTGTTTCCTCTAATTGAGCTTTTGACTACAGCCGGTGCCTACACATCAGTATGGTTCATCAACAATTGTCTTGCTCGGCAAATGGGCAGCAGTACCGACTATGCCACCGGTCTGAGTAATATAAGCACAACTGCAACGCAATTATGCAATGGGCCTTGCATACTATTTGCCAAACAATGTTCTATAGGTATGCGGGTCTACATAGTACGCACCAAGATTACTAGCGGTGATACCGAGTTTGTTGGACCAAATTGCAAGTCACTGCAACCTGCTGAACCAAATACATACATCTACGAATATTGCGTAGTCTCGAACGGCACTATCCAACCTTTTATACAGCTCAATTCAATCCCCTGGCTGAAGGATATTCCCGGGCTGGGTAAACCAATGCCAGTTGTATTGAGATCCTACGCACCAGTTGAGGATGTGAGCATCATCAGCCAGTCTGCGCCAGATCCATCCTGGGGAGGCGGGGGCAAAGGACCCTCGTTTACAGGATTTAGATTGACAGCATCTGAGTTAAATGGAGTCTCTGGAGGCGGCCCCGCATACAACAATTGGAGAAAAGGAATGCCTTGACCTGAATCAACTTCAGGCTAACAGCTCAAAGCAAAAGCAACTGCCGCCGCCTTCTGCATCCTCTACCCAGATTCTGCCGCCATGCAATTTTACAAGCGTATGACAAATTGCCAAACCCAAACCATTTCCCGTTCTCGAATCACCCTGTTCGACTTGTTGAAAGCGTTCAAAAATTGATGCTTTCATCGAATCAGGGATTCCACGTCCATGGTCTCTTATACGCACCACAACAGCTCCTGCAGCTGGGTTTTCTTGAGCCGAAATTTCAATACTGCCTTCATTGGATGAATACTTGATAGCATTGGCAATGAGATTTACCAAAATTTGAAGCAATCGCCCAGAGTCTGCATTAACAAACAATTCTGGACCGAGCCAGAGCAAACTAATCCTTTTTTGCTCTGCCAAGTCACGCAGCATATTAAATGCTTCCTGAACTGATTCAGACAATGGAACAAGTTGCCGTTCGAGCTTAATCATGCCAGCCTCAAGCTTATCCATATCCAGCAAATCATTGACAAGACGTAGCAAAACGTTGACATTACGACTGACTCTTTGCAGTGAGGCATGCTGTTTATCGGATGATCCGTCGACAACCCCAGCTTCTAACAAACGCACCATACCGGCAATCGTTGTAAGTGGAGAACGCAAATCATGAGTTACCATTGACATTAATTCTTGTTTGCGGCGATCACGCTCTGCAAGTTCCTGAGCCATGACATACAAACTCTGTTCAATCAAGGCAATCTCATCTAAACCGTCCTTAGGTGCGACAAAAGTAGATCCGGCTCTATAGTCTGAGATCTTGCTCTTTACTGCATGCAATCTCTTAGCCACACCAAAAAAGAAAACAACAAAAACAAGAATCGTACAACCCACATTGGCCAAGAATCCAACCAGCAACAATCTCTCTGGATATTTTTGCTGATCAGCGCCAAAAATTCAGATCGCTCCCGGGCTGCACTGTTGACCGCAAGTTTAAGAGCGTTCAATCGCGGCAAGGTAGATGGCGCAACTGTTGGCGCATAAGAGCGAGTAGCCGTCAAGTCATCTATCTCATTTGAAATTCTTTCGTACTGATCAAATAAGCGCTTTAAACCCTCAAGTTCCTTCGAATTATCAGCTAAGAGCAAAGCCAACTCATCGTGCTGATCCTTGATTTGATAATTAACATAGTTGACTGTTTTAGCAGTTAGAGGCTCATCGACCAGCCAACTATAGGTACGCGAACAAAGAGAAAACAGATAGAGACTGGACAACCAGTTGATTCTACCGATAGTAGCTTTAGAAATAGATTCACGATGTGCCAGCGCCGAACTCTGATCAATCAAATTGCTATAGCAAAAGAAGAATACTGCTTGCATAGCAATACTAATGAATACAATCAGACCACCCTGAGCAAATATTGACTGCTTTAGAAGACTAAACACGACTCGCGCTCACCCTGCAAGTAACCACTACCACACCAAGTTCGTTCAGCTTCTTTCCAGAAATACAAATCAATTATGTCATCCCCGATGCTGAAATTTTCGGTAAAACACTCCTCTTCGCTTCATATTGCATTAACTGAGCAACCTGGATAGTGAGCTTTAGCAATACAATGATCTATCTACATATAAATTGAGCATTACCCCATGGAAACGCCTAAAGTCCTGGTAGCAGGCACCTCACCAAAAACAGTAGCACTGGCTAGAGACGCATTTGAACCGCTTGGATACCAGATCATCACAGCGCAGCCTATGTCTGTAGCACTTTTTTTGGCACATAAAAATCTGCCGGAGCTTATTATTTGCCCTTACGAAATGCTTGATGGCGACGGTCAGACCTTTTTGTCTGAAGTACAGCGCGACGATGAGCTATGTCATATACCTTTTGTCTTTTGCATTGAAGAATTGCCAGAGACCAGTGCCGAGTTTACAGCTATCCGTGATGGCGCCAGCAAAGTTGTCTCCAACCGCCTCACACCTGCCGAGTTTTTGGGACTGGTAATGCCTCTTATAGACGAGCGTCTGGCAAATAAAGGCAAGCGCGCAGAGACCACTCCAGAGTAGTAAACACTTTTGATGTTTTATTGACAGTGCGCGCCCTCTTGATGACGCGCCCTTTACTCTTAGCCTGCTCTAATGATGGCAGCTACATTTAGTAAAGGAGCCAAAATGAAAACCAAAAAGCAATCGGCAAACACCAAGCGCTCTGCCACTCAAAACAAATCTGTCAAAACCAGCAAACACATCAATCTGCCAGCTGGCTCCAGTCACAACAATCGCAAAAGTCACGTTACTAAGCCCATGTTTAATCCACTGGCTGGACCATAATAAATATTAAAAGCTGCACTGAGTTGCAAAATAATCTAGCAATTAACAAATCAGTTATATCTCGGTAAGTATAGTTGTTTAACCTCACATAACACCCCAATTAGAGCAGCATATCCCCACCCGGCCCACCGGCATGATGCTCTAGATACCTCTACCTCTTTTCTTGGAAGGTGTTTATGGCTGCAGATAACATTACGGCGCCCGCGCCCAGAGACCGGAT
The DNA here is from genome assembly GCA_016718315.1 of Candidatus Obscuribacter sp. Classification (GTDB taxonomy): domain Bacteria; phylum Cyanobacteriota; class Vampirovibrionia; order Obscuribacterales; family Obscuribacteraceae; genus Obscuribacter. The sequence goes on along the minus strand of JADKDV010000004.1, from coordinate 813,942 downwards.
TGCCGATACTACTTTACCCAGCAAGCAAGATCCTTTTGATGTATTTCAGGACTACCGCAATGGTGGACCGGACTTAGCACCGCCCAAATCGCCTCAAGGCGACCAGACACAACCACGTGTGACAAATACTAGCATCGACAAAGTCGAGCCGCGCAAAAACCAGACAGTAGATACATCAGATCCGGCCAATGGAGATCGTGCCCCACAGGTAGCCAACACCGAAGGACCTGAGCGAGCACCTGCGACACAAAATCCTGTTAAAGCAGAACAAACTGCTCCCATCGAAAAACCTGTTAATACAGATCAAACACGTCCTGCGCCAGTACCAGACTTGAGTATAGTCAGTGGGCGCGATGCAGTTTATACAGTCAAACCTGGTGACAATCTGTGGAACATTGCCAATCGCTATTTAAGTGAGCAAAGAAAAACTGCCACCGGCACTGATGCCAACAAACCAGTCACACCAAGAGAAATAAATGATCTGGTGGGCAAGATTTTTGAAGCCAATAAAGGTAATGGCAAGGACCAGATCAAAAACAGAGACCGGATATATCCCAACCAACATTTGACCATACCGGGCTTTGGTGCGCCAGAAGCGCCTAAGCCAGCCGAGACACCTCAAGAGCCTGCTAAGCCAGCCGAGACACCACAAGTACCAGCTAAGCCAGCAGAAACTCCGCAGGTGCCAGCTAAGCCGGCCGAGACACCACAAGTGCCTGCTAAGCCAGCAGAAACTCCGCAGACACCTGTGCTCGAAACGCCGCAGGTACCAGCTAAGCCCGCTGAAACTCCGCAAGAACCAGCTAAGCAGCCTGAAGTAAATCCAAATGCGACTGAAGTAGAAAAACCTAAGCCGGTAGAAACACCAGTACAAGCACCAGTCGAAAACTTTACACCACCAAACGGCAGTAAAGAAAATCCTACTGTCGGTGCTGAAGTTGCCGCGAAAGAAGCTGAAACGCTATTGAGACATTTTGATCAAATACCAGGCAAAGCCGATCCTGCATATGTCGATGCTACAGCCCTGAACAATTATCTTAAGAGCAACACCAATCTCTCCGAAGACGATAAACGCTGGCTCACCAGTGCTGCATCACATCTAGGACGCATCCAAAAGTCATCTAATGACGAATGGGGCAGAGAAACATCCGGGGCAACCAGAGCAGATCTAGAGGCTTATCCAAGACAAGAAAAATCATTTGAAGAGCAGTACACTGCCAGAAACTATATCAAAACGAATTTTGACAATATGGCTGGTGCAGATGGCATCCTCAATATCTCCGAGCTTAGAGCCTGGACGCAAAAGCGCACTAGTGAGAACGCCTCAGCCCAGGAGCTAAAAGTACTCTCTGACGCCGATAAGTTGATGAGCAGTAATCATGTCTCAGTCAACTACAGAGGCGTGCCCAAAAACCGTGTAGACATCAATCTCTTACCCAGAGTGGCAGAAAATGGCTCACGATATTGGTACGGCAATTTTGCTCAATAGCAACAGGATCTAAGTACAAAAGGAGGATGCACTTACACACATCCTCCTTTTGAATATTTTAGTCAAATCGACTAACTAACTAACTAACTAACTAACTAACTTCTATCGGTACTCGCCCTTCGGCTTCGACCTTTGGTGTCTTTGGCAATCTTATATCAGTAACAAGACCAAAGACTTTTAAAAAGCTAAGTGTTTGCCAGGTGAAGTCAAATTCTCCTTTGTGCAAGCCAAAGCGCGCAGACTGAGGCAAGGCATGATGATTGTTGTGCCAACCTTCGCCAAAGGATAATAAGGCCACCCACCAGACATTACGGCTTTGATCACCACAAGGATAGCTCTCATAACCAAGTGCTGGTTTATGACAATACAGGTTAACTATCAGTGGTGCCATAAAGGCAAGAATACTACCGAGAATCTCAGCACAAACGACTACTGGTCCAAAAAGAGCATAGATAGCCACTCTATAGAGTATCGATATAACGAGACAAAGAATGCCATCCTTATGTGTGTGGTTAACATGCAAAAACCGGTAAAGGGGATCACGGTATAAATCTGGTGCCAAAATCTTGCTTTCTTCTTTTGAAATCAAAACTTTAGGACGATACATCCAACCTAGAAATGCATGCCATTGACCATCCAGTGGACTATGGGGATCGCCTGGTTTATCCGAGTAGCGGTGGTGCAATCTATGTGTAGTGACCCAAAAGATTGGTGAACCCTCTAAACAGAGATAGCCCCCAGAGACAATTAAATACTCTAGCCACCGCGGTACCTTATAGGATCGGTGCGACAAAAGTCGGTGGTAACCCATCGTTATGCCTACACCGTGATAGACATACGCCAACAAAAATACACCCAAAAACAGCCACATAAGCCATCACCTGCAAATTCCAATAGTTGCATTCTAACAATGGCGAGAGGCATAACTTTAGTAGTTACAATTTGGTGCCTATTACTCGTCCAGGTAATTAAGGTTGGAGATGACCTGACAAAGCACATCTAGGCCTATGTAACAGCTAAGTCAAACAAACAATCTTTTGCCTCCGGCATAAATATCGCAAGCAGTCCAGGCCAAATCCTTGCCATCAAGATTATCTGTCAGAGCCAACTCGACAAATCGGCAATAACTATATTTTGGGAGCCACGGTAAATTTTATTTACCGTTTTCAAGCGCGATAATAACCAGAAGGCACCACCTATGGCACCAGCTTGCCATCATTCTTTGGAGGGATAAACAAATACCCTCGCGAGGCGCACACTGGATTCGATTTTTTATTATCGTCAGGCGTCAGGTATCTAAAATGTTAAAAGCAACTACCAGGAGAATATCCTGTCTCGTACTAACGGGCGCTTTGTCCTTACAATGCGCCTTGCCCTCATTTGCCCAAGTCGATCTGGCTATGGCCGGCTCCGCAAGTTACCAGGCTAATAAATTCGATGCAGTCGAGCAATTAGACAAACAAATTGCCAGCAAAGAAATCGAACTACTAAAACTAAATAGTGACTTCCGTACACACTACACAGCCAGAGATAAAAACAAACAGCGTCGCATGAAATTTTACGACTTTGCTGCTGGCGCTGTAGCTAATGCTGGCAACATCACATTGATGAGTCAGTTCTGGAGATATCAAAAACGTCCAGGAGACGGTCTAGCCGATAGAGGTCACCTCGAATCCGGTGTAATTACTGTACTCGTAGCTTATTCACTACTGGGCACACTCTATGCAGCAGAAGGTGCTGGTGACTTAATTACCGACTACAAAGGTAAGAAAAAGCACTTTGATGCTAAAACAATGCGCGAGCGCGTAGTGGCACTAAGAGACGAAATCGACAAACTGCTAGCCGAACGCAGCAGTGCAGTATCACAGATGGGTGACCTGGACTCCAGCGAGAGACAATATCTCACTGCCGAAGAAAACGTCCTCAAAGATTTCCGCGATTTGAGTATTCTCGAATTCAGCAAAATCTATGTTGATTCACGCAAACGTCACTCGGCTCGTGACATCACAACAATCGGTACACTGGCAGTTTGTGCCACAGGGGCCTTCCCTGGCGCCCTCAGCGTACTGCAAGGTATCAAAGCTGTTAACACCAAACAAATCGGTGGCGGTGGCGTTGGATTTTTAATCTCTGGTGCCACGCTGACTGCCGCCCCTGTACTTATCCATGGCGGTGCCGCCTTGACCGGTAAAGTAGCGCAAGCCAGACTCTCCAAACAAATTGGTGAAGTCAGCTGCAAAACAACCGAAAAACTCACGGCTGATACCAAACTCCTCACTGAGGCCATGGCAAACAACCGCACAACACCGCTCCAGGCTCGTACAGATACCTATCAAACAATGGGTAAACTGATAAACGATCGTACCGAGTACATGGAAAAGGACAAGAAAGCGCAAAAGAGAGAAATGATTGAGAGCTTTGTCTCCTATGCTGCCAGAGGCGGCCCGCAAATCGCCTTCGGCACTTGCATAGCTCGCGGCGGCTATCGCTACAACCGCAATCCATACAAAGTGTTTAAGGGTGTAGCGCAAGGTGCCACTGCTAACGAAGCTTCGTAGGCAATCTGGATGCTTGATGTAATCCAAAAACAAACACGCAACGAGATCAAAAACTACAAAGAGGCTCATGCTACAGTGCAACCAGCATTCAGCCCGCAAAACGAAGAGCTGAAAAAGCTCGAAAGCCAAATCGTACACTAAAAGTTTTTTTTACTGACGATATCCAAATCGGCTTGTCCACCCGGGCAAGCCGATTTGCTTTTGCACCATGCTTAGTGCCCCAAACACACCAATTCAAAATCCTATGTGAACACTGCGTGAACGCCAATGCCGCAAAATGCAGTCACAGCAACGGTTCTATCTATAGTGCGAAAGATAAATTCTCATTGCCACCACTCAAACATGCTTGCCGAATGGTCATCCTGGTTACAAACAAGGAACCAGCTTGGTGGCGCACTGAGCCCAAAGCTATCAATCAAGAAATCATCACAAATATCGCCTCAAGTGGCTCAGAGACGACTGCGACGTCATATGACCGATAGCATAAATCGGTCACTATGCTGATATTGATATAGCACTGGCGCACCGATACTAAGATCAGTAGAGTCACTGGGGATACGACGATGAACTTACTTGGCGAAGCTGAAATAGATGAGCTGACAAATATTACAGAAAGCACAACAAGAGAAATGATCGAACTGATGGACAAGCCATCTGCATGTCGTGCCGCAGAACTGAGTCGGACAAAAAGATTTGCAGAAAGACTAAAAATTGTCAGAAAGATCTTTGAGACTCTAGCACCGCTATCAGTCTTAACTCGCTTAGACCTGATTGCACCATATCTGAGAGAAATGAAGCGGGCAGAAAAACTCTGCGAAATGCTCTGGGCCACTGACGCCTGGGAAGAAGAAGAACAGCAAAGACTACAGCGCATCAAAGCATCAAGAATAACAATAGGCAACCTCAGAATATTGGAAACAACTAGTACTCCAGTAGTCCAGAGAAGACGTTACGGAGAGGAGCTTGACGATGGCAAACAACGCCTGGCGCAAATGACTCAGCGCATCTCACAGACAAAGCTCAAGGTTTTGCCACCGGACCAAGATGCTTCAAAACAGTAAAACAAAACTCTGTGCGCAAAGCAAAACCTACTGATTGGTAGCTCCTAATTCCGGCCAGGTTGGCTGATCTGACATGCAAAAACGGTTTGCGACCGCGATTGACTATCTCTCTGGCAACGGCCGAGACAAGACCGCGAGCATACCCACGCCCCTGATAATCAGGATGTGTGCATACAGCGCTGACTTCATCATGACCATCAATTTTCATACGTTCTCCAGCCATGGCAACGAGTCTACCCTGGTCCCTAATACCGATAAAAGTACCAAACTCACGTGTCCGCCTGGCAAAAGGACCGGGTCTGGTGAGCTTAACCAGCTCTGTCATCTCGGGTACATCGGCATCGGCAAGGATCACATATGAGGGCAATTCCCTGTCTATTAACTTATCGCAGACCATTTGAGCCACGGCAAATTGCTCAAGAACCTGCCATCCAACTGGTATATGCGGCTCAGAGGTAGTACAAATGCCAATGGTGCCCAGACTGGCTATAGCATCAAGGGCACTAAGATCAGCACCTGGTGCCACAGCAGCCAGACTGGTAAAGTCTGGGTCATAACGCCTGGCTCGCTCATCGCCCAGAGAGAGCGCGGCATGAGGACCACTGAGTGCACTCCAAATAGGATTGTCTAACAGCATAGTCATCGTGCTTTTTTACTCTGCGCAGTGGCGCTTCCAGCACTGACAGGCAAATCACTCTGATAAATTCTTATGCCAAGGCCAGGTCTGGGGTTGGTTGCCTTTGCACCCAAAAACAGTTCATCTCCAGACCAGGCAGAGCGCAATACTGGAGTTTGCATCACAGATCGATCGCGCATCACTTCATTGCGCGTGGCCTCAGATAGAGTTTGGAAGATTGAATTAAACGGCTTCATGCCACCGGACTGACTGAGAGTTTGAATGAAATGATGAGTAAAAACACCATTAGGGTACTGTTTTGATTCCCAGGACAACTCTTGCGGTGAGCTGGAGCAAATCACCATCTGACCAGTACCCTGAGCTACAGCATCGGCATCCACAGCACGATTAACCACCATACCCTTTGACTCTACTTGAGCAGAGCCGCTATGACAGGCATCAAGTACAATCAGCACTCGCTTAGAATGTACGCGCTTTTTGACCATATTGACCAGATCTTGCAGTGGTATGCCTGTGGCATACAAACTATGTGGATCTGTGTTGTAAGCCAGCAAATAATTGATACCACCCACATCGAGATCCGATGGACTGCCATGGGTAGACAAAAATATCAAGACCAGATCCTCAGGCGCAGCAACCCTGGGCAACCACTTGTCACCAAGCATAGAGAGTATGTTTTCTCTGGTGGCATATTGATTGGTAAGCAAGGCAACATGATCAGGAGCGAAGTTGAGTTTATCAATCAAGACATGATAGAGATCGCTTGCGTCTTTAGAAGGGAACTTCAAATTGAGTCTAGCATCCTGAAATTTACTGATACCAACAAGCAAAGCCCACTTGTCACCAATTTTACCGCTAAATTGTCCGCCACCACTGGCAATGGCAGCGGCAGTAGCCGGACCAGACATCGTCGCCACAACAGTCACTGGAGTTTCTGTGCCAACCCTAGGAGCAGTGCTACTTACAGCGGGTTCCACAGAGCGGTTAACATTTGGCACCGGCGTAAGCATCACCATCTTATAGGGCGTACCGCCATTCAGTGCACTTAACTTTGCCTGACAATCCTTGTAGAGATGGCACGATGCGCCAAATTTGGACTTCATTATGGCAGCGCTTTTTTCGTAGTATTCTCTAGCTGATTTTGTTCGACCACAAATATTTTGTATCTCAGCCATGCGCCACTGCATCTTGCCATTGCGATCATCGTCCGCTGGCAGTTTTGACTGCAACACGTACATAGACGGATCGGCGAGGAGCAGTGCCGCTTCCTTTTGTCCGAGGGCAGCCTGAGTCCAGGCACAAAGTAATTTTGTCTCGGCCATCAAATTGCCATCTAGCGGAAATCGAAAACGACGGAATTCATATAGACGGTCAGCGACTCGCTTTGCTTCTTCCAAACGGCCAAAGCGCATCAGTAATTCTGGACTATAAATACTACGAAACTGCATATCAACATTGCCAATGTTGGGCGCTTTGTCGAGTATAGACTCGGCTTTTTCAAATTCGACCCGAGCCAAATCGAGATCATCAACTTGTACATGCAGCAAACTGCGAAAAAACAGGATCGATCCATACAAGGTATTGTTAGTACAACTTGCTGCTTCCAGCTTTAGAAGTGCTTCCTGGTAACAGTTATCAGCTTCGCTATACTTTTCCTGAGCAGCCAGACATTGCCCTTTTACACGCAAAAGTCGTGCACTAGATATAACATGCAACTTATGGCTCTGACACTCTTCCAAACCTCTCTTGCACTCAGCCAGAGCCTGCTCGTATTTGCCCATATGAACGAGTAAATCTACCGCAGTCTGCATGGTTTCAACATCGAATTGCTTATTGGCCACCGTCGGCATTTTATAAGCAAGGCGTCGACTCTTTAGTAAATAATTTTCGGCAGCGGATACCTCGTCTTTGAGATAGCACTCCCCTGCTTTGCGTATATATGTCCGGCACATCCCCCGTCCAAAGACGGTGTCTTTTCGGCAAGAGCTACCATACGACTAAAATTCGCTGCTCGTTTTTCTGGCTCTCCTACGTAGCACAAATCCAGATCATCCAAACAGCTAAATATCTGTTTTACATCGTTGGTTTCTTCGGCCAGCTTGAGCGACTCTTTTTGCAGCTCGATGGCACGCAGGATGTTGCCGACCTTAAAGGCTGTCGAGGCCTGCTGATAGAGCTGTGCTGCTGTCTGAGGCGCGACCGCACTGCCGGACTTATTGGAGCTGGCAGCACTTGCAGGGCTCGAATTACTCGCACTGGCAGCACTAGCTCCACCACCAGTCAAAGTATCAACCTGACAATAGGCTGCATGCCAGCCTGTGACACTCAATGTAAGCGCCAGACAAGCTCCACCAATATACTTTATGTCTAGCAAAACACTCCAGTGACTTGCCACTCTAATAAATCAGTAGACTATTATAGACCAATACGGATATTACCTTTTGGCTAGCTTTTGCCAGCATACCCGCTACAACGGACGTCAATCCAAAACAATGCTAATTAAATCGCTAGACCTCAAGCTGCAACGCGCTATTGCTTAGACAATAAATGTGCCTGCACAGCGGCACCATAAGCAGCACTCTCTAGAGGCAAAGTAACTCGCTTGAGCGACTCTGGCAGAGCCTCATCAATCACAGCCCGCACAAGAAAACTCTGAGCAAAGCCACCGGCGATAAGTACAGCATCAAAACTGCTGGTATCAAGTTTTGACTGTGTCAGTACATCGGTAATGTGCATCTTAAGTCTGGTGTTGAGACGTTTTGTACATTGCAAATACTGCTGCTTACTAATCGATACTATTTCGCTAGAGACTTCGGCTTGTCGCTCCAGCTGCAACCTGACTTGCTCGCAGGCTTGACGCATAGGCTCCGGCAGAACCACTTTAGGAGCCTGACGTGCTGGCTTGGCAATATCAGATTGGAGCGACTGGGCCAGACAGACATCGTAATCATCAGCGCCAAAATTGCCCTCGCCACTACCGCAAATCACACGCACAGCACCACTAGCAAACTCAAAAGCAATCACACCAAAAGTAGCGGAGCCAGCCGACACTACCAAATAGCGTCCATTTTTACTGGTGTTATAGCAATAATAAAAAGCAATAGCAGTGGGCTCATTGATCAATTGCAAAACGTTAAAGCCAGCTTTTTCTGCGGCCTTTTTGGCCAAGCGCCTCTGATTGGCGTCATAGGCAAGGGGCACAGTCAAAACACACTTATAGGCTTGAGAGTCTAGAGACTCGCCAAGATCCTTTTTGAGACGCTCCAAAAGCATCTGGTAAATACCAGATGGGTTGTAATTGCAGCCATCAACACTAAATCGGAGATTAGCATCTATCCTGGACTTGACAGCTCTCACCGCAGGCTCACCCTGCAGCTCCACGCTAAAGCGCGGACCAAGTTGATTGACATTGCCGTTTTTAAATAGTGCGGCACAGCCAGACTGATTGCCGATATCGATGCCAATAACAGCCTCAGGACCGCCGCCCTGCTCAGATTGCCCCTTAGGTCTGACAGCAGAATCATAGCCCTCTGCGGGCTCACTGGTCTTTTTGCGATTGAGCAGGAGCTCTTTGTAGCGAGCTAGTTTTTGCAGGTCCACAGTATGCCACCAGATAACTTACTCAGGATACCCGAGTCTCAGGGTCTTGGGCAAGTGTGAGCCGACGACTGCGCCTGCGACTCATACGGGCGAGCAAATGCTCAATGGCATAGCCGCTTTTTATACTAGCTGGCGAGTAACCAAGGTCTCGCAAAGTCTTAGGTATCAAATCTCTATCGAGATTGAGCTTACGAGCCAGACGCTCTGCTCTCTCAGTCGATGCCTCGCGTGTCAGCGTCCTCATTTGTTTCAAATCTTCGATATGACTAACAAAAGTGCGCCGCTCACCCTCTCTCACACTGATTGGCAGACTACTCATTAACTCACAGTGTCGGGCAGTAAAATCCACCAGGCCATCACCGCTTACCAGCACACCAATTTCCACAGCTAAAGCCCCCTCTCTAGCAGGCGGGCAATTGTTCACAGTGACTTCGGCAAGGGAGGCGTTATCACTCGCTCTATGACTATCTCCCTGGACAAAATGAGCCAGAGCCGTGGCTCCCATCACTGGCACCTGGTGAAATGCACGCACCGGCAGTGGTGTATTGCGAGCAACGATTTCTTTAAAACTGCCGTCCTCACGCTCGACACCGATAGGACTTGAGAGCACATCCCAGACCACCATATTGTGCAGACCATAAGTTATGAGATTGGCTTGAATAGCCGCACCGTAAACAGCAGCGGACTCATTATCAAGATACGTGCGACTGGCACATGTGCCTAAAATATCCGTAAGAGCTTGCTGTACCAGATGATTGTTTGTAAAACCGCCATGCAAGAGAATCTCATCAAAGTCATCCAGGGCAAATCCAGACTCAGCGATACAGTCCTCTATGTGCAGCGCCAACTTTTGTCTAAGGGTCTGTGTCCTGGCTAGATAATCTTTTGTATTGATCAAAGTCTCCAGTCTAAATGTTGGACCAGTGACAAAATTACGATAACCTGATTGCAGATGTTGCAGTCCATCGATGCTTACGCGACTGGACAAATGATTTCTTAACAGCTCGCTTTGCCCATGGTCATAATGGTAATTTTCAAGCACGACTTGGCCTTTGTACTGACCGCCAAACAAGTCATTACGCACCCCCACTGCCGCACGGCGCAACCTCTCTAGAGTAACTCCATCCAACCTGACATTCATCTCGTTTTGTTCGTCAGCGCGCTCGACCAGTAACTCCGCAATTGCATTGTCAAAATCATCGGCGCCAAAACGACTATCACCGCTTGCCGACTTAACCTCAATAATGCCGCGGTAATACTCAAATGCCATAACACCTAGGCTAGAGGCACCAGCACTGACAATCAAAAATTTGCCACTGCGCTGATAATTGTTACAGCAGTACTGCAATGCCGCCGCCGAAGGCTCGTTGAGTAGCTGCAACACCTGCAAACCAGCGTCCTCAGCGGCACGTTTGACTAGAGCGCGCTGTGCACTGCTAAAACCTAGAGGCACAGTCAATACACACTTAGAGACGACTTCTTGCAGTTGTTCTTGAGCAGTGTCTTTTAATGACTCCAATAAAAGTGAATATAGTAATTCAGCCGAATAAGACTCACCAGCAGTAATAAAACTCCAGTCGCTGCCTATCTTTGATTTAATGGCACGGGCAAAGCCAATTTCACCCTCTTTGACACAGTCTAACCCCTCATAGGTGACCCGCTCCGGCTTCTTCTCTTCCATAACAGACGGTGTGGTGCGACCGACCTGGATCAAAGCACCGCTGCGCAGAGTAGCCATGCGGGCTGACTCGTTGCCGATATCGATACCAAGCACAGCGTGCGAGTGCAGTCCACTGCCGACCTCAAACAAAGGCGGAATGCCCGAGTCAGGACCACCGATCAGAGGTTTGTACTCTGTGCGTTCTATAAACACCTTTTTGTTTTTTACTGGCAATAGGACCGGGCTCAAATCTAAGCCTCCCAGTAAGGTTATGTTCTATGTACCCAGAGGAGACAAATTTTCAATCCGATTGGACAGTCACAAAACCGCAGACGAGCTCTCATCCTCATCTAGCTAAAACTCAATCTCTTTTAAATAAGGCTCTATACCAGCCCACTAATTGAGTAACCAGGTCAGCAGTCAAATAAAACGCACAAAAGAGCCATAAAGTTAACCCCAACAAAGTCGCCAGTATCAGTCCTGGATTTAGATGCAAAAACCCGGGGAGATTTATATATGCGCTACAAGCTGGAAGTCCGCTCCAATAACGCACAGGCACGGTACCGCCCTCTCGAATTTTGCTGTGGCTTGCAGAATCAAGATCGCAAGCAGCTTTTTCAGTAACATTACCCACCTTAAAACTAAAATCAGCCGAATACTTAGTTTGGTTCTCTGAATCTTCGGATGAATGTTTTTGAATAACTGTGCCTGAAGTATTAGTACCCAAAAGGTCAGAAGCTAGATTCATTGTGCTGTGCCAGACACCAAGCAAGACAAAACCGCTAAGGGTAACAAAGAAACAAATACTAAAAATCCAACCACCAATGCCAGTAGGTCGATACGCCCTCCTTGCCGGTTTAGATACAGCCAGCGCGCCAGCACTGAGAGGGGGTTCAGCCTCAACGACTTCCCAGCTCTTGTGCTTTTGCTTATTGCGATTTGCTTTTTTCATAGTGGCGCATCCAGTTAACTTATAAACCAATCATGGCACAAGCTCATCAGATTAAAAACATCAATCAGAGATACGACCCCACATGGCAGTTGAGTGGGGCTTTTACGTAGACAGCACCCAGGGATTAAACAGCTTCATTACACCACACAGAGATTACCTGCAAAAAAGGTAGCAAGTAGTTAGGCCGGGGCTACCAATTTATTTTTCAACTTTGAGGGGCGTTCTTGGACGCCCCCTTTTTTTCATCGAATATAAACATTTTGAGTTTCATGCAAATTTCACGCCCACTGTCCAATAATAATTTCACCCAATGCAACTTCCCGTTGCCATTTCTCAAATTGAACACCTCCAAAGTGAGAATTACTATGGCTCCAAATCTATCTATAACTGTTAAAATCGGCGTGACTGTTTTGTCCATGCTGCAAGTCATGTATGAAATGCAAAATGGTCGCGCAGGCACTGGTCAACATTTTGCTTTGTTTGCAGTCGATGTCGCTGCCTACAATCAAAAACCACTGCATCAGCTCCTGCGCACGAGCCCCGGTGAGAGTTTTTTGATACCTATTGGCTAAGACCGTCGACCATCCCAGTTTGTCCGAGCTGACTGCGTATCTCTTTGAGCGCGTCACGTCGGGGCATAGCGACGACCGCTTTATGCTGGGCATAGCTGGCCCGCCAGGCGCGGGCAAAAGTACAGCTGCAGACGCTCTTGTGCGAGAGATTAACGACCTTGCCAAAAGCAATGGACTTGGCACAATAGCTGTCGTTGCGCCCATGGACGGCTTCCATAGATTTAACGCAGAGCTTGTCGCACTCAACTTAAGAGAGCTAAAGGGAGTACCAGACAGCTTTGACAGTGAGCTGTTTGTTAGCCATTTAACCAGACTGCGAGAGCTACCAGGCGAGCGCACTGGATGGCCTACATTTGACCGTGCCATCGAGGAGCCCACCATCGACGGTACTTTTATCGAGCCAGGTCATCAGATTGTCATTGTCGAGGGCAACTATCTGCTATTGGACAAAACGCCCTGGGACAAAGTGCGGCACATACTCGATCAGATCTGGTACATCGATTGCGATGTGAGCACAATCGAGCCAAGACTAATTGAGCGGCATATGCAAGGCGGTAAAACAAAAGAAGGTGCCAAAGCAAAAGTAGACAGCACTGACTTACCTAATGCCAGACTGATTGATGCCAGCAAAGTCAATGCCTGCCGCATTATTCAATTTCCCAAACTTACTGTTTGATGTTGCAAGCCAACATTAGTGCGCCGATTTTTGGGAAGATCCCCACTTAAAAACTTCCCATGGCCGTGTCTAGCGTCTACTATGACGCCATGGCGGGGAGGCACACATATGAGTCATAGTACAGGCGGCGGCGTTGGCAGTCACGGCGGCGGTGGCAGTCACGGCGGCGGCGCGCATCATGGCGGGCATCAAGGGCAGATGGGTGGTCATCCAGACCAGTCACCATCCTGGAATACAGCAGTATCATCAATTGGTGAGAAGCTGAAGGGGAAGCCTCTCACTCTACAAAATATGCCAAAGCAAACGCTTTTACCGGTGATTGTGGCACTGGGTGTCTTTGTGGTTTTGGCGATACCTTACGTTATCAATTGGACTGACATCGAACCTGGTCGCGAAGAAGAAAATAGGAAAGCGGAGGAAGCAAATCAGAGAGCCTATGGGTCAGCTTTGCCGGGCACAGCCGCCGGTCAAGACGCCCATATCCAGGCGCTGCAACAGGCGGTGATGCAGGCACCAGGACAGATGGGCGGTTATGGTCAGGCGCAACTGCAAGCGCAACAAGCGCAAGCACAGCAGTATGGGCAGGCAATGCAAGGACAGGGCATGGCGCAACCTATGGCAGGTCAAATGCCAGGACAGAGTTACGCGCAACCAGCGCACATCTATATCCAACCACAGGGATATGCACAGCAACAACAAGCCTATGCTCCACAGTACGCCCCACAGGCATACCCTCAACAGCATGGCTTTGGCGCACAGCAAGCCTATGCCCCACAGCCATATGGACAGCCCAGTTACGCACAACAAACAGCTGCTGCACCCTCCAAATTTAAGGTATTTGTCAGTCGCTGAGTTTTAAAACTTACGACAAGTGGCATATAAGAGGAGCGATAACTCGCTAGAGAGCCAAGCTTCCATAATTTTTGATAGGCCCGCAAAGTCCATTTGCGGGCTGATTCTTTTGCTTCATTAGTTCGCTTTTACAATTCGATTACATGCCGCATGCAAAATAGCATTGTTGATACCGCCATCAACCGTCTGCCCTTTTACCAAATAAAAGCAACGATGTACTCTTCTTCTGGAGTCAGTGCATGGCTGAAGCACGTACATTTAATTTCAATGAAGTAGCTCAACCTGAGGAAAAAGATTTCCAGGTAGCTAATAAGATGCTCTTCAAAGAAGGGTATGACTCAGCCAAGCCACCTGTCAATGACACTGGCGCAAGAAATGTAGGCGACCCGCAAACACCAAATCCCGCCAGTCCGCAAAAAGACTTTGCTCCTCCAGGCGAACAAAAAATCCAGGGCTATCCCACACCTCAGATTGATTTGTTTGACGGCAAAAAAGACCAGGCTAAACCCAGATCGCAAGAAAATGGTCAGAGCCTCAATCTTGCGCCGCCCAAAGATGGCACACCTCGCATTCAAGTGCCCGAGACACCAAAAGTCGCTCCAGATGTGCCGATACCAACACCAGCACCGAGAGCCGAACAACCCAAAGTAGAACAGCCAAAAGCTGAACAACCCAAAGTCGCGCCAGTAATTCCCATACCAACTCCTGCACCGAGAGCCGAACAACCCAAACCAACCAAACCTGTAGTCAAAGAACCAGAACATCCAGATCCAAGCAAAGCTAAGCCTTTTAACAAGCACACACCCAAAGATGGGCACTCTCTAGCTCCCGGTGAATGTATCAAGGGCACAGCCTCGCACTACGGCAAGGATGACGGACTCTATGGACGCAAGACAGCTTCTGGAGAGCGTCTCAGACCCGGTCTAGCCACTATTGCGCTGCCTCACTACAACAATCAAAAAGAAAAGCCCTTCCAGGTAGTTTTGCATAACACCCGCACTGGTCAGGAAATCCAGGCTCGCGTTAACGACATGGGACCAAACTTGCGTCTTGGTCGCGCCGCCGACCTAGAGAGCGCTACTTTCAAGAGACTTTTCCGCAATGCCAGCGGTCTGGCCGAAATTACTGTCTGCCGTCCTAAATAATTCACTTACACTTTAACGAGATTTTCACGTTTGCTGTTGCACAATGACCTCATCAAAACAAGCTTATTTGTTTTGAACACCCCGCCAACTTACCAGGTCACAAACAATGAATCAAACGCTGGTGCTACCACCACCCTCGCAATATCATGTACGCGATTTCTCAGCAGCAGTAGCACAACTGCCACCCTGTGAGCACTCACAAGATAATGTCGCCACAAGTGGTGTAGACGCAGCCCGCGCTTTTATGTCTCAATACAAAGTGGCTCAAGCGCCAGTCTTTGTCAGCCACACTCTGGCATCTGGACCAATCAAGTCACTGTCTTTGCACAAACGCTGGCAGCAAAACGAATTTGCTGGCAAAATCTATCGCCGCTTTCAGTGGGATCTCTCTTCTGATGTCAATTCGCGCATTACAGTGAGACTGAGTCGCATGGCTCTCTCGGAGAGCACCCGCACCAAACTGGTCAAAATTGTCGAAGAAGGCAGATTTCGTCCAGGCAACCGCATCCTTTTTGCTGATCAAGTCAAACATCTCTCCGAGTTTTTTGGCAGTGCTTCAATTGGTCGCAATCAGTACACAGTAAGCAATCCTTCTGACTACAAAACCACTTTTCACTTCGAGAGTTCGTCCATGATCTGGATCAAAGGTCAAGCGTCGATACTCGTAGAGGGCAAATTTCTCAATGCCGATGCCTCGGTAAGTCGCTATTTTATCGGCGCCTTTGTACCTTACGAGGGCGAGCGCGGCACAATGGTCATGGAAATAGCTCTTACTACCGCAACCAGAGAAGCCTACCTGGTACACAAAGCTGAACTCAAACAAGTACTGAATACCATCGAGCCCAGAGCATAATTGTCAAACAATTGTGAGCCCGCCGCGTTGTAGCCACCAGTAACCAAGAGCAATTTGAGGGTATCATTTGCCAGTGTTTTATCTGGTGGAATCAATATCATGCTCAAATCAAAAGCGTCTGTCCGACCCAACCGTACTTTTGCTAAAGCTCAGAGTGCTGCCCTCTTGCTAACATTTGCCACTACCTTTATGGCAGGCGCTTATGCACAAGATGATGCCACTACAAAAGACCAGATCAGAGCCCAAATAGATCCATCCCCCACAGCCACTGGTCCGGCCAACTGGACTCTAATCGGCAGCTTAGTAACAACCTCGCCTAGACCCTTTAAAGGTAGTGAAGGCAAAGTACACTTGCTCTATGAGCTGGTTTTGACCAACTTTAATAGAGAGACGGTGGCACTGGACAGTGTTGCCATTGCTGACGCCGACAGCCCCGACAAAATAGTGACGACTCTAAGTGACAAAACACTAGAGAGCGCAGCACTCAATATTGGTAGCAGTGGCAAAGGCACAAAAGTCGGTCCGACACAATCTAAAATCATCTTTGTCAACATAGATGTGGACAAAGAGAGCGATATACCAGCGCGCCTGACGCACCAGATACGCTACCACGCCCTATCGGGCAAAGACCAGGCAAGCAAAACACAATACACTCCAGCACTGACAGTATCCACAAAAAAAGCAGTCACGATAAGCTCTCCACTGAGAGGCAAAGGCTGGTTTGCTGCTGGTGGCTATGCCAGCATGATTGGTCACAGGAGATCACTTTTCCCACTGGATAACAAATTACAATGCGCCCAACGCTTTGCCATCGACTGGGTGCAGATATCAGATGATGGTTACTCGACCAAACAAGATGTCAAAAATCTCGACAATTCCACATGCTTCAAAAAAACCATTCACTCAGTTGCCGATGGCGTAGTTGTTGGTGTAGTCAACCAGTACGATAGTCAGCCTGTGCAAGTGCCATCAGGAGATCGCTATCACCCAGGCGGCAACAGCATCACCATCAAAAACGATGATGGCTACTATGCATTTTATGCTCACATCCTCAAAGACAGCGCCAAAGTCAAAGCAGGCGATCGTGTAAAACGCGGAGACGCCATTGCGCTTTTGGGCAATAGCGGTAACTCCACCGGTCCCCATCTGCACTTCCACCTCACAGATGGACCAGCCCCGCTGGCAGCAGATGGCATCCCCTATGTCTTTGATCACTTTAGCGTGACTGGCAAAGTAGATGACATAGACACCTTCTTTAAAAACGATGAAGTCGGCAAAAAGCAAACAATAGGCCAAGACAGTCAACCAGGCCAGCACACTGGCGAGCTTATACGCGAGGGTGCTGTGGTCGAATTTGTAGATTAACAAGCGACTAAAAAATGCTATCTAAAGTGCTACTCGTCATAATCTCGATGTCGGCGCTAACAGTTGCGCAGATATTTTTTGCTACAGCAAGGGCTCAGGCGCCGCAATCTTTGCCCATAAAAAAGGATAGCCACCAATACGGCAATGCCTCCAGAGTGCGCCGACTGCAGCAGTTAGACATCTACCACGATGACAGTTTGCACAATGCACCAGTGATAGTCATGGTGCATGGAGGCGCCTGGCATAGCGGCGACAAGAGTGACTATGACGTAGCACTGTCTCGGGCCAGATTGTTTTTAGCCAAACGTTTTGTCTATGTCAGTATCAACTACAGACTGGCACCACAATCTAAGCACCCATGCCAGACAGAGGACCTGGCCTCGGCTATTGCCTGGCTCAATAAAAACATCGCCAGATACGGTGGCAATGCCAGTAAAATGATACTGGTAGGTCACAGTGCGGGTGGACATATAGTGTCCTTGCTTATTGCCGACCCACACTATCTAAGAGCCAAGTCAGCCGCGTCCAGCGCCATCAAAGCCGCGGTGTTACTGGATCCGGCTGCACTCGATCTGGAGGGCAGCTGGAGTCGCTCTGGCTACACTAACAGCTCTCAATTGACAGATGCCTTTGGTAAAGAGCGTGCCAACTGGCTGAGTGCTTCACCTTTGCATCAGCTTACACTGAGGCAAAGCCGGACAAACGTAGATATAAGCAAACAAACAATGCCTGAGCTAATACTGGCTCTGTCAAAAGATCAATTTAAAAACCGCGCCCAGGCTCTTGCCTATATCAAAGCCTACAAAGACTGTGGCGGCGATTGCCAACTGATACTAATAGCCCACAAAGATCACACCGGCATACTTAAATCATTTGGCGACTCAAATGACACAGTGACTCAAGCATTAATGCAATGCCTCAGTCACTAGTCAGTATCTTGATTTAGACACAAGAGCTATAACAGCTCAGTACTTTTATTAGCTGTACCAGAGTCGTGCGCGCTTTTGCCCGTAGCTATATTCATCAGCGTCGACTTTTCTGGTGGAGCCGCCGGAGCAGGAGTTGGCGCTTTGGTACCTAGTGGAGCACCGGCTTGCGACCCTGATTGCACCACCGCCGGTGCCTCCTCTGAGTAGTAGTTACCAGCTCTATCGTGTGGTAAGAGCCATTCTATTTCTTGCCTAAAAACTACTGAGTCGAATTTTTCCATAGTGATGTAGCGTGCTGCCCCAAGACAGCGAGCGGCAGTGCGCACTCCGTCGGAGAGATATTTGGCTACTTCCTGTGGCTCGGAGCTAAAGCAGACAAAGGGAATACCATGCATGTGCGGGTCGCCCTTGACCCAGCGCATAAAGTCAAAAATACTGCCACCATTTTGCAAGTGCACATCGCCTATGATCAAATCAACTTCACGCTGCCTGAGGATATCCATAGCAGTAGCAAAGTTATTTGCTTTAAGTACAGTGTGCCCAAAGTGCTCAAGGCAACCGCCTATAAGTCTCATGGGCTCTGGATGTTCCAGTAGAGCGAGGATATTTGCAGACATTTTATTTTCCTTCTTCTTCGATGATCTGATCTGGACTGACTGAGGGTTTCAAAAACAAATCAGAGAGCTGCTCGCTGAGAATGTTTACGTCGAATTTTTCCATGCTGATATATTTAGCCGCGCCCAGATGTCTCGCCGCCATCCTCACTCCATCACCGAGATACTTGGCTCTCTTAGTGGGTTCAACACTGAGCAGGACAAAGGGAATGGTGTTTAAAGGTGCAGGCGAGTCTTTGACCCAGCGCAAAAAGTCAAAGACGCTGCCGCCGTTTTCGAGATGCACATCGCTAATGATCAGCCCGCACGGTTGAGTCAATAAAAGGTCCTTTGCCTTAGCAAAGCTATCAACAACAATGGTTTCATGGCCACATTGAGCCAGACAAGCAGTTACCTGCTTGTCATTTTTTTTATTTTCTAGCAATGCAATAGCTAGAGCGGACATCGCCCCACCGTTGGTGTCTGAATGGTTACCAGACAAAGGTTATAAGCGAGAGAGGGGAATGCCCTGATAACAATCGTTGGCCTTTTCTCATGCCATTGTAGGTGATATCTGAGTGATAAAGATAATTATTTTGTCCGCCAACGAACATTTACCGGTTTACTACCGACAAATGCCATACCACGGTCGTTTGGGGGCAAGATAACTTTAATAACTTATGTGTCTTACCATACACTGTACGCTGGGGTGCGCTGACTGATGCAGCCACAAAATCAAGTAAGCAACACATCAACACGTACTTGCTCTAAGAACAAGAGAGAGAGAGAGGCACAGTAGGCACCATTTCTGATACCAAAAACAAACCGGCCAAGACGCTTGCGAATTTTATAAGCTCAGCAGGCTCCAAAACAGCAAAGTTGTCAGCAGGGCTGATAATCACACCCACTGAGCCCGCAATGGCGCATCGATAGAGTATGATAACAATTGTGTAAAAAATGACAAAACAAGCAACCGCGGCAGATGAACGTAACTGGCATGAAGTTATTCAACTTAATCCGACTTATAGTGCCGGCCATACTGCTGCAAACACTTATCACACCTGCCTTTGCAACCCCAAAAGAAAACTTCCTCGACATCAAACTAACTCCGGATAGAGATCTCAGCAGCGAAGCTCAAGGTTATCTGCGCGCTGACGCCAGAGAGATGGAGCAGCTCCTTGGCGTCTCAAGCATTGTCGAAAAAATCAAAAACGCCAAACAAGGTGGTCAAGACACAGCGTCCCTGCCAAAAGCGACTCAAAACGCCAGAATGCTTTTACTCTGGCGCATGCTCGAAGCCTCAGAAGAAGTAAGACGGGTAGTAAACGAAATCGACTTTGACTTGGCCGAAACTCACATTGCCCTCGATGGTCTGGTTGCCAAAAAGAACATGACTTCTAACATGCTCAATACAGCAAACTTTTTCCAGGGTGGCATTTGTGGTGTAGTTAAAAACTCAATGGCCCTCAAAAAATACAATCCAGTGGCCAGACAAACAATTGCCATTAGCTCATTTAGCACAAGCCTTCTGCTCTCCACAATAAATCTAACAGTGCCCTACTGGTATCACAAAAGACCAGACCGCAACGGCAATATGCTGGCTCATATCTTTGATCCAGCCTACAAACCGCGCGACGCACAAAACAGCTACCTCTGGAAATTTTTTAACTCACCAGTACCAGGTGCACCGCAGACGTTGACGCGCCGCGAGATACTGGTAAAACACTGGCAATCTTTTGGTGGAGTCAGAGCCGGAGACGACAGAACAATCAAACTAGTCACCGATAGTCCCGATAACGATATCAACGAATCAATCGGACTTTTAAATCAGCGCGTCTCGCTACTGCAAGACATGAAAACTCACATCGAAGAATTTGATGCCTGCCTTTTTGAATTGCACCAATCAACCACAGCAACAACCATTGCATCCGGTAGTACGGGGCAAAATCCACCATCCATCAAGTGAGACTCTAGCAGTGATCAATAGACGCCAACCAAATAAAACAAAATGCCAACTTCTGGCATTTACAGTCATGTTTTTATTTGCTCAGTACGGACCCATGCTGCCAGCCCAGGCACAGCGCATTGATGCTGACACCCTCTCACTCAATACGAGCAACTACACTCTATCGCCCAAAGCCAGAGAGGCAGCAGTTTTACTCGGCATATTGCCCAAGGTAGAGAGATTGCTCGAAATAAAAAGAGCAAAAGCTGATGGAGCTATAAACACTCTCACTGATGAAGAATTAGGACTAAAGGTAGATATTCTCGATAGAGTACTGGGCGGATCACTGGAAGTACGCATGGTAGCAGGTCGAATCGACCGAGAGCTGGCCTGGGCATACGCCGGTCACGACATGCTGCAAGCGCGCAGACAACGCAACCTCAACATGATATTTACGGCCAACTTTATGCAAATTGGTGTGCTTGGCACACTGTCAGGTCCTTACTTTTTGCGTGATCAAGCCAAGACTGGCACAGAGCTACTACTTTTAGCGAGCAGTATTGGCTTACTATTTTCGACTTTGTCACTAATAGAGAGTCGCAGTGGTACAAAAAAACTTGATGGCGGCTCGACGATACTGGCTGATGTCTTCCACATAGATGCCAACGACAAACCAGATCATCGCATCGAGATCATCACAAATTATCTAAATGCTGTGCCACCAAATAGTGCCGACAAAAAAACGCGCATTGATACCCTAGTTACTAACTGGAAAAAAGGTAAGTATCTTACCTCCGAAAGCAAAGAAAACCTGGAAAAGCTGGCAGCTGTCCAGCCCGCCGGCAAAAGATACCGCGAAAACATACCGCTTTTGACCAAGCGCATCCGCATGCTATTTGACACCCAATTTACTATCGAACTATTGCACGAAGAATTGCTAGACCTTTTGCGCACAGTCGAAACTATTTGATTTTTGGCTCAGTTGAGAACTCTGGACTTAAGTCAAACCACCAGTAAAGTCAAAGAATAAGCCCTGAGGGTCGTGCTTGGCTTTTAGGCGCTGCAGTTTATCCCAATTAGCTTTTTTGAAGGCGCCTCGGGCAAACTCTGGATGCAATACAGTATTGGACTCCGATACATAATGACCACAGACATGCGGCGCAAGCAATTTGACACACTTGTCGTGCCAGGCGCTGTTAGCGGCGTCATCGCCGGCAGACTGCCACATAGTCCATGGACCGCCATAAAGTTTGGCACTCATGCTAAAAGCAGCATCGGTAAGCAGTGGTGCTGGTACGTTTTTGCCAGTAAAGATGGCAAACATAAACACAGTGGTATCAGACGGGAAATGCTCATTATGCTCTTTAAGAGCACTAAATATAGTGGCAGGACTAGCGTCACTAAACATAGCATCAACACGGCTGCGCAAGCCTGCTGGCCAGAGCGCACCCGAGGCATCAAAGAGCTGCTCAAAAGTCATAGGCTCGTTAACAGACTTCTTAAGACACTTACCGATAACTGGGCAAGTATCCAATAAAGCCAGAGCGGCCTTGCCCTCGTCAGCAGTATTGGCAAACATAGTGCCTGTCACCATAGCCACTACCCCACCAGTATTTTTTGCCTGTTCTTTTAGATCAGCGGGGGCTTTGACTACAAATAAACTCAATTCGACTTTGTTAGAGAGTTGTGGCGCGACTGTCTGCAACCACTCAGCCACTTTGACCACATCATCATGATGATAGTAATAGACGCTACTGGTAATGGCCTTAGGCAAGTCGTAGAGCTTGAGATGATAACGCAAGACCACACCAAAGAAGCTACAACCAGAGCCACGGGCAGCCCAAAAATAATCTTGATTTTGGGTAGCACTGGCCTTAATCAATTCACCATCGGCGGTGACAAGCTCAATAGCCTCCACACTGCCAACTCCAGGACCCCACTCACCTTGATTCCAGGCCATGCCACCACTGAGCAAGTAGCCGGAGAGCTTGACTTCGGGACAGTGTCCGCTGGGATATGACAGGCCTTTGGCATTGAGTGCTTTTTGGATGTCACGGTTGGAGATGATTGGTTCAACAATAGCTTTTTTGTTCTCAGCATCGATACTGATTACTTTGGTCAAATTAGTCAGGTCTATAAGCATGCCACTATTGCGTAGAGATGGATTGCACCAGTTGTGACCACCGCCACGCACAGTAACCTTGATATGATTGGCTTTAGCAAACTTGATAGCAGCGATGACATCGTCATCACCTGTTACTTGCACGAGTATTTGAGGATGGCGAGTGGGTCGCAGATGATTCCAGAGACCACCAAAAGCAGCCTCATTAAACTCAGGCTGATCAGGAGTCAATACCCGACCTTTAAATCCAAATTTGTCGGTGAGATCCTTGACTGGCAATATCTTATTGGCAGCTTGTACCGCTGGAGCCGTGATCATGCCCGTGGCATAAAATAAGCTTGTGACCGTACCTATAGTCTTGGCTGTCTTAGCCAAAAAAGTACGACGCGAAAAGTTTTTGACATCTGCCACAGACATTGCCTCAGTTTGGAGTGCCAAAAGTTTAACGACTTTTGCTATTTGATTGCATTAATTTGAATACCGGCCGCGAAGTAAACATTGGCATCCAGTCGACACTGCAACGATTTCGGTCACTGTTCCTCTGTCTTACGAGCAACCGTTGTTTTCAAAAGTCATGTCAGTAAAGACAGGAGACCGAGTATTAGCTTTTGATGTGTTTTTCCACCCGCTCAACAAATAACGGCACGTGCTTGCCTAAAATTCGGAGTAGTTTGTCCAGCGTCATATCGCGCAGATCCCCGGCTTGTTCAATGAGAATGGTAACCAGCGTATCCGGCGACAGGTCGAACAAATGACAAAGTTGTTGATCAGGGTGCTGCGCCTCGATATTCCAGTCGACAAGAGTCTCCGACATGAAATCGTTCAAATTGAAAGTGACAATAACTTGTGCTGGTGCACAGACTGCGCAAGCAGCGACATGCCTATCTTTTGGGTCATTGCGCATCGCCTGAATCTGCTCTTCAGGCACAACTACCAGAGCATCAGGAAATGCTTTTGAGATTTCCGCCACCAAATACTGAGCTTTCTCTTTCCCCATTTTCGCGTGCTCTATAAGATTGTTTGTTGTCTCATCGAGAATTTGCTTAGACCAATGAACTCGACAGAAACCATGTTCGGCAGCCCGAAGCAATGTGTCTCTTACCGGGGCATTGAATAACACACAGGCGTCGATGACGATTGGAAACGTTGCCATCCCGAGACTATTCCTCGTAGGAACCAGCTTCCTGGCTCATCTGAGTCAACTTACAAAGGTGCTCCCGCCTTTCCATGTCAATCTTATGCTTGTATTCCATTAGATCTACAAATCTGATTTTCCGGTGGCTTCCAGGCTCATTCGAGCGCTCAAAACGTATCGAACCCTGCTCGAGTAGCTTGACCAAATGCGGTCGCGACACATTGAGCAAGTCGGCGGACTGCTGAGTCGTAAGCAGAGTGCCTACAGGCACTATGCTTACAGCATTGTCAGAAATCAAGAGTGGAATAACTTGCTCCAAAACCTTGTAGATAGCTGTTGGAATTGGAATCTCTCTTCCGTCTGGGGCAATCAACTTAGCGTGAGGACGGACCACACGAAGGGCTCTGCCAAAAGCCTCAACTGCGGCCTCTTCATCTTTGGCTGAGATTGGTTCAAGCACCATGCTCACGGCAAATACCTCCTGTCATTTCGTTACCACTTATTATAATCGAAAATATCGAAACATACCGCAAACTTCGAAACATTTAGAGAAAACCTTAGCCCTGTTATGGCTTGGCGCTTGCCCCTAGTCTTCTAAGTGGACTATAAAAGTCCACATTGAACAACAAACGCCAAATTCTCTGACTTAGTTGATGCGCTCCAAAACACGCGCTGGTATCTGCGCCTTCTTGCCTTCTTTGGCCATTTTGGTCGAGTAAAGCTCGTAATTTGCTCTAGCGGATTTAGGACTCCCCACTTTATAGTGAGAATCAGCCAAGTTTAGATAAGCAGCTGTGCGCTCCGGGCAGTCTTTTATTACAGTCTCAAATACAGTGATAGCCTCTTTGTTACGGCCTAGCTTTTGCAAAAAATAGCCATAATCGTTTAGTCTTGGCGCCCAGTCTGCTGCAGGCATGGCGATTGTGCTAGTGGTCCAGGCTTCAAGCCAGCGTACTGGCGATTTACCATCACAGCCAGGCAAATCTTCATTGAGGCTGACCAGATAATAACTGGCATCAAAAGCAATCTCCAGGCGCTCCAGAGCTTGCTTAACTCGCCCGGCCTCAAAGTCCTTGAGAGCTGCCTTGTGTCCGGCCGCAAGCAAAGTCTCAATGGCATCTCTGTGCACATACTGACCGGGGTACATGATACTGTTGTCGCCCTTAGCAAAACGGTCAAAGGCACTGCGAGTACCACTTGTAGCCAAACTCTTTAGTTGATCTACAACCTCACGAGAGGGGTCACCATGCTCGGTGGCAATGAGTTTGACTTTATCACCATCAAAAGTATAAGTAAGACTGGTATATGCTGCACTAAAGGGCAACTGAGAAATAATTGTAATTTGATGACCAGAAGCTGTGACATCGGTCTTAGCAAGATTGAGGTCTTCCGGTATTAATACCGGCTTCTTCCAGACAACCTTGGCACCGACCAAACCCTCAAGATAGGCAAAGTGTTTGCCATCCTCATAGGACTGATCAGCAAATGACATGCGGATAGATTTAGCCTTGAGTAAAGGCAAAGACTTAAAGTCGGAGACTTCGCGTATGACTACACTACTCTCACCGGAGGCTGGCCCTGTGCTATTTTGAGTAAAGCCTGGCAAAACCGCCATGACGCTCAAGCAGGCCAGGGCAAACAATCTAGTCTCAATCAAACGTCTCATTTTAGATCTCGCATCACCGATATCCAATATTACTGCCAGCAAGCAAAAATTATCGGGGAGGGATTAATCAAAACACTACAGGCAACCGGACCTTGTCGTGAATAGTAAACTTAGCAGCTTGCACAAAATCAGACTGAGCCCCGGCCAGATCCCCAGTGCGCAGCCTTAACTCGCCACGAGCCTTGTAGGTACTTGCGTCTTTAGGTCTGTATTTAAGGGCCACCGTGTAATCACTGATTGCACCACTAGTGTCACCCCACTTACTCTTATAGTCAGCGCGGCATACGTACACAGACGAGTTTTCATAGATCTTTAGCGACTGCTCAAAGTCAGCCATGGCTCCAGCCCTGTCTTCGAATTCAGCACGAGCAATAGCTCTACCAACATAGGTTATGGCATTTTTGGGATCAAGCTTGATGGCACCATCAAAGTCTTTAAGCGCGCCCTCTCTGTCGTTAAGCCGTACTTTAGCGTCAGCACGTCGGGCCAGCGCTCCTGCATGATTTGGCTCAATAGCTAAAGCCATATCAAAATCAGCGATGGCCCCTTTTGTATCTCCAGAAGTAAATTTTGCAGTCCCACGTTTACGGTAAAGCTCAGCATTTTTAGGACTGTACTTAATAGCCTCAGTAAAGTCCGCAATAGCGCCTCGCTCATCTCTGAGTTCGGCTCTTATAAAGCCTCTAGCACGGTACCCCAACTGAGGATCAAGTTTAATGACCCTGGCAAAATCAGATCTAGCCCCTTCTGAGTTTCGCATTCGCACATGGAGTTTTGCACGTTCGCTAAATGACCAGGCATCGTCAGGGTGTTTACTCAACTCGGTATTGAAGTCATCGAGAGCGGACTGATATCGGTCTAGACGCTCAAACTCTATGGCACGGAAAGAATAAACCTGGAAGAACTTTGGATTGAGCGCGATTGTATGGCTAAAATCTTCGATAGCTCCCTCACTGTCACCAAGAAGAGCCTTTGTCTTAGCCACTCTAAAGTAAATGGCAGCAGTTAAATTGGGACAGGCAAGAGCTGACTTACAATCTTCAATTGCTTTTTGCTCCTCATCCAATTCGGCAAACAAAAAGGCTCTACTGGCATAAAACAGTCCATTGCCTGGCTCAATCTTGATCAACTCAGAATAGTCAGCAATGGCACCACGTTTATCACCTTTAGAAAGTTTCTGTGAAGCGCTCATAAAATACTTCAATCCGTGTGGAGAGGTAACCCCCGTAACACGCGTATAAAGATTAGGCTCGGCAAAGGCTGCTGCAAAGCAGCCCAAAACGCAACCTACGCTCACGCTCAGACCAACTGTTAAGGGCTTCAAAATTCATCTCACTCTTTTAAGAGACAAAATCTATATACCCGCAATTTAAGTAGCAAGCAAGCCCAATCTTCAATTAGCGCCACGTTTTAGCTCTTGCAAGCGTTCACGGTTTCGTTGCAAATAGTCGATATTGACAAATGAATTACCGACAGCAACTGCCACCAGATAACCATTCTCGTTGTTGCGTGGTGGTTGCTCTCGGCCGATCATCTTGTCAAAAGCTTGTTTCACACCTTCATCGGATTTAGCCTTGGCACCAAAGATACTGACTGTTTGCTGCATGTTGAGATTGCCAAATTCTTCGCCTCTAAATTTGACGCCGGTGCCTTCGACAGTGTATTTGCCTTCACGTCCGCCGCCCATCTCGGTGCCAGGCTGAAATCTAATCGGATAGACACCATTGCCTGGGGTAACGCGTGAGTGCTCAACGGCAAATGCATCGGGCTTGCCAGTACCAGGATCGACAGAAGCAAGCTCGCGATTAGCTTTCAAAAATTCCAGACTGACAGTGTCTTTTCCGTCGTTAGAAGCAGAGTGCAATACTTCGATGCCTTTGTCTTGTAATCTCTGGATGGCTTGATTGGTATTTAGCAAAATACGCCCCCACTCTCTTTTAACATCACTCTGGCTGGGATCTTCAGAGAGCTTACCAATGCGCTCGAGCACATCTCTTTGTGTCTCGGGGTTATTGATATTTTGGGGTGTTATGGTGTTGTCTTTATTTGAATTCAAAAGTCCATTGAGCTGTTCAAAAGATGGATCAAAGCCGCCCATACTGACGTTAATCACGTCACCTTTGCCCAACTTTAGTTTACCGGCATCAATTTGATCTGCAATGCTGTTTAGAGGCTTCGAAAAGTCAGTCAGAGAGTTGTCGGGCTTGTCTCCCAGCTGCGCTCTAATAGCGTTATAGCCATTGGCTTCGGCCATGCGAGCACTAAATTCTCCATGAGTAAAGCCAGTTTCTTCAGACTTCTTAAGACCCGGGCGCTGATTAGTTGTCACTTCATTTAGTGCAATCTCAGTACCCTGAGTAATCACCAGACTCTTATCTCTGGCGTCACTTTGCAGTCCGGCTGACGACTTGCGGAAGTCATCCAAAAACAAAACAGTAGGTTTACTGGGATCTAACTTTTCCGGGTCGTTGAGTAACTTCACTGGCGCTTCGACTGGCTTGTCACTGGCGTCGGCTCCGGGTTTAGCAGGCTTTTCTACTCCAGAGTCTTTTGTCTGGGTCTTCTTACCCGATTTGACAGCGCGGGTCATATCACCAGAATTGTCGCCACTAAAAGGATCGTCTTTGCCAAAATCAAGCACACCTTCAGAGCTGTTGCCTTTAAGTCCAAGCCCGCCTTCGGCTGGCTTGGCAGCAGTCTGCGCACTATCGGGTCTATCGGATTTTAATAGCTCAACGCGATCAATATGCTGAGTAGGTGCATCTCCTTTTGAGGAGTGTTCCTGGGGCGCGTCAATGCGTGAGCTATCTGTTGCAGTAGCCATAGGTGTTTTAAGAAAAAATGGTAAAGGAGGTAAAAGAGGTGAGGCAATGAAAACAATATACAGATTATTTGTGCAATTTTTGTGAGCTGACAAATCCACCAAAAATAAATTTGGAAAGAATTGTCCTCCAATTAATAGTTACTTGACGGCAAGAATCGACCGGTCTAATATACAACGACTTCAAAGTCCCAGGTC
This sequence comes from Candidatus Obscuribacter sp., assembly GCA_016718315.1. GTDB lineage: Bacteria > Cyanobacteriota > Vampirovibrionia > Obscuribacterales > Obscuribacteraceae > Obscuribacter. Next base: position 785,113 of record JADKDV010000004.1, on the reverse strand, counting down.
TGCCTCTGGCTAATATGTATCAAAGGAAAATGCAATGAAATCAGCAGTTGTCGAAGCAGTAAGCGCTGAATGGAAAATCAAAGAAATCCCCCAGCCAAAGCCTACGCCTAATCAAGTCTTGATCAAAATTGTGGCAAGTGGTCTTTGCTATACCGATGTGCATTTAACCGAGGGGCACATTCCAGTGCACTTCCCACATACACTGGGACACGAGCCGGTGGGTGAAATAGTAGAACTGGGCAGTGCCGTCACCACAAGAAATATGGGAGACCGCGTCGGTGTGCCATGGCTACAAAATGCTTGCGGCAGATGCGAATGGTGTAACCGCGGGCGCGCTATGTTTTGCGCCGAACAAATCGGCACTGGCATTCAGCTCGATGGCGGCCACGCTCAGTACATGCTGGCTGACGCCAATAGCACGATGCTTCTACCAGATTCTATCTCGTTTGAAGAAGCCGCTTGCATCTTTTGCGCTGGCTTTACCGTATGGAGCGGACTGAGACGGGCTGAGCCTCAACCGGGAGATAGAGTGGCTGTACTGGGCATCGGTGGTCTTGGTCATCTAGCTTTGCAATATGCTCACGCAGCTGGATTTGAGACAATTGCAATAACAAGCTCCAGCGACAAAACAGAAATGATTAAAAAGCTCGGCGCCGATTTAATCGTTAAGGACGGAGAAGAACTACTGCAAGCAGGCGGTGCAGACATAATTTTGCATTGCGGCAATTCTTCTAAAGCAGCCAATGATGCTATCAAAGGTCTCCGTCCTGATGGCAAATTTGTCGTTATGGGAGCCGACGCAGAGCCAATTAGCATCTCACCAATGGACTTTATCACTAAGCGCATCAAAGTAATGGGCTCCCAACAAAATAACAGAGAGCACCTCTATGAAGCCTTGCAGTTTGTGGCAAAGGGCAAAGTAAGGCCAATGATCGAAGTCTTCAAATTTGAAGACATCGCCGAAGCTTATAAGAAAGTAGCAGCAGGCAAAGTGAGATTTAGAGCCATTATCTCGATGCGCTAAGGCAAATAAATCCCCACCTGATTTGTCCGCTTTTTGACATGTCAGTAGCTTTTAATAGTAGGTGCACCACCATTTACTATTGCCTGACATGACCAATTATGCAGAGCGACGACCGACAAAATGATTCGACATTGGGTCCAGATCAACTAGAGACCTGGAGCACAATGCATGCGCTCGTACTGGATTCGACAAAGATGTCGGAACAGAGACAGACAGCCTCAATCGCTCTGGGCCGGGGCAGCACCAAGACCTATTCAACCGGCGATATCATCGACGGTACGTATCGACTACTCTGGCTATTGGGCACAGGTGGCATGGGTGTCGTTTTTCACTGCCAGCATATAGTGCTGGGCAAAGAATATGCCTTAAAAATACTGGCGGCTGACTCAATCACACTCGATAGCTGGAATAGATTTCAGTCAGAAGCAAAAGCACTGGCCAGGCTGCACCACCCTGGTGTAGTGAGCATCCACAACATGGGCATAGACAATCAGCAATGTCCCTATTACGTCATGGATTTGCTCTCTGGTCAATCATTGGCTCAAATAATTGAGCAAAAGCATCGCTTACCGGTGGATCAGGCTGTCAAAATTTTTATCCAGCTAGCGGACGCTCTGGATGCCGCACACCAACAGGATATCATCCACCGTGACATCAAACCATCAAACGTCATGGTCTACCAGGAGAGCGGCAAAGAAAGAGTCAAAATAGTCGACTTTGGTATTGCCAGACTCAATACCGGCCGTCACAACTATATTTTAAAAACCGAGGTAGAAAGCCAGAATCAAACGATGGCTGGAGCCGTATTTGGCACACCATACTATATGAGTCCCGAACAAGGCGCTGGACAGCCGCTAGATCACCGCTCCGACATCTATTCACTTGGTTGCGCTCTATTTGAGTCTCTCACTGGGATTCCACCACTATGTGGCAGCACTGCCATGGAGACCATCATGATGCACCAGACTGAAGAAGCGCCGCTCATCAGCAGTGTCTATCCCGATGGCAAATTCTCAAAATCTATCGAAGCTGCCATAGCCAAAATGCTCTGCAAAAATCCAGATCAGCGTTATCAAAACATGAAACAGGTGAACCATGATCTCACTCGCATACTGGAAGGCAAAGCTGTTATACAGACAGTGATAAAGGCTGATGCTAAACCGAGAGGGCAAAGCACCGCCAGCCAAGCATCACCAAAGAGCAAACAAAACAGGATTCAAGACAGTTCACTGGCATTGATTGTGGCGATTTTTGTTTTTGGCACAGTGGCACTGGCTTGTGGTATCTGGTTGGCGACGACTCTAGCTACAAACAATGTCGCAAGTGAAGCCAACAAAAAAGCGCTGCAAGCAAAACTACAAAAAGATGATACGCGCTTTCTCAGTCACAGCCCCTCTTCCACCCAACTAATCAAGCAAGCGATGCAAGAGCAATCTGGTTTTGTCACTCTCACCAAAGATCAAGATCACCTTCCCATCAAACGATTCGACTTCCCCTACTATATCGGCTACATCCGAGCCAACGACAATGCGCTGCAAAAGGCAGTAAACACAATTAATGTACCAGCGTCAGCCAAGATATACCTCTACCTGCACGGTGAGTGCGCCAACCTACCAGATCTCTGCGATCGATTTGGTAAAGACAATATCCAGGGATTGGAGCTTATCAGCACACAGCCAGAGCGCGTTATCAACCAGGTTAAAGACTGGAACCAACTAGAGCATCTCTCATTTTTTCATACGGCAAGAGGTCTGCGCGGCGATCTTAGCTCGCCGCTATCGGTAAAACACTTAGCAATGATAGACAAGCTTACGGCATTACATTCACTGGGAGTCTCGGGAGTGCCACCAGCCAGCGCACTCGACTATGACCCGGAAGAGTTTGGCTTGCCTCTAAAAGGCTCCGACATCGCCAATATGCGGCTACTCTCTAAACTCAGCGCGCTCTATATCAAGGATGTACCGATGATACAACCGCTCCTCTCCAGCATGCCCCAACACAGCAATATCAAAGAGCTGACATTGGTAGAGCTAGATATCACCGACAGAGATTTAAAGCTACTTGAGACCTCAAAAGGTCTACAAACATTGCGTATATTTCGCTGTCCCAAACTGACTAAAGAAGCTGCTCTTACTCTCTGCCAGATCAAAGGTCTGAAGCACTTTTACACAGACGAAATCTGGCCATTGTCCACACAAAACATATTTAAAGGCCACAAAATCGACTTTAATTATGAGCACTATGACTTTGGTAGAGAAGCGCTATTCGGCCCAAGACGGGGACCGTTTAAGCAGGACAGCCTGGAGTTTCCACGCGCACCAAACTTACACTATGATCGTAAAAAGCACGCCAAACAAATCAAGGATGCACTCTTCTAAAATGGCAACACTCTAAACCTCTACACCAGCGCTCTAGCTTGTTCAGAACGAAACAGCATAAAAGAATCAAAGACACTGTCCATCAGCGTAATCTGACGACTACTGATGCCGCAATCGCAAAAGAAACCGCTAAAGATAATAAACAGATTTTTGGGCTGCGAAGTACACTTAACCAAGATAGTTGTCATTCCAGATTTTGACATGACCACCGCAACTTCAAGATAACTAACGCACCAAAAGCTCTCTGCTACTTGAGCGATTACGCAATTACTCCGTTGGTCCACTCTATAATTGCCATTGATAGCGTTTTCTGAGACAAATGCGCATGTTAGCTCAACTGTCTGAGCAAAAGGAAAATCCAAAGTGCGATTGTAGACATTAAAGGTACGGCCAAAGCGATCACGCAGGCAAGACCTGACGTACATAAACGCCCCCATAATCAGTAAAGATGACCAGAAAGCGAATCGCACAGAATGCTCAAAATTGTCATCAATAGGAATTGTGGCGTTTTGCCAGAAGGGGTCGCCACAAACAAGAGCGACCAGTGGCGCCATAGAACACAGACTGAGACTGAGTACAAAAGTGAGAGCCAACAAGCAAACAAATAGCAAAAGACATTGCAAGACAAACCAGAGAGGATTTATGTCTTCACACATGGCATTCATTTGAGCAGGGCCTGGCAGGACGTGCTTCAACTTACACCTCCAAAAGAAAATAAATAAGCGTTGACCTTTACCAGCGGTTCAAAACAAGAGCACCAGCAGAACCGGCATAACAAGCTTGTCTCTGGCGCACATTGGCGCACTCCAAAAGCTCCCAATCAAACTGTTGATTGACCTTTTTAACGTTAGAGAGATTGGATGTCCACTTCCTGCGCCACAAAAACTCAAAATCAGCAATTCCATTCAAAGACTTTATTGCCAAATGAGCGCGATCACCCAGTGTACGGCTTGGCACAGGACGGTGTTTGTCCTCTCCCACTCGTTTAATTAAATAGCCTTCTGCATCTAACAAAAGAGCACCATCATTTTGCAGGTAACCAAAAATCTCGCCAGGCACAATGGGGCGGTCATTTGTACCTTTGAGTGTGAGTCCGCTTTTTGTAGTGAGATACACCATATCATCAGTACTATGTATATTTAGTGCAAACAGATCTACTTTAGTAAATTGACGACCCGAGTCTAACAATCCATCTCTAAGGTCTCCGGTCTTTGACATGATTGACTCGTCCTCCTCTATTTACCTGGCGAGCTCTTACACTTGCAAGGTAGATTGGGATTATGTCAAAACCATAACTTGCACATTAAACGTTGCAATAGCAGCCTTTTAAAGCTAAAAATCTCACTGCTTCTTATCGCCAATGAGTACTTCCAGGTCACCCGACGCATCTCGGCTGGTTTTACTCATTAGGACTTCCTGCATGGAGCCTCTCAACTTATAGTTCAGCGGAGCATCAAAAATACTTTTTGACACACGCAAATTCTCAATTTTACTGGTCTCTAAAAGTGCTTTATGGCGGCCAGGATCTTTGATACCAGTCAACCAATCCGTTCCTTTACTGTATTTCCGCATCATTACTGGGATACCGCCATTGGTCGGCAGTTTGTAGGCGATATACAAAATCCTTTCGACCTGCTTTGCAGCAACCATACCTAGAGGTAGGTATTGATAAAAATGCGGACCATGCACAAGCTGCTTAACTGTTATCCCGTCAAACTTGACTAAAGTTTCTTCTTTCTTAAATCCAAAATTCCTCGGACGTTTTTCCACAACGAAGTTATTGACCATACCAGTAGACTCAAAATCACTGAGACTTTGTCTGAGGTAGGTCTTATCGTCATCACGAAAAACAATCACATCCCAGCTTGGGCTCTTAGCCACAAGGCTGTAGAACATGCGCCCTCGATTATCTATGCGTATACCATCCAGAGAGACAATTGTCTCCGTATCGCCCCAGTAATAGTGCTTTTGCTTTAACTTTAGGGCCGGTATCAATGATGATTGATCAGATGACGGCGAAGCATTGGCAAACTGAAATACAAAGCTCAATGGTACTGCCAGTAACCAGAGCAATTTCACTAACTGCCTGCTCAAAAAAAATCCTTTCAGAACTCAAACACCAACTAACTTTGCTTCTACTTCTTTTTGGCTTGATCGCGCCGGTATTGATCCAGTAACTCTTGCACCCGAGCAGCCGGAATCACATAGGCAGTGCGGTCGGTGTCACTATAATCAGTAATCGCTCTTATAGCAGAAGTCCCTAATCTGTGCACTTTACCATCACTGCGGCGCTCAGAACCAGGCACGCTTAATACCACTCCGCCCGAATAACCATGTGGCACTGTGGCTTCTAACTTAAACATTGTAAGACCCTGCCGCACTTCAGGCGGCTGCTGGTCAAAGGGAATGTCACTTTGTCTGACCATATCCTCGTATCTGGATTTGGCCATACTGATTTTGCCTTCACCATTGGCGTTGCCCATTTCTACCAGGGGCTCACGCTGGCGCCAACTGGTCTCTTTACTCAGCGGCAGGGCCAAAAATGTCTCACCAGGTTTGCGATCTAACTGCAAAAGTGCAAGATCTTGCTTGCCTTCGACTTTGACTACACGAGCTGTACGGGTTTCTTCCTTACCGTCTTTACCCAGCATAGTGACATTGATGGTGCCATTTGAACCGTCCACGACATGCTTATTGGTGACCATCAGTCCGTCTTCGGAGACAGTGACAGCAGTGCCGCTTTTGCGTCCAGTGGCAGTATCAAAAGACACAGGCCGCACCGCTGGCAGTGCATGCATAAAGACATCAAGACGACGACTGTCCATAGTCGTACCCTGAGTAGTAATGCGCTCCATTTGCGGTCGGGGCACGCCATCAGCACCAGGCTGCATGACCGGTGTAGCTAGTTCACGGGATCGTCCGTTGGATGTGGTTTGACCGTAGTAGCAATTGTCAAATTCGAGAGCTGTAATAGACCTGGCGTTGACAGGCTTGGAATAGATACTTTTGCAATCAACATCCGGTGAATTAATCTGCTGAACAAAATGCCCAAAGACATCCTGGTTTTGCTCTGGCTTGCCCGGGTTGGACAAAGTAGTATCACCTACTGGGACTACACTTTTATGCTTATTATCGTCCTCAGAGCGCTCACTGGCGCCGCCCGGTTGACCCATAAATGCCTCCAAACAGCCATGACAAAATGAAATGCTGTCAATTACCTGGTTACCAGCTAAAAATAGCCAGCCCAAGCTATATACCCTGCCGAGTATATTTATGCACGCACAAGCTGTAAAGGACAGGCAATCAGACCTTGACGGTCTCCATGGCGTCTCTAGGCATGGTCAAAAGCAGCGGCGCCAGCCTCTCATCAATGAGAGACTTGGCTTTGACCAGGTCCACGTCATCGGCAGTTTTTAAGTCGGCACACAACTCTTTGAGGATGCCATCGCAGACTATGCCCACATCCATGGCGAGCTTATAGGGCGCATTGCTAAAAGTAACCAGCGAGTAACGTGACTTGTATTCACCGGGAAACTTCTTCTCCAGGATTTTTTCAACAGCTTTAGCCATCAAAAATCGAGGGTCTGCCACTTTGTCACTCATCTCATAGAGGTTTTCCACAGCCATATCGGCTATAGCATCGCAATTGACCTTACGACGATTGACAAGATCCTCAAAGATTGACTTCCAATTGCTAGAGCCCTCTTTGAGTCTGCGCGGTTGTCTGTCAGCAGCTCTGCCATCGGGCGTACCAGAAGATGTACCATCAGGTCTTAAACTGTCATTTTGACGATGGTCAATATAAAGACTGCCACCACGGGTGAGGTGGTCTTCGATGCACTGACTCAGTACAGTCAAATCCTCAAAACCGCAATTGGCGCCCTGTCCATAAAATGGCACGATACCATGAGCAGCATCGCCAAGGAGCAGGGCCGAGCCTTCAATATTCCAGGGATAGCATTTGATAGTGTCCATATGACCGGTAGGATTATCAAAAAATGTATCAAGCAAATTATCGATGAGAGGCACAGCATCGGCAAACTCATCATCAAAAAACTTAGCTACTGTCTCTCTATCTTTGAGTGTAGCAAAACTGACTGGACCTTCCATTGGCAAAAAAAGCGTACATGTAAAAGTACCCTCATAGTTGGGCAGAGCAATCAGCATAAAACTGCCTCGAGGCCAGATATGCAAAGCATTCTTTTCCATCTTAAAGCCACCACCTGGGGCAGCCGGTATGAGCAACTCTTTGTAGCCGTAAATAAGTCGTTCTGATTTAAATTGATAGCCCGGTCGCTCCATCATTTTGTCGCGCATATGACTAGCTGAACCATCTGTACCAATAACAATATCGGCAGCAATAGTTTTGCGCTTGAGACTTTCGTCTTCGACGTCGATAAAGTTATTGGCAAAATCAAAATCAACTGCTTTTTGTTTAAAGTGGATATTGACCTTACCGGTTTCTTCCGCCTTATCCATGAGCATCTTATTGAGTGTGGCACGGCTTATAGAGTTGATGTATTCACTATCGTCCTTACCATAAGGCTGAAAAACCAGATCGCCAATTTTGCCGGGAGCGACTTTGGGGTGGATCATCCGCCCTGGCATCTGTACAGCTTGGGAGAGGATAGAAGTATCCAGACCAGCTTTAGCCAGGGCCCTTATGCCTCGAGTTGAAATGGCCAGGTTGATGGAACGTCCAGCTGAGATGGTTTCTTTGCGCATATCCGGACGACGCTCAAAAACATCTACCTTAAAACCGCGCTGAGCCAGTAGCACAGCCAGAAGAGAGCCCACCAGACCGGCTCCAATTAAAGCCACTTCGGTCTCTTGAACAAGACCACCAGTGGTGGCTAGATCCAGTTGATTTGACATTTATTTGCCCTCCGCGGCAAAGCCTCTGACTATTTGTGCAAAGCGGTAGACGTCTTCGTAGGAGTTATAGAGTGGTGCAGGAGTAGCACGAATAATATCGGGCTCTCTAAAGTCGCAAACTACACCTTGAGCCTTAAACATCTCAAGGATGTTCTTCCCGCCCTTAAACCTGAGACTAAGCTGGGAGCCACGCTCAGAGGGACTGGCAGGCGTAATAATCGAGATCGAATCAGCTTTGACTTCTTCGTTGATAAGACGCAAAAGATACTCTAGATAACTCGTCAAAACGTCGCCTTTAGCTCTCAGTTTAACCATAGTCGCTCTCTCAAAAAGCTCCAGCGAGGCACGCAGTGCAGCCAGTTGAAAAATCGGCGGATTAGATAGCTGCCAGCCTTCGGCACCGGGCATAGGGTCAAAGCGATCCGGCATCTTAAAGCGGCTCTCTTTGTTATGACCCCACCAGCCAGCAAAGCGTGGCAGCTCAAAGTCTTTGCCATGCATCTCATGCACAAAGCAACCAGCCAGGCCACCAGGACCGGCGTTGAGATATTTGTAAGAGCACCAGACAGCAAAGTCGACTTGCCAGTCATGCAATTTGAGCAGCAAGTTGCCCGCTCCATGAGCTAGATTGAGACCAAACTTGGCACCAATAGCGTGGCTCTTAGACACAAGCGCTGGCACATCAAAAGCCTGACCAGTGAGATAGTTCACATTACCCAGGACAACTAAAGCAATCTCGTCTTTATGCTTATCGAGCAAGGCAAGCATGTCTTCGAGTCTGAGAGTATCCTCACCAGGGCGCGCTGTAAACTCCAGGAGATCCTCGTCGGGACTGGCTCCATGAAATTTTAATTGAGAAGCGACAGCATACTGGTCAGAAGGAAAAGCACCTTTTTCGATGACAATTTTGCGTCTTTTGCCACTCGGTCTGTAAAACGAAACCATCATCAGATGCAGGTTTACCGTCAGAGTATTCATCACCACAACTTCTGAAGGCAAGGCACCAACAACTTTTGCTGACATATCAGTGAGAAATTCGTGATAAGGCAACCAGGGATGCCTTGCATGGAAATGCCCTTCAACGCCCAGCTTAGCCCAGTCATCAAGCTCAGCATTGATATACTCACGCGCTTTAACTGGCTGCAAGCCAAGACTGTTACCAGTCAAATAGACGCAACCCTGACCATCAGCAGCACCCAAATCACGAGGCAAAATAAATTCGTCTCTAAAACTTCTAAGCTCGTCTTTGGCATCCATCGAGCGAGCAAATTCAAGACTCGACTCAAAACTAAATGATGGCTTCAGGACTTCGGCTTGGGTCATTGTTCATTGCTCCAGATTCTATCTTCGACTGATTCGGCGATTTGATTATTTAATTGGTCATCTAATTGGTTAGCGCTTTGATTTTGATTGTTTTTGCTCTGCCCACTAGAGACTTGCAGCACTGTGCCTTCATCTTCGGTCAGTCCGAGCCATTTGAGGGCACTACCGTAAAAGAGTTTTTGTTTTACATCTTGAGCCAGATGCATAGACTCTAGCATCGCACCAGGTCTGGCTTCGCCCAGTGGAAAGGGATAATCGCTGCCGATACAGATATGATCAGGACCAAACAACTCAAGAATGTATTTGAAGGCTCGCGGATCATGCACCAGACTGTCGACAAAAAAGCGGCCGATGTATTCAGCTGGACTATGGGCATTGTCGATAGCACAAAGGTCAGGTCTGGCCTCATATCCATGAGTAATACGACCAAGAGTGAGGGGAAAAGATCCGCCACCATGGGCAAAGGCAACACGTAAGGCCGGTAGACGCTCAAAGACACCGCCAAAGATCATCGAACAAATCGCCAGCGAAACCTCAGCGGGCATGCCAACCAGCCATGGCAGCCAGTATTTGGTCATTTTTTCTTCGCCCATCATAGACCAGGGATGGACAAATATAGCGGCGCCAAGCTCTTGAGCGGCCTCAAATACGGGGAAGAGCCTCTCATCTGAGAGATTGTATTGCTCCACATGGGAGCCAATCTGCACACCACTCAGACCCAACTCTTTAACACAGCGCGTAAGCTCTTTGACAGCCAGATCAGTGTCCTGCATAGGGATTGTGCCCAGTCCATAAAAGCGGTGTGGATGCGCTTGCACCACTGTCGCCATATGGTCGTTTAAAAAGCGTGACAAGTCATAGCAGTCTTTGGCCTTAGCCCAGTAGCTAAACATCACAGGTACAGTAGAGAGCACCTGCTGTTTAACATCAGTCTCATCGAGATCTATTATGCGCGCATCAGCATCCCAAAGATTAGCCTCGACATCTCTAAAAAATTTGCCATCGTCACGGATCATACGCGCGCAACAAGGCTTGTGATGGTCTAACTGGATAAAACCGCCATAGCCAAATTTGGATTGCCAATCAGGGAGATCGCGAGGCAGTATGTGAGTATGGATGTCTATTTTGCGCATTTAGCCAATAAGCCTAGCCCGGTTTGACCATACGTGTACCGCACTTTTTGCAGGTGGTATTGGCCTCACTGGCGTAAAAGCGCTCAAATATTGGCGGAAAATCAGTAACGATATTGGTCAATTTAAAAAACTCATCGTAGAGTTTTTCGCCGCAATTCTGGCAGTACCAGACAAAACCATCGAGTTCACCTTCCTCGCGTTTCTTTTCGATAACAAGACCAACTGAGCCAGCCGGTCTTTGAGGCGAGTGTGGCACATTGGCGGGCAAAAGAAAGATTTCACCCTGGTTGATTGGCACATCCTGGAGCTTGCCTTCATCAAAGACCTTGAGGACCATATTGCCTTCAACTTGATAAAAGAACTCTTCACCGCCATTGACGTGGTAGTCAGTACGGCTATTGGGTCCGCCCACCACCATGACAATAAATTCGCGGTCTTCCCAAATAAGTTTGTTGCCCACCGGAGGCTTTAGCAGATGGCGATTGTCATCAATCCACTTTTGAAAGTTTAAAGTTGAAAGGCGTCCCACAATGTCCTCTCAGATAAAATTGACCCACTGAGCAATCTGACATTTTGTACGCCAGATGCCCTGTTAACGGTCTAAGTCTACCGATTTTGCCTGGTAAGAGAGCATAAATCAGATAAGCTTTATATCTATATAGAGATCGTTTGTAATAGCTCTGATTATCTGGCTAAATCAAATCGGAGCCAGGCTTGGCGGGATTGATTATCTCGCTGCCACTGATTGAGTCTATGCCTGTTACGGCATCTGAGCCTGTTACAGCATCAGCAATACCGGTCTCACCGCTATCTTGCTCGTTGGCAGGCTCAATACTGGCGTAAACGGCCGGCGGATTATCACCAAATCTGGCTTTTTGAGAGGCTACTTCAGCTCTGCGCGCAGCTTCCAGGTCAGGGTCCAAGACCACAGCGGACGGAACAGCGTCACTAGCCGACGGCTCAGTATCGGCCGCTTCCGGCTCATTGCTCTGAGACTCTGTAAGCGAGCGCCAGATGTTACGAGCTAGATCTTTATCGCCGCGATTGTAGGCCAACCGAGCCATTTCTCTCAGCTCATGGTTACCAGATTCAATCGCTTCATCAATTTTACGCTGGCGCTCGTTGTCTGGAGATTCCGGTTCCATGGGGTACATCCCGGCCCATAAGGCCTGCTAATACTTCCGGTTGACTAAGCAAAGAGCAGCAAGTTCCCAAATTTTACTATAGGTTTAATTTTATTTGCTTGGCTCCTTTACCAAGATATTTACCAGGATCTGGGCAAATTTAGCCAGCTCAACAATGTAGTCGTTTTATTACATGCAACATGGTGGAACCAGTGGGGCATTTATCAGTCCAAAAACCAACGGTTCAAGAGGAGGAGGAGTATGTCTCAAAAGCACAACCATCTGTATAAATGTTTGGGTGAAGTGATTAGCTCAAGACGCAAGCAACTGGGTATGTCCCAAAAGGATTTGTCCGAAAAATCCGGCGTAGACCGGGTCTTTATCAGTAATCTCGAGCAGGGCAAACGCAAACCGAGCTTTGGTGCAATCCACGATATCGCACAAGGGCTGCGCCTCAAATATTCTCGATTTGTAGGCAAATGCGAGCAGTGCGTGGAAGAATCAGCCTGAAACTGGCTTTTAGCTAGCAGTCAAAGCAATGGCACCGCAGATAGAGGCGGCGCGTCAAAATTATAGATTCCAACACTGGGCTCATATGACGCTGCTTCTACCTGCAGGATTGCCCTGGCCAGCTCAGCAAAACTGTCGACTTTTACTATCTGTGGTGAGATTTTAACCTTTACTTCGCTTTCCAGACCAGACCAGATTTTGCTGGGGTCAGTCAGGGCGGGATCGTATATGACCGAGCCGATGCCTTCATCGGCAAACTGTATGTGAGCATAGTCAACACCGGTCTTATGCATCAGGACCATATGCATACTGACCATTTTGCAAGTACATTTCCACTGGCTCAAATTGGCGGTAGTAAGCGCCAGTCCACTAGCGTTGCCGGGAGGAGTTGGCCGGACAATTGTGCGCACTTGATTGGCCAGATCGCCGCCAGCGTCTTGCATCAACTGCAGACAGGCTACATAGAGCTTAGCTTTGAGCGTGCGCGCGATACCAGGCTCACCAGAGAGATTGAGACGCTCTATTTTGCGGATTACCTGGAGCGCTTTTTGTTTTTGACCGCGCGTATAGTAAAACCGAGCCAGAGCAAGCGCACAACCGGTATCTCGGGGTGCTATACGGTTAGCCTGCTCAAGACAAATGAGAGCCGATTGGTCGACTTTTAGAGCCTCTAGGGTCGAGCCCAGATCCAGAAACAGCTGAGGGCTGTGGCTGGCATCTTGAATTAAATGCTCTGTCAAAGTAGGAGCGATTTGACGCAGGTCCCTTACTGGCATGAGCGGCAATAGACGCTTAAATATGTCGCTCAATAACGCGTCATCATCAATTGGTCCGGTCAAAAGCGGCTCACAAAGAGGCAATGCTTGCTCAAGACGCCCTAGAGCCAGTAGTGTTTTGACCATACGATGAGTCAAAAGCCAGGCAGTGACTGTGCCTGACGGTACAAATCGCTTGGCTATTTGATAATTAGCAAGGGCTTGTTTGTAATCATGCAAAACCATAAAAGCATCGCCAATTGCCACATAACGTACACTTGTCTGCACCAACACACCACTGGAGACGATGGCTGCCAGATTGATCTGCTCTTTGGCCAGCTCAAGCTCACGGCGAGGATAGTCAGCTCCTTTATCCCGGCTAATCAGGCTGTAGTCAAAGGCCTGACATTGACCCAAACCCAGATGGGCGCGCCAGTCCTGAGGGTCAAGATTGACAGCCTTTTGAAATAATTTACGGGCAAGATTGCGGTCGCCATAGGCAAAACAAAGGCTGGCAAAATCCACAATAGTGCGGCTATTGCTATTTTTGTCCATGGCACTCTGGGCAGCTTGCAAAGCGTCTTGAGGTGTTGCTCCACCGACATCAAGGGGCAGAGCCTGGACAGGAGCCACACCAGAGCACAATGGCACCAGTAAGGCTAGACTGATAGCGCAAAAAATGAAGTTTAAAAGTGGAGGCTTCGAACTATTGAAAACGGGCAAAATAGTTTAGACCTTATTGATAATTGCGGATACTGAGTTGGAAGATAATAATAGTCGCTATTATGGGCTCCTTTGTGCCCGCGGGGATTGATGTCAACTAAAGACGATTCTGAGCGCATTAAGCAGTTGGTAAAAGACAACCGCTTGAGCGATGCTCACAAACAAGTAGCAAGTTTACTAGCCAGCACACCCGGTGATAGACAACTTGACACCGAAACATTGCAAGTAATTTGTTCTTTAATCAAAGCACTGGCTTTAAGCGGCAATCACAAAGCTGTGGACGAGACCTTACTGGCAACCATCAAACATGTTGCCCCAAGCGATGACCATTTGTTTCTTACCATGTCCGATGAGTTTATCGAGCAATCGACCTTTAGTCCGCTCAACAAACAAGAAAACTCACAGCGTCTTGATAAGCTGTTTGACCAGGCTCTCAAAATTCGCAAAGGCTTGATTGGTGCTGACCCAGTTGCAGCAGAGCTAATCATCGAATCTATTTTTGCCAATCTGCAAAAGGCCAGACAATGCGCTAACGCCAGTCTCTCGGCAGAAGCCGCAGCCAGGCTGGCTCGTTGCCGGGTGCTGATGGCAGAGCTAGAAGGATTGATGCTCCACCTTAAAAACCCAGAAAGCCTGCTTGTCGGTCGTGTCGCCACTCTAGTTTCGTTTTTTGCTCATTCGGCAGGCAAATCATCTGATGCCAAAGCGGCCTATGTGCGCGCCCTTGAAGCCTATGCCAAAGTGGCGAATAATCAGGGCTTAGAGCGCAACGAAATCCTCGATATGTTTATCGATCAAGCGCCGCTATTTAATCTCACCAAAGAACAAAAGCTATTACACGAAAAAATCAAACGGCAAAGAAGCGCATCTAGAGCCGAAGCAACCCAGCATAAAATCAAAGCATTTCCCAGTATCGAGCATATCCAGGAAATCATGAAAAGGGCTGCGGCAAAACCAAATAAAGTTTTTTCGCTAACATCACTTGGATTTTTGGGATCGCAAAGCTTGATGGTATCGGTGGTGTGCCAGAGAGACAGTGGCGAGATGGCTTTTACTATTGAGCCATCAGCTGGTCTTGGCGTGCCAAACAAAACCATCAATTTGCAAACCACAGATGCCCACGAAGTCTTGAGACATATCAAAGACCTGTGGAAGTCTCTGCAATCGAGACCAACTGGCTTTGGTACCAGTACGTTTTCGGGTTTGGTAATAGACCAGCTCTTATTATCGCCACTCCAGGCCAGCCCACAGGATATGGGAAGTGCTGGCGGCGAGTACAAAGCGCTGGGATCAGAATTTAAAACTGGCCGCTCGGATTTTAATCAACCGGGCTCAGACTTTAACAAGGACACCAAGCAATATCGAGCCAATCCATCAGAGTACGACGCTGTCGGCTCCGAATTTAAAACCGCAAAACCGGACAGCAAAACCAGTAATACAAACATCCCTCCCAACAATCACACCACTGGTGGTGCCCAGGGCAATCAGTCAAACAACCCTTATGACAGACCGATGCTGCTTGGCTCTGATGTAGACTTTAACGAAGAAAATCGCCACAGAGAAACATTGATATTTGAGGGCAACCTCAAAACAATGCCAAGTCTCGGTCTCTTGCAGACTATCTCGCTCAACGGCAATACCGGAGTACTTGAGGTCAGCGGCAGAGACGGTTTGATCTCAATCTATTTTGACGCCGGTAAGCCAATCCATGCTGTCTCAATCAGAGATAGCGGCATGGATTTACTCTATGACTTTGTCATGCAAGAAGAAGGCTGGTTCCGCTTCATACCAGAAAGACGCGCACCGATGGTCAGTATCAAGCTGCGCTTTGAGTCTTTTTTGCTGGATGCAGCTACACTCTTTGACGAAAACAAATATCTAAAATCACTGGGATTGACCATGTATTCTGGTCTTTTTGCCAAGCGATTTTGCTCTGATAGAGATGAATTAGCGGCAAAATTAGAGCGCAAAGGTATCGAACTCGATAACGATATGTGGGAGCTCTATATCGCTTTAAGCGAAAACCCTATCGTCACTAACGCTGTCGATCTAGCCGACTTGCCCAAGCGCAACTGGATTCACGCACTCTACAAGCTGGTACAAAGTGGCACTGTCAATGTCTCTAATGACGGTCTCGATGACGAAGAACTATCGCACAGACTGGAAACAGCCTGGACTTACGACAAACACAAAGTACAAAATTTCACCACATCGCTTTCAGAGAGTAATTCTGGACTATTGCGCTTTGAATTTATGGTCTGGCTATTGGAGCGAGAATTTGAAAGAGCACGCACTCAGATGTGGCCGCTCAGCTTTATGGTCTTTGAAGTCCGCAAAAACGCCACGCTCTACAGCAATCTCAGTGCAGCCGACAAAGCCACAGTACAAAACACGATTAAACAAATCAGCGAAGCAAAACGATCTATAGATTGGTTTGGTCATCTCGAAGACGATCTATTTGCCTTTATCATGCCTGGTCTCGACAGCAATCTGGCAGCTATGTTTGCCAAAAACTTTGTCGAGATTTGCTCCCGCTCCTTAGGCAAACTCAAAGATAGTCAATCGGACTGGGACTATAGTTTTGGCATAGCCAGTGTGCCACAAGACACATTTGAATGGCAAAAAATGGTGGGCTTTGCCTGTGAGGCACAGCGCAAAGCCAGAGTAAGCCGCGCTGGTTATATCACCCATGCTCTATCTCTGCCTCCAGAAGACGCTCCCGATGAAAGCAAAGAAGCAACAAAAGTCGCCAAAAGCACACAGGTGAGCCAGTAGCCGATGCGTACGCTGTGCCAGAGGCTAAGGCCCCAGGAAGAACTTTTTAGCTCAATAGAAAAGCTCTTGCAAGATAACAACGTCAAAGCAGGAGTATTGCTCTCACTGGTGGGCTCAGTGACCGAGGCCAGTTTGCGCTTTGCCGCGGACGATAAAAGCACAATAGTGAGTGGTCCTTTAGAAATAGTCTCAGCCACAGGAGTTGTCGCTAAGAGCGGCTGCCATATCCATATCAGTGTCTCCGATGGCACGGGCAAAACCACTGGCGGGCATCTAATGCCAGGCTCAAGGGTCTATACAACAGTAGAGCTAGTTATTCTCGATTTATCCAGTGACTGTGAGTTTAGCCGCGAGCCCTGTGCTCTTAGTGGCTTTGACGAGCTTGTTATTAAAAACAGAGGCGATTGATATATCTCTTGTAGGCCAATTAGCTAGTCAAAGTTAAAAGGCAAAACTAAATGTGCATCAGCACATTTTATAAAGGCACTCAGGCAGTATCATGGGCACGGAGGCGCCACAATGATCACTACTGACCTGATACCACAAGACCTATTAACCGGAGTCTTTGGCATTCAAAAGTTGAGAGACAAACAGCGCCAGTCTATCGATCTGACTATGTCAGGCAAGCATTCACTCGCCCTTTTACCCACAGGCTACGGCAAATCACTGTGCTATCAATTGCCCAGCCAGCTTTTGCCCGGCGTCACTCTTGTGATTTCACCACTGATTGCCTTAATGGAAGACCAGATAAATGGTCTGCGCAAACGCGGCATCACTAACGCCACTGTACTGAATAGCTCAGTCGCCCCAGAAGAATTGCAAGAGCGCCTCGACGGTATCCGTGCTGGTGCTTATAAACTAGTCTATATTGCCCCAGAGCGCCTTGATTCACCGAGATTTCGCGCTCTCATTGCCAGCATTAACGTCTCTCTTTTAGTGATTGACGAAGCGCACTGTATCAGCCAGTGGGGTCATGATTTTAGACCACAATACCGCAACATGAAGGCTGTTATTGAGCAAGTGCCTGATGCCACTGTACTGGCACTAACAGCCACAGCCACTCCCAGAGTACAAAAAGATATTGTCGACAATCTCGGTCTACCTATGACTGTGGTGCTGGGTGATTTTGACCGACCCAATCTACGTCTTGAAGTAGAAAAATGCGAAAACGCCGCAGACAAAGATAGACTGCTTTTTGCCCGTCTCAAAAAATTGAGCCAGGAAAGCGATGGCTCCACCATAGTCTATGTTAGCAGCCGCAAAGAAGCAGAAGCACTATCAAAACGCCTCACCGATAACGGATTTAAAGCTGCGTACTATCATGCCGGTCTACCTGTAGCGATGCGCAAAGCCGCCCAAAAGCGCTTTGAAGAAGACAAAATAAAAGTTATAGTCTGCACAGTGGCCTTTGGCATGGGCGTAGACAAAGCCACCATCCGTAGAGTCATACACTACAACTTGCCCCCTTCGCTAGAAAATTACTATCAAGAAGCCGGACGCGCCGGACGAGATGGCGAGCCAGCTACCTGCACTCTGCTCTATCAATCCAAAGACATCTTTACTCAGCGCTGGCTCACCAAAATGAATTACCCCACTGATGAGCAAGTACAGCAAGTCTATGATTTGCTGCACAAAAACAAAAACACAGCCATACGCCCCTCAAGCATCCTCGATAAAATCAAAATCAAAGACACAGCGCTATCGAGCACTCTAGACCTGTTTAACCAGCAGGGACTACTGACACTGACACCAGATGGTGTTTTGCTCAACAATAAAGTAGCAGCAGAGAGTGGCAGCCCAGGTGACAGAGGACTGGTAAAAACAAGCCCCGCCAAAGTCGACCTGACTATCCTCAACCAGCGCCGCCAGCTCGACGAGGACAGACTGGAGCGCATGATCTCGTTTGCCACAGGCTACAGCTGCCGCCGTCAGACTGTGCTCCACTACTTTGGACAAAAGCTAGCCACCAGCTGTAGTGGCTGTGATATCTGCCACACTGACAAAGTATTTATCGAGCCGTTTTATGCACCGCTCAAGAGCACCACAAGCCCGACACCAACACCAAGAGCCCGCACCAGCCGCACCTCCACCGGCGCATCCAGCTCAAGCTCAACTAGCACAAGCAGCGCCAACACCGGCTCGACCAGTCGCAGCGGCGTCACCTATAGAGACACCAAGTTTGGCTCTAACAAGCCCGCCAGCTACGCTGGACCAGGCGCCGACAAAAGCACCGGATACGACACCACTGGACTGGATGCTCTGAGCCAGTCGATTATCCTTTTGACCGGGCAACTCAAAGGCCAGGTCGGCCGCACCACAGTTGCTGGCATTTTATCCGGCAGCCAAAACAAAAAACTAAAAGAAAAAGGTCTAGATCAAAATGCGCTTTACGGCACTTTTGCTCACAAGCGGCAAGAATCTATCATGGAAGCAATCGATGCCTTGATAGAAGAGGGCAAATTGCGCGTCATCCCGGGCATGTATCCTAAATTGACTTTACGCTAGATATAAAATCAGGTCTAATCAGTAATTAATGACTGGTCAAATTTTTTCATTGCGGCAAGATCGGCAGCTTCAGCGGCTTTGTCTCCCAGCTTGTTATAACACTGAGCACGATTGCGTCGATAAGTCTGATTGAGTGGCAGACGGTTGATAATTATCGTCCACTCTTTAACGGCTGTTTTGTAATCACCCATTTGCTGGTAAGCATCAGCTTTGTGAGCTTGCGCCTCTATCATCTTTTTGCGACCGAGGGGCTGCTTAAAAGCCAGCACCTTATCGCAAGCGACAATAACTTCTTTCCAGTTTTTTAGCCCTCGTTCGATTTCGCTGTAGAGATTCCAGATCTCAATACTGTTTGTGCCACCTTTAAAAACCTCATTTATAAGCACCTCAGCCTCTTTAAAGCGCCCCAAATTTTTAGCCACATCAGCGGTACGATAGCGCAGAGAACTGCTTGGGTCTTTTAGCTTGAGCCCCTTAGTACCGGCTTCATAGGCGTTTTCCAGAGCGTCTAATTCGATAAAACAATTAGAGAGCATCTCAGCGCTAAAAGCACTGAGAGTCTTACTATTAAGCGCCTGATGATAACAGCGCAGAGCCTCATCCTCCTGATCAAGAGTGGCATACGCTCGCCCCAACCCAATCAAAAAAATGGCATCGCCAGGGCGCATTGTATTGGCTTTTTGGGCCAGTCTCAGACCACCTTTAAAATCCCGATTAAAACAAAGGACACGGCTTTTTGCCAGCACAAGATAAGGCTCTGGCTCACCTTTTTGTGTGGCCCTGGTAAGCCAACTATCCAGTTGCGGTCCCTTAATTTCACTATTGCTAGACCTGATGATAGCGAGACTATAGGGTGCCACCCGTTGCGCCGGGTCATTGATTACAATAGGGACTCCGGTCTGATCTACCCCTTTAGAGGCAGGTGCATTTGGGGCAGGATTAGCCGGCTTGGCCTGGGCACCCCCAGCTAAATGCACAGACAAAGGCAAAAACAAAGTAGATACCAGAGCCAGGTAAGTCAGTCTTTTGTCTATAGCCAACAGCATTTACTGCTCCCGCACCTTGTAGCCGACACCTTTGACAGTGATAAGCCACTGTCCCTCTGGATCGATTTTACGCCTCAGCCTGGCTACACATTGCCTGACTGCGTCTTCACTGCTATCTGACTCAGAGTGCCAGACACTATTGAGCAATTGATCTACGCTAAAGATTTTACCCCGGTGGCGTAGCAAAAACTCCAAAAGCGAAAGCTCCTTAGCCAGTAGCTCTAGCTCCACACCACCCTGACTGACTTTGCGATTGGCTAAATCCACTTGCCAGTGACCTAGTTGCAAGACCTCGCCGATTAGCGGCTCCGGTCTGCGTAAAAGTGCACGCAACCTGGCACTCAGCTCACGCATATCAAATGGCTTGGGCAAATAGTCATCAGCACCTGAGTCCAGTCCGACAATGCGGTCGGCAGTGAGAGACTTGCCTGTGAGCATAAGTACTGGTGTATTGCCGCCCGATTGGCGATATTCGCGACAGACATCAAGCCCAGACTTAAGCGGCAAATCTAGATCCAGGATGATCACTGCATAGCTTGCACTTTGCAGTATATCGCTAGCTTTTTTACCATCGGCGACAGTCTCTACTTGATGCCCTTCTAATTCAAGGACATCACAAATAGAAGCAGCTACGCTTAGATCGTCTTCGACCAGGAGGATTTTGGCCATGCCAACATTTTGCCCACTGAGCTATATGATCTAAGCACAACTCTTAATGGTCTTTATTTAGCTAAAACAATCCAGCTTAAGCGTTATTGTTGGCGCCGGGCAGACGGATAGCATAAAGCTCGCTGTTGCCAGATCTGAGGAAGCGTCCGAAGGCATTCATCATAGGCTGGTCGGATTTCCAGGTGCCACGGCTCGATGAGTTGGCGCCTACATACATTTGACCACCATTGATGCGCTCGACGATACCGATGTGAGCGCTACCGCCACCTCTTGCTCCGATGGCGCCACCATAGATGACGTCGCCAGGGCGGGCTTCGCTGATTCTGATTTTTTGTCCACCACGGGCCAGGAGCTGTTGAGCTAGTGAGTTAGCACCAGCATCTGGAGTGACGTTAACACCTGCTTCTCTCAGTACTTGCGATACCGATGCGGCACAACCGAGACGTCCGCCCTGCACACTGGCGGCAAATCTTTGCCACTTAACCTCACCATTAGCATCTCTTGAGGCTGCGACGATACCATTGCTATCGCCATTCCAGTCAAAGCCTTCGCCACGGTTAGCAGTAGCACCGGCAGCTAATTGGAATTTGTTGCGAGCAGCGCTCATGTAGTCTTTGTTGCTGGCATCAGCCATATCGGTAGCATCTGGCACTTTGCCCAGGTGCATGGCGAGAGCCAGTTGACCAGGGTCAACTTCTTTGCCGCCGTTTTGAGCTGAGATATCTTTGGAGTATTTGTTGATCAAGTCAGTAGCTGCAAGCTCCTGGACCTGTTTGCCAAAGGTATCGGTGATTTCTTTTTTGTCGGTGTCGGTCAGTTTACCTTGCTCAGTGTCCTTCATCTTTTTGAGGACGTCTGGAGTTTCGCCCTTAGCGAGTTGCTCCTTCATCTTCTTCATTTTGGCAGCGGTGCCAGCAGGGATGAGGCCTTTTCTTTCTTTTTCTTCCAGGTCGGCGATGTCTACACCAGACAACCAGTTGGAGAATTGGTCAGCAGTCATACCGTAGGCGCCAACTGCATGTCCTCTACCGCGACGGTAGCCGACAAATTCGTGGTTACCACGGGAGCCATTGAGGCTGGATACGGTGTCTTTGGTCAGTTCGACGGCGTCGACTTTGCCATTGCGTGACTTAAAGTCACGTCCAGGGAACATATCACCGACTTGATTGGAGTCAAGGTGACCGCCAGAGCGCGAACCGCTAAAACGGTTGCCGCTTTGAACAGCGCCGCTATCAGCACCGTCAGGGACGTTATTGCCGGGTTTGTTGCCGCGTTGATCGGCAGCGACTTTTTCCGGTACAAGACCTTGTGGGTTTTCGAGGGCTACGCCTTTGTCAGCAAGAGCTGGATTTTGCTCTTTGAGGCGGGTATCGAGATACTTATATAGAGCAGTTACAGATTGTTGTTGAGCATCAGTAGGAGTGGTGGTGCCAGGTACGCGTTCCATACCTACGGTGATGGCGCCATTGCTAAACTTCTCAGGGTCGTTGAGCATTTCAACTCTGCCGTCAGCCTTGACTATAAGGTCAGGCTTTTTGCCTTGTTGCTCCAGTGTATCGGCAAAGCCTACTTCGATTTTTGGCTTTTCAAAGGATGTGATTGGTCTGGGCTCAGGCTTGCTAGTGTCCAGCATGGCTTCGACTGGTCTTGGTCTGTCGGCAATGACGCCAGCCTTGGACAAATCATCGAGTGATTTTTTAGGGCTCAAAGTTGATTCAGAGATCTGCATGGGCTGCAGGGCAGCGCCGGCGGTACTGTCAGTAGCGCTACGGACCACAGCCTCACGACCAGTGTAGCTATCAGACTGCAGGGCAGCCCGGGTGTGATGTGGATTAGCTAGCCCTCTATCGCCTGCGTCTGCTACATGGTCGGCAGATGGGGCGGCGGTTATGGCTGCTTGTTCAGAAGATTTATGACTTACCACTGTATTGTCTCCGTACCTTCAAAGAATAGCTGGGGTTGGCGGGAAGCTATTTGGGAGCTATTTGGCATGCGCTCCGATGCATTGAATATAAGGTAACGGACCGCAAAAGCACAGGGGCCGGGCTACGTAGGATCCCCACGATATTGATTAAATCGCACAAAAATATGTCAAATGCTAGCCAAAACAAGTGTCTAAATGACATCGCGTTCATTTTGGTCCGACCTTTAAGCCTCAAAGCGTGTCAGACAAAAACGTGCGTATGTATGGGTAAAGCCAAATTTGTAGAGATCACTCAGCGGCCAAAATCTGGTCGAGCGAGCCAGCTTGTTCTAGAGCATACAAATCATCACAGCCGCCAATATGGCGGTCATCGATAAAAATCTGCGGAATAGTCTGGCGACCGCCAGACCGCTCTAGCATCTCTTTGAGCTTTTGATCGTCTGCTTTGACGTTGTACTCAACATAAGCTACGCCCTTTTTGTCGAGCAGCGCCTTGGCTTTTGTGCAATACGGACAAAATGGACCGGAGTAGACGGTCACTTGAGGCATTTAATTCACCGTTAATTTGACGATCTCAGATTATAGTGTCGCATCTAGATCTAATCAATCTGCTGCGGGGTCAGGGCGTCTTATGTGAGTGTCCCACCCGACAGCACCGAAGCACTGTCGGATGTGAAACTCTACCTCCCCACGAAAAAAACTTGTCAATTGAGCTGGTTGTCGTTTGCATTTAGCGTCTGCGTCATCCGCTCTTTGTATGTACAAGATAACTTTGCCAGAGTGAAAATGTCGTGAGTAAAAATCGCTGGTCAAAACTTTTTGCAATTTAGTTAAAACCAATTATCAAGCACCACAATCGGTGCACGACACCTAGACTACAAAACAAAAAACTCGCAGAATGTGAGTGTCCCACCCGACAGCACCGAAGCACTGTCGGATGTGAAACTCTACCTCCCCACGAGAAAAATCTTTCAAATTTGGTTGGTTGATTTGCCTCAACCGCTCTTTGTGTGTACACAATAAGAGAGCCAACATGAAAATCACGTGACAATAAAGACTGCTCAACAAAAAAAACTTTTTGAGTAACTAAACAGCCCGGAGACACTGCTCCAGTGTCTCGCTCAAGTCACAGGGGATAACATCACCACTATCACGCAAGGCACTTCGCAAAAGCTCTTGCTGTCTGCTGTTGGGACGTGTAAAGCCCCATGTGGTTTTATACTGAGACTGCCAGGAGGGCAAACAACTAATGGCCAGTGTCTTTAGCTGCTTATCGTTATCAGCCAGAGCAAGCAGGAGATAGCAGAGACGATCCCACTTCTCAAGCTGATTGACAAGCATCAGGGCATTACGTTTTACATGCCAGTATGCGCTCTCTTGGCATATCGGCCACAGCGTGCTGCCTGTGACTATGTTTTTTGTACGATCCAGGGCCTTTTGTGCAGCCCGAGATACGCTGGCACTTTCACTTTTGAGCAAACGCAAAAATGAAGCTGTATGGTGGTCTGGATCCAGCTTGCTCAGAGCCTTGATGGCCGCTCTTTGGACAATCAATCGGGGATGATCCAGCATGGACAAAACTTGCTGTCCATCTGCCGGTACACCAATCTCACCCAGACCGGCAACAGCCGCAGCCAGAGCCTGAGGCTCTCTCAGGTCTTGCAGGCATTGTGTATAAAATCCTCGAAAGTCAAAATCAGGCTCTAAGGTAGCAAGCTGCCAGACAGCGTATTGGCGCACTTTAGTGGATGGATCAAGCAATGCAGTCCTCAAACGCCAGGCGACAAGCTCACCACCGGTGGTGCACAAACCACGCAAAGCCTCACAGCGTATGGATGGAGCCCGGTCCTGCAATAGTCGCTCCAGAGCCAGTTGCTGCTCTGCCATACCCAGCCTGAGAGCAAGCCCGACAGCTTGCTGCCGGATCACGGCATCACTATTGTAAATAATATGCGGCACAAGTTTTGCTAATTCCGGCTCTTGGACTTCGAGTAAAAGACTGAGACAAACTCGTCTTACTGTCAGGTCTCTATGATTTAGATTTTTAACCAGCAAATCAAAATTTGCAGGCTCCTTAAGCCGCGCATGCACGCTCTCAATAAGCTCTAAGCGTCGACTCTCTGGCTCACAGCGCTGCCTCTCCTTGACTCTCTTGATTAAGGCCAGGTTGTCCACAAAGTGTTGTAAGTAATCTGTTTTGATACGTGCTTGCACTGCTATCTCAGCTGTACGTCGTACAGCCGGCACCCAGTCGCTCAATCTGATCAACAGATAAGGCAACTCTTTGCCATCATTGATCCGGGACAGCTCCTTTACTGCATCCTGGCGCTCATAGCCACTACGATGGAAGGATGCCACTCCTAAAAGTGCAATGTGTCTGTCATCGATCAAATACTTTTGCAATGCACTAAATTTGAGATCATCCCAGAGGCAAAGATGCGCCGGCACTGACCAGCCACCACTGCGTATACGATCATCAAGCTGCAGTAAATGCTCTGGTGCTATATCTTGCAAAAGCAGCTCAATAGCATCTACAGCTGAGCGCGCTACTTCGTCAGACTTTGCTGCCAGATACTGTACTAAATAAATTACCGCCAGCCATTCACCAGATTGTGCTATCTGCTTGACCAGCACAAGAGCTTGCTCGATAGCAGTCTTGTCCAGACGGCCCAACCAGTCTTTTTGATCCACAGACAAAGTCTGCAATCGATTGATCAGAGTGCGGGTGCTATAACTGAGTTGTTTCATATTGCCAGCGCTGGCAACAGCTAACTGCTGCCTGGAGTATTTTGAATATAATACCCAACGCTACGGCACTAGTGTTTTATTAGCCCTGTTTTTTACCAAATGCACTCAGTCTGGTCTGCAATGCAGGATCTTTGATACGAGCCAGGACTTTTGCCATCTGCTCAGGACTATCAATCAGTGACTCACCGCGCTTGAGACTTTTGAGTGCATTTTTCTTGCCACCATGATCTTCGATGTATTGTTCTTTGAGTGCTCTGGTCAGAGCCCTGATATCAGCCTGCGACGCCTTGCCGTTTTCGGCACCGAGCATACGAGCAGCGGCTTGATAAGGACCTTCACCAGCGCGCACAGTAGTTAACTCTTTGACTTTGTCGTTAAACTTAGCAGCTTCAGGCTTTGGCTGTACTGCCTCAGGTCTAGCTGGTACTTCTGGCTTTGTCTCCATCTTAGCGAGACGGTCCTGACGGCCCAAGATACCTGCTGTAAATGATTCTCGACTGATATTGCCTTTGTCATCCTTAAACTCTTTAAGAGCAGGGCTGTCAAAGCCTTTAGCAAGCGCATCAACAGAGCGTACAAACTGACCAGGATAGCGACTGTCTTTATCGGCACCGCTATAGGCGTTAGCTTCGCTCAAATATTTTTTCATACCACTACTGGTAATAGCACCATTGCCAGCTGGATCAGCTTCTTTGAGGCGCGCGAGATGAGGAGCGGCAGAGTCTCTAAATATGGCACCACCAATGCGTTCCATGGCTTGATTTTCGGCTTTAAAATTGACCGGGTCGATTGCCTGAGGCTTGTCACCAATTTTTTGAGTATCACGAGTGGGCTCCAGTACCGCCACTTTGCTTGCGGCATTGTCAAAGCGCAAGGCATCAGCCTGCTGTTGCAGTGGGCTTTCTGGGGCAGCCGCCTTGACTGGTTGCTCGCTTGCCTCTCTTAGAGGAGCGCCTTCGCCTTTTGAACTCATAGTAATCTCACTTTGGGGTAGCTTACTTTAAGCGCTCAGGTGTAAAAAAGTTGTAAAAGACCCTTCAATCGCTCTTTAGCAATGGCAAAGCTTTATTTGCGCCCCACTCCATTACTGAGCCGTCATAAACAGGCAGCACCCGCCCGGTATAAGCCTCGAGCAGTAGCGCATAGGTCGACGCCCGCACACCTACCTCGCAATATGTCATCAGAGTAGGGCAGTCAAAGGCCTCCGCTGTTACCAGAGCCAAAAACTCTTTGGCCTGGACAAAACGCCCGTCTGCTCTAAAGAGACTCTCATAAGTGAGATGCTTGGAATGCGGCATGTGCCCGGTGCGCGGCTGGTAATCATAACTATCACCCTGGTACTCAGCCAGACTACGCGTATCTATAGATACGGGCAGCTGCCCTTTACTCAATTGTTTAGCCAGATAGCGAGTCGAGACCCTGCGCCGCTGATCTAAGCGCAGGACAAACTCAGCTCTTACTGGTTTAGCCTGCTCCAGCTCAATACTGCCACCAGCACCAAGCCAGCCGCTGTAACCACCATCAAGGAGCATCACCTGCTCGACACCAAGATAAAGCAACATCCAGGCAACACGACCCTCGGTGCCTTTGGACTTGAGGCAATCGGCATAAACTACCACTGGTCGACTGTTACTTATGCCCAGTTGACCAAGCCTGGCAGCAAAGCTATCCAGCCGGGCATTGTCGAGCAAGCCCCAGTAACCTGGCTCCCAGAGATCCAGGCTCAGCCCCTTTGGCGGTCTTGCATTCCAGTCCTCCCAGGCGATATGCACAGCGCCAGGGATGTGTCCCTGGTCATACTCGCCCCGAGTGCGTGCATCTACTACTGTCGGCGCCAGCCTTTTGTCTGACAGCAAAAGTTGCAAATGACCGGGAGTAATGATTGAGACTGCCATCCAATTAAGGTCTCATTGCTCGATTAAAAACTTGCATGACTATTGCCGTGCGAGTGGCAGCAACATCCTTGCTTACACCAGCCTTTTGCTCAAAATAGCGAGTCAGAGCAAACTGTACTCGATTGGCATCCTCAGAGCTAATTCTGGCGCCAGGAGTAAAAAACCTGTCGAGTATAGGCGCCATAGTGGCCTGACCGCTAGCCGATTGAGTGCTGAGCCAGGAGTCAATATTGGCTCTGATTGGTTGAGTCAGAGCCATGACTGCATGTCTTTCGGTCTGATTGTCTAACACTCCAATATACGCATCCATGCGGCTTGGTGGAGTTTGGCCGAGTTGTTTATAGACTTCCAGGACCTTTTCAGTTTCGCGCATATGGGCCAAAGTGACAGGCTCCTGAAATTCATTGCGATATTGAGTCAAAGTGTTCATTTCTTTGAGAGATATATCGGGGTTTTGGAGGCGCAATGTAGCAAATGTCTCAGCAGCGGCCTGACGAGCCTGGGCTCTCTGGATTGGATCCTTTATATCTTTTGAGCTGTGGTAGATACTAAGCAACTCGCTATCCGAGGCTTGCACACCTTTACCAGTCAAGTCACGCTGCAACTGCCCTAATTGCTCCCTATCGCTGAGCTTTAGTTTGTCATCTAAAAACTGCAATCGTATAAAGAGCTTATTGGTGGCAGCAGCATCGGCCTGCTGTTGCGGCGTGGCGGCCAGATCCAAATTTTGGCTGGGTTCGGGCACGCCTTCTGCGCGGGCATTGGGGTTTTCGTGTCTACGATAATAAGTCTCTGACCTCTGTACTCTGGCCGCCCAATCAGTCATAAACTTATTATCGACTTTGCCCATTTGATCCATAAACGTACGCAGTGTTTGTGCCATCTCACGATTGGTCCTGTCCTTGAGCTCAGGATAAGTCACAGCGCCATTAAACACGCTGACATTGGTAGACAGCCCGGCAGATCTGGTGGGATCGAGTATTTCAGCAAATCTTCTAACCACCAGGTCATCACTGGGATCCCTGACAAAAAAGCCATTAGTGGCATTGAGTGGTCGACTGGTGTTGCCTTCATCAAATGTCAAATTGAGCAAGTTATCTGCATTTTCTTTTTTGTCGACAGCCTTTTGATTCATTTTGATGTCTACCGGAATAAATCTGCCATCTTTGACATTAATAAACATACCGTCTACCTTGGCATGATCCATCGGTGAACCCTGCGCACTTGGTATATAGACCCAATCTCTCATATTGGCATTGAGACTGGCGTGGGTGCGACCGACTGTCACATCAGGAATACTGATTGGCTCACTGTTTTTGCCGCTAAAGCGCTCCATCAAATATCTGGAGGCAGCGTACTCGTATTGCTTACCTTGCTGCTCATCAACAGGTCGTTTAAAGCCGTTACCGGCTTCGACCATACGATCTCGGATAAAACGCAAAGTTGCTGGCGGGGCATCCTGCAGTCGATCGAGAGGCACTAGTAGAGCCGGTGTCCCAGTACTCTCGACGCGCTTGGCGAGCAATATCATATCGCTGTAAGCCTTAGGATCGGTCTCACCGGAGTGAGCCTTGAGCCACTCTATATGCGCTTTAAATCTTGGATCTGCTTCCAGCGCTTTGATATTGGAGGCATTAGCGCCCAGTGCACGAGTCAGGGCTTCTTCTGATAGAGGAGCTTTGTCTCCAGGTTTTGTGGTAATTGGTCTTGCACTGGTGCGATCTGTCGTAGCTGGTCTATCTAGATCCGTGGGCCGACTATCGCTCAGCGGCCGCTCATTATTGACCAGCGAGAGTCTCGGTCTGTTGCCACTTTCATCGCGCCCAGCGGCAGTAATTGGCTGATTGCCGTTGACCACCATAGGCTCCTGTATATAAGGCAAATTATCGTTATCGGCGCGGGGATGGTTTTCGTTGGCCGCACGGGGTACATTGCGAGGATCGACTCCGACAACCAGCTGCAACGGCGGTAGTAGGGCTTCTGCAGGCGTTGGCGTAGGAGTAAGACCGTTGTCGTTAGCGGCTTTTACTCTCAATACATCTGTGGGCAAAATAGGCGTGTCGACATCCTTTGGCACAGTCTTGACTATTTCTCTGCCATCAGGGCCGGTGCTGACAATTTCTAGCTGCTTGGTATCACTACCCTCACTTCGCACAGTCAGATTACCGTCGACTCCGCGTCTGAGCACACCGCGAATAGCAGTAATGCCATAACCAAAAGCGACTGTCATGCCTGCTCCCTCAATAGCACCAAGGGAGGCACTGGCACCAATACGAGTCAAGTTGGCAGCAACAGACTGACGTGGGTCGTAATCAATAGCACCATTAACGGTACCAGCAAGACTGCTACTCAGTCCGCCTATCTTGGCTGCTTCTCTCAGTTGTACAGCGGTAGTAAAGTAATCAGCGGCTCCTTTATTAACTGCCGCCTGGTACTCAGTCTGGAGTGTTGCGGCAAGGCGACTGACTTCTTCTGGTGTGGCTCCAGGTTTAGCTAGCGTTCCTGCCACTCTAGTAAACTCTTCCTGGCCAATTTTGGTATTACCAGATTTGATAGCATTGCTGGCCAGCCCCTGCAAAGACGCCTGCACCTCAGTTTGCGCCCCTTCGCGCAAAAGTGTGCTGCCTGCCAGGCGAGTAGCCGTGACTTGCGCAGCACTCTCCGAGATACGCATCATAGCGCCCAGCTGTGAGCCTGGTATAGCCATGACAGCCGAGTCTACAAAGCCTTTAGCAAGAGTCTTGGTGCGACTCCAGGGGTCGGTGTCGTTGGACAAAGCCGCATGAAAGGTCGCTCCGGCAACGCTCAGTGCAATCGGTAAAGTCAGTCCGTCAGAGAGTACAGCACTGGCAAATACAGCTGCCTGAATAGTGGTCTGAATAGCTTGATCGAGAGCCTCTCTAGTGCGATTTTGATCCTTATCGTACTGAGTAATGGCTTGATCCATGGCACCGATACGACGCTTATAGTCAGCGTCATTGACTTGCCTTTGCTCAGCACTGGCTTGAGTCAGCATCTGGGCGATATTGTTGCGACTGGCCTCGAGGTTAGCGACATCACCATCGCTATTAAAAAACGTCGAGCCCGGACGAGCATCAAGGGCTGGTTGCCTGGCAATAAACTGATCACCACTGGTAGTGCGCGATGAGCTCAACAATTCTTGCACCGCCAGACGGCTGGCAATGGGTGCCCGCTCCAGGGCATCAGCATCCATATCGCGCCCGTACTTGCGCGCATAGTCTGCTTTGACCTGGCTTATATCCTGGTCTTTTAGGATTGTGCCAAGATTGGCTGTAGAGAGATTATTATCGAGTACAGCCAGACGCGCCTTATCAGCAGCATCTAGCGCACCTGATTGCAGACCATTGGTCAAAACAGCTTTGTGCTCAGCACTGAGTCTGCCAAAGACCGCATACTGCAACTCACTCGCTGGTCCCTGAGCATCCTTTTGCAAGAGCATCTGACGCTCTTGTGGAGAGCTGGTCTCGACTACTGCTCGATACTTATCCTCAGGTGTTTGAGCAAACCGCGCCCGGTCTGCCACATTTAGATGACCATCCCGGTAAAAGCGCCCGAGCATCGGACCAAGCTCATAGTCTTGCAATGGTGGTTTAGCAGCACCTGACTCCACACGCAGAGCAAAACTAAAATTGCGCGCCTCAGGCGAATTAGGGTTGGCTTTTATGCGAGCAGCTAAAGCAGGATCGTCTTTGAGGATTTTTTCGATGGCCTGATGGATACCGCGGGCTTCTTCAGGATGGCGCGAGATGATATTGAGACCGCCTATCGAGTTGTTTTGCCCCTCGGTGGCGCGCAAAGCTTGCAACACCACACGACTGGTGGGATCGCCAGTAGGGTCTTCTCCTTTAGCAAGGGCACTGGTCATACGCTCAGCTAAACGCAATTGCGGATCGGTCCAATTGGGCGGCGCGCCCAGCCCTGGCAGGGCACGTTCACCTAGATATTCTTTTAATTTGGCATCGGTTTCGCGTCTAAACTGTGCATCCTCTCTATAACGTTTGGCTTCGTCTCCAGACATACGAGCCAGCGAGTTGAGCACATCAGCGTGGTGATAGGGTGGGGGCGGATTGTCTTGCAAAGTCTCTGTCACTGTGCGACCGACCTTTTGCGCTTCCGCTTCGCTCGGTGCCGATAGCTTACGCTCCAGCAGTTGTTTAGCGCGGTTAGCTTCTTCGCCTGGTGCTAGTTGTGTGATGGCACGCTCTAACTGAGCGCGCATTTCAGGGCTTTGATTGAGCCTTACTCGCTCGCTTTCGCTCATGTGTTCGATAGCAGCAAAGCGCTCATTGGGGCTTTTGCCACCAGCATATTGACTGATAAAAGAGCCTTGATTGAGTAGTAAATCTTCTTTGGCGATAAGCTGACCAGGCTCACTAAAAGCCTGTTTGAGTCTGGCATTTAGACTGCCATAAAAATCCAGATCGCGCTTTTGCTCCGGGGTCAAATTGGACTTATCTGTGCTTTGATTAGCGAGAGTCTGACCACGTCGGTAGGAGTCTACATCCTCTACCCGAGCATTACTGAGTGCTACATCGATACCACCCTGCATGCGCCAAAACAAAAACTGTTTGTCATTGGCTGTAACCAGAGACTCAAGCTTGACGCCACCGCGGTACATAAAATCTGTAGCACGGCTCAGTTCAGCATCTTTAAAAACTTCAGCGAGACGCTGCTCCCCAGTTTTGCCGTCTTTGCCCTGGGCAAAGCTCTGCCTGGCAGCTTCTGGAGCATTGCGCATGGCTTCCTGAAACTGACTGAGATCTTTGTTAGCCAGGGCGTTTTCGGCAAGAGCGAGCGCTACCTCAGGGTGACTTGAGCGGTAATCACTACCTTGCAATGTGCGCTCGGACGGTGCCGGACTCTGTCCATAAAGCTGCAACTCCAGAGCTTTACGCGTACTGGCTGTGATGGTCTGATTGTCCAGCAACAGCTCTTTGAGCCCCTGGCCGTTGTGCCCGGCTTTGAGCGTGCGGTCCAAATCTTGTAGCTCTTTTGTACTAAGTGTGCTGATATTGTCCCGCATCTGGCGCTCAGCTTGAGTCTGAGCGGCTGTACCGGGACTGGCCTGGATACTGGCCAGATTGCGCTCGAGAGAGCCAGCCGTATCGGTCACCCCATCGGGTTTACGGATAGCAGTAACTACTCTTGTGTAATCAGTACCGCTTATACCTTTGCGCCCCAGGTCGGAGAGCAAATCAGTTGTATTGACCTGCTTGTACCCTTCGAGGATAGCCTGGCGCTCACTGGCACTTTTGCCCTGCAAAACAGCCAGTACTTGCTCAGTGCCCTGAGCCTTGGTCAAAGCGTTGACAGAAGCACCAACTAAATCAGCGCTGGTGGGATTGAACCCTCTAACTGTTGTATCGACAGGTTTGGCAGCAGTATCGGTCACGACAGCTGCACTATCGGCAGCTTTGGCAGTGGTGGTGGCGGCCGTATCTGTGGTTTTACCTGTGAGGTTGGCATCAAGCCGCAAAGCATCTGCAGCGGTCGTAGCGGCCTGCTGCTGCACACTCTTGTCGCTAGTCTCAGCTGCCTTATGCGGCGGCTCGACCTTGACCTCTGGCTTGTCTGTGGTGGACATAGTAAAACCTGCACATCTGGGACTTATATACCCAGTGGTGTCTATACAGGTGCCACATAGGCTGGACACTAAGGACTCGATTTAATCTTGGCAGCATCCCGGACCGGCGGAGTCAATTCCAGGATTTGATAGCCGAGGTATCGCCTCATCTATGGACCAAAGCTCCTCCTCTGGGCGAAACAATTTGCTATACCTGCACTCAAGCCAGGACTTTTGGATAGCGGATAGACGTGGCATATTTATTTGGAGTCTTACCACTCTGTGGTCCTAAGTCACTTACCAGGAGCCCCGTATTGGTCCCGGTGCCACAGCATTAATTAGCGAGACTTGGCCAGGAGCAATCAAACTGGCTCAGAGGCAATCCTTTTGAAGGACATAAAGGTTGATAATCAAAGAGACAAAGGTTTTGACTACCGCAGTGCCACTACTAGTGGTACTGATACTTGGCTCTGGATCTTTGACGCCTGTACACAGTCAAAACAAAGCGCAAACAGCTGGCAGAGCGGTAGCCAGCCCTAACGCAAAGCAGGCCAGAGCACTGATGGAGAGTGCAAAACAATACAATCAAGTATTGGAGAGCGAAGAAGCACTAAAACTAGCCAATCAAGCAATCGCACTCGATCCCAAGCAGTATGGAGCCTACGTTGAGCGCGCCCTGGCTCACATCTCACTGGGTCAAACAGAACAAGCACTTGCTGACTTTAGCACCGCAGCAAATAGCGGCGAACGCAAACACGAAAAATCAGCAAGACGCGAAAAGGCAGACTTGCTCTTTAGACTCAAGCGGTATACTGATTCAATCAATGAGCTTACAACTATCGAAACAAAATATGGCTCGCTGTCAGATGGCATGCTGTATCGACGGGCACAAGCTTATCTTGCCATTGGCAAACCCAACATGGCAGTACTTGATCTAACTACTGCCATCAAAGGTGAGCCCAGTGCCAATCGTCTTTTTGAAGCAAGAATGAAAGCCTACGTTGCCCTCAAAGATTGGGATAAAGCACTAGCTGACTGTAATAAATGCATTGCCCTGTGTAATGTTGATGATCAAACGCTAGGCAATAGAGCAGATCTACTTAGCATGAGAGCTACTATTTACGAGAAGCAAGGCAAAAAAGACCTGGCTCAAAAAGACAGAGAAAAAGCTAAGAAGACAGATAGTGCAAACTTCCAAAACGCGCCCTTTAGAAGCGACAAATCAAGACGCTAACTACCACTAATAGAGGGAAGAGCTAGTTGCCATCAGAAGACTACAATCCACCACAACTTGCCGCCGACAGCCTGGATCCGGACGATCCAGAATACTCACTTTTGATGCCAGACAAGCGCAAAGCACTTGATGCCATCAAAGTTAACCTGCGCACAACCGCACCACAGTTAGCGACAACATCAGGACTCTCGATAGATAGCGCCACCTATTGGCTCAACAAAATCGCTGGTGAGACAGGTGCCAGACTGGACGTCGCTAAAGACGGTACGGTCTACTATGCCTTTAAGCCAAATTTTGCTGGCATATACAAACTGCGAGGCAGACGCAAAGCAGTTTTGCTCGCTGGAGCGTTTTTGTTTAAACTACTTTACTGGGTGGTGCGGGTCTCCTTTGGCGTAGCACTGGTGCTCTCGGTATTGACTATTGTCGTACTGTTTGTCGCGCTCATTTTTATTGCTCTAGCATCAATATTTGAAGGTGGTGGCGGCCATAGTGGCAGCCATGATTTTGGTGGTGGACATAGCGATAGTGGTGGTGGTGGTGGTGGTGGTGGTGGCGGCTCGGGATTTTTTGATCTGCACTTTTTGACTGACATCCTCAGCTGGGACTACAGCCCCTCTCACGCCACTTACTACAACAGTCTGCCTAGCTCGCAAAGGGACCGCTACACCGATTTTATTGAGAAGCATCCTAAAGGCAATTTCTTCCTTGAGTGCTTTTCGTTTTTGTTTGGCGATGGTGCCCCTAACTCCAATCTGCAAAAGATCCGCTGGCATCAGATTGCGCGCTTAATCCAATCAAATGGTGGTGTTGTCTCAGCTGAGCAACTAGCCCCTTATCTCGATGGTGATACTTCAGACAGTGGCATGGTGATGAGCGCCCTGGCACAGTTTAATGGTCGCCCAGAAGTAACCAGAAGCGGCTTTATCGTCTATATCTTTCCTGACTATCTGAGCACAGCACCTAGCACACTCGTATTACCAGATCGTGACAGCTATCTAAAAGAAGACCGCTGGAAGTTTTCAAACTTTCCTCCTATGGTCTTGACCAATGTTTTGATGCTCGCAATCTTTAACTTTTGCGGCAGCTGGTGGCTCTTTAAGCACATCGCCACAATCAACTTACTCCATAACGTCGCCGCGTTAATTGATGTACTTTTGACTTACTCGATAGTGCTTTTGCTTATACCAGCAGTGAGATATGTAGTCCTGGCCGTCCTCAATGCTCGCATCGAAGACCGCAACGCCAAACGTAAGGCAGCCTATGATCTAGTCCGCCGGCCTCAAGGTGAAGTCCTGAAAGAGCTGGAGGAAGCCCGCGAGATAAGAGATGAGCAACTGACATTACTCAAATCAGATAAAAGCATAGTTTATACAACAGATAAAGACAGCCTTGAACAACAGTTTATTTAGAACTACTTGGGGCAATTCCCATATGAGAAGCCCCAACTAGCTCATATACTCCATAAACGCCCTCCCAGGATTTAGACCATCCCACAAATAGAGAGGTCCTATGTCCAACTGCCAAAAGATAGAACAGGCAACCCGCGGCATCTCCGAAAAACCGAGCGATGCAGAGCTGGAAGCTCTATCACGCGTTTTTCAAGACGCTTATCCAAGCAAATTGATGAGTGCAGACTTGCTCAAAAAATCACTGTCTGCCGCAAAAGACATGGAGAGCAGGGGCACTTACACAGAAACACTGCCAACGGGTATACCTGGGGCAAAAGCGATGCTGCAGCAAAACAATGGCAAGCCTCAATTTTTAGAGTTAACCGAAGGCAATAGACAGGAAACACTGCGTTTAGATCCCAGGACTTCTGAACCAATGATAAGTAGTGTCAAGGAGAACTGTGCTGGCAAGTACAACGGCATGTCCACCACGATATTTGAAGGCAAGGCTAAGACACATACGCTGCATCTACCATCTGGCAAAGAATTTGTTGTAAAGCCAGACGGCACCAGGTTTTAGGGAGTAGTTACAGGGACAATCGATTGCTCAGGAAATATAGGCTCTTTTTTGCCTAAAAACTTAGGTTTGCGCCCGATGGCCACATCGAGCCAGGCAGCTTGAGCTGCGCCAATCTCGCGCAAGTCGTACCAGGACTGGATCTTGCCGTATGACTGCACACTGGCATCCAGTCCCACCACATCAAGACCAAGATGGCGAGCCAGGTACATTGCTCTAGGCAAATGATAGCGCTGGGTGACAAGTACTGCTTTGTCCAGACCAAATATCTGGATAGCACGGTAGACACTGTCATACGTCCTAAAACCCGCATAATCACAGGCGATGTCACTAGCTGGCACACCGAGCTGCATGGCGTCACGCTTCATCGCCTCTGGCTCGTTATAAGAGACGTGTCCGTTATCGCCGGTCATAAGGAGCTTTTTGACTTTGCCAGACTTGTACAGTGATACAGCTGTGACCACCCTGTCGTGAGCCTCACGTGACTGTATACCAGCGCCAAAGACTACAGCAGCAGGCATATTAGGCACTTGCCGCACATCGCTTTCTTCCTTGAGTGCTTTTCGTTTTTGTTTGGCGATGGTGCCCCTAACTCCAATCTCAAAAGATCCGCTGGCATCAGATTGCGCGCTTAATCCAATCAAATGGTGGTGTTGTCTCAGCTGAGCAACTAGCCCTATCTCGATGGTGATACTTCAGACAGTGGCATGGGTGATGAGCGCCCTGGCACAGTTTAATGGTCGCCCAGAAGTAACCAGAAGCGGCTTTATCGTCTATATCTTTCCTGACTATCTGAGCACAGCACCTAGCACACTCGTATTACCAGATAGTCCGCCGGCCTCAAGGTGAAGTCCTGAAAGAGCTGGAGGAAGCCCGCGAGATAAGAGATGAGCAACTGACATTACTCAAATCAGATAAAAGCATAGTTTATACAACAGATAAAGACAGCCTTGAACAACAGTTTATTTAGAACTACTTGGGGCAATTACCATATGAGAAGCCCCAACTAGCTCATATACTCCATAAACGCCCTCCCAGGATTTAGACCATCCCACAAATAGAGGTCCTATGTCCAACTGCCAAAAGATAGAACAGGCACCCGCGGCATCTCCGAAAAACCGAGCGATGCAGAGCTGGAAGCTCTATCACGCGTTTTTCAAGACGCTTATCCAAGCAATTTGATGAGTGCAGACTTGCTCAAAAAATCACTGTCTGCCGCAAAAAAGACATGGAGAGCAAGGGCACTTACACAGAAACACTGCCAACGGTATACCTGGGGCAAAATCGATGCTCCAGCAAAACAATGGCAAGCCTCAATTTTAGAGTTAACTGAAGGCAATAGACAGGAAACACTGCGTTTAGATCCCAGGACTTCTGAACCAATGATAAGGTAGTGTCAAGGAAAACTGTGCTGGCAAGTACAACGGCATGTCCACCACGATATTTGAAGGCAAGGCTCAGACACATACGCTGCATCTACCATCAGGCAAAGAATTTGTCGTAAAGCCAGACGGCACCAGGTTTTAGGGGGTAGTTACAGGGACAATCGATTGCTCAGGAATATAGGCTCTTTGCCTAAAACCCTAGGTTTGCGCCCGATGGCATTTCGAGCCAGGCAGCTTGAGCTGCGCCAATCTCGCGCAAGTCGTACCAGGACTGGGATCTTGCCGTATGACTGCACACTGGCGTCCAGGCCTACCACATCAAGACCAAGATGGCGAGCCAGGTACATTGCTCTGGGCAAATGATAGCGCTAGGTGACAAGTACTGCTTTGTCCGACCAAATATCTGGATAGCGCGGTAGACACTGTCATACGTCCTTAAACCCGCATAATCACAGGCGATGTCACTAGCTGGCACACCGAGCTGCAAGTGGCGTCACGCTTCATCGCCTCTGGCTCGTTATAAGAGACGTGTCCGTTATCGCCGGTCATAAGGAGCTTTTTGACTTGCCAGACTTGTACAGCGATACAGCTGTGACCACCCTGTCGTGAGCCTCACGTGATCTGCATGCCTGCGCCAAAGACTACAGCAGCAGGCATATTAGGCACTTGCCGCACATCGCTATAGATAGTGTAATTGCCGTTTTCGGCTGTGTTATAGATCGAGCCAAAAGCAATAAAGGGTACCAACAACAACCAGACAAAAATCCACCCGCGTTTGGACTTGATTTGAGCGGATGCTACCAATGTCTGTCAGTCCTTAGAGGCAAATTGCTGTGAGTAATGCTGCTCAATTATAACATCGAGATAGCTTTGACACTTACACCTAGCCACCTCAAAAAACTGCTACGGGACTTGATTGGGAGATGCCCCACTGAATTATTGACGCCACATGAGTCCGGGCTAATAATACAAAACTAGACACCGAGACGCGAACATGAATATCAATATTTTTCTACCTTTTCTTGCAACAAAGTCAGTTTGCGTCTCGCTTCTAATTACTAGAATCGAAAACATCTGCACAAGAACTAGCAATTATAATGCCGGGCAGGTGATGTAATGCACTTGCTTTATCCAAATCCAGGAACAAGACAAATAGCCACCACATGCGGCACTATGATTATCTTGATGCTCCTGATGCAACTGTTCAACCCAGCCCAGGAGCCAGCACCGGGTTATATATCCGCACCTGGGAGCAAAGCCCTTGCCAGAGCTCGTTTTTTAAATGAGCTGCCGTTTTTGCTCAATCAGGATATAAAATCTGTGCGGTACAAATTTGGTTATCCAGAGCGTGTCAGTGAGATCACTGGCACAACAGTTACGCTAGTCTATAAGTTTGCCGCCAAAGGCACAACAACAAAAAGCAAGCAAGACTATCTCAACGAGCCAGAAGTAGCAATAAAGTTTTGCCGCGACAAAGTGGATAGCATCAAAGTAATTTATCCGCTAATAATCGACAAGAGTATCGGAGCAATACAGCCCAATACAGCGCTCTACAACGAGCTGCCCAATATTGTCTTGAGGCACAATCTATTTACCTACAACTATTTGAGACGCAGAGGCTTCCTATCGCCACTATGTCATGACCCAGCCAGGGACTCAGAATGGGAGATAATGCGCCAACATCTGCTTGATCTGGGTCACCTGGACGAGCATGAAATACACACAGTGACAGGTCTTGACGAACATATCTATCAACCTAATGCGTTCCTTAAAAACTATGCTACATGTGGCAAACTAACATTCCAAAGCAATGAGGATAGCTACTGCTCCGGCTTAGTTCTGGAGTACATTGCAGATGGAATAACTGATGCAGACTTTCACAGAGTCAATGGCAGACTTACTGATGTAACCATTAGCCAACGAAAGGACTGCTGCATATTTTGGTCTAGCGCGGTGATTGAAGGTGCAATTATGAGGACGCTTGTGACTTTTGCCCAGAGCCAAGACCTTTTTGGACTCTACAAAGAATCACTAGAGAGCCTGAGAGTAATTCAAAACCACATAACCAGCGGAGACTGAGACCAATGTAGAATTGCCTGCAATCAGACAGTAGGCGTTATATGATTACGTCACTCCAGTCTTTAAAACACCAATGGCATCCAGTCCAATCAATCGACCTTATAAAGCGAGTCGTAAATGCCTGAAAAACCAAACAAAACCGAAACACCTGCGTATAAAAGCGGTAAACCACTGGCGATACCAATTCAGATTTTGCTGGCTCTAACATGCATAGGGTCGGTACTAATTATATTTTTTGACTTGGGCGGAGTCATAGCTACTTTGCCATCAAACACCCAAAAGCCTGATTCGTCATCAATCTTAGAGGGTGCACAACTACTGATTGACACAGTCGAGGGTATTGGTGCAATCGCCTTTCTTTCATGTGCTGTCTTCTTTCTCGTATGGATCCGCAGATTGAGACGCAATCTTCAATACTTTGGCATAAACGACTTAATCACAAAAAACTGGCATTGCACCTGGGGCTTTGCCATTCCAATCCTCTGCCTCTTCAAGCCCTACAGAGCAATCCAAGAGATTTGGCGAGCAAGTAGTCTTACCAGCTTGAGCGAGCGCTGGCAAAGTCACAGCGGCACTGCCCTAATCAGCTGGTGGTGGGGCTTTTGGCTCATTATGAATGCCACCGCGCGTATCAGCGACAAAATCAAAACGGTAGACGCTCAGGGACATATAGATATACCAGCTTATACCGTTTACTTTACGGCTTCGGCAATCAATGAGGTACTGACCTTTGTTGCGGCAGTACTGGCATTTATTGTTGTAACCAAGCTAACCAACAAGCAAGAAATGATGTACAAAACGCTGCCAGCGCAAAATGAAGTACCCGAATAAATTGCAATACCAGCCATTTGCCAGACGCCCCGATCTGACGCCACTTTATGAGTCCCACCTCATCTGCATCCATACTTATGGAGCCAAACTCGCCAGATCCAGCACCCAGCCTGCCAAGTGATCGCCAGCGACGACTCTATATAAAAAATCGTAACAAGCCCCAAGTAGCCCACCACAGGGGCATATAGCCATTTTAGACAACCAAAGCTTATCGCTAACACATATACAGAGGGGTGTTTCGCGGTAATCTATAACGCTTTATCGAATCCAGTGCCTCAGGGAGAGTGTGCGTAATGAAATATCTCGGGTCCATTTGCAAGCGTGTGCGTGCCGTTGGCATGACCGAATGCAGTAAAGTCAAAGGCTCGAGGCGCCAACATCCTCCAGGTCAACACGGCGCCGACAGAAAGAAAAAGTCCGACTACGCGAAGCATCTGATGGAAAAGCAGAAAATTCGTTGGACTTACAACATTTCTGAAAAACAGTTCTATAACACCTTCCAAGAAGCTGTCCGTCGTAAAGGCGTAACCGGTACCATCCTGTTGCAACTTCTCGAATCCAGACTGGATAACGTAGTTTTCCGCAGTGGCCTCGTTGGCACCCGCGCTCAAGGTAGACAACTGATTAACCATGGTCACTTCCTTGTAAACGGCAAGCCAGTCAACATCGCTAGCTACCGCCTCAGGCCCACCGACAAAGTATCTGTCAGAGACAAGAGCCGTTCTCTCGTCAAGACAATGCAACGCGGCTGGCTCAAGCCCGATTGGCTAAATTGCGACCTCGAGCGCCAAGAAATAGAGTACGTGATGATCCCCGAGAGACACCAACTCGACCAGACCTTCGAAGAAAGTCTCGTTATCGAGTTCTACTCTCGTTAATCGACCGCCAAAAGCAATTACAAAGCCAGCTTGCAAAAGCTGGCTTTTGTTTTAGTCGAGATCGCGGACCATAACGACCTGGTCTTTATTCATGCCGTAATGCGCTTTATGCCCCACTGCATCAGCAGCCTTGAGCACTTCGCCACCAGCAGTGCGATTACCAAAAACATCAACTTCGATGACATCGTCGAGAGTAATAACTGCATTTGGCGCCACGTCGCGTTTGCACTTCAAAACCTTCTTTTGTACAGAGTCGGCTTCGGCCTTGAGCTGGTGTATTTCACCACTGGCGATTTCTCGTCCGGCAAAATAGCCTGAGCTAAAGAGAAACGGCAAAAGCAAAGCAAAAAAGAACAATGGCTTATTGTTGTTGCCACTCTTACCAACCACTACAGGTCTGGGCGAAGACTGGTCAATGTCGATAGGATCCTGTGGTGCTTGCGGCTCCAGATTTTGGTCAGTCATTATTTGACCTCCGCGGCAACAGGCATCAAATCATGCCGGGATACATAGGTGCCCTTTTTGAGGGTCCATTTGACTTGCCTGCCAGCACAGTCAGAGACAAAGCCATAAAAGTCACTGTAGACGCCAGGGACATACATGCGGGCTTCTTCTACTATGTCTCCATCAATGCGACCATAAGCCGGTATGTCTTTGAGCACTTTTACTACTTGCAGCTCAATGGGCGCTCCGCCTATAAGCGGTTGTGTTTTAAAAGCATTCCAGGTCTGACTAAAGCCTACGTAATAGCCCACACCGGTGGTGACGATAAAAGTGCCTAGAGCACCCATTGTAATCATCAATTGCTTGCTTGAAGCACTCATTTTGTCGATCCCTTTAGTTTTGCCATACGGGCATTAATAGCCTTATAAACAGTATCGTCCTCAGGCAGATTACGCTGCTTAGCCTGACTGAGCAAGTTGAGATAAAGCTTTTTGGCGGCTGGCTTTTGGTTTAAATGTTCAAGCGCTCTGCCTGTATTGATAGCAAGCATCATATCAATGTTGTTCTTGCTGCCACCGATGCGCTTTTGTGCTTCTACAGCCTGATTGAAATAGTTTAGAGCCTCAGCGTACTTACCTTTCTTTTCGCAGGCTTCGCCCATAAGCTGCAAATTAAAAGGCAGATCAGCATAGTTATTACCGTAAGTAGCCCGCTTGATCTCAAGTAAGCGCTTGAGCTGTGGCATCGCATCATAACAAGCTCCAGCCATACAGCTAGTTTTGACTATGTCATTGAGAGGACCAATTAGCTCTTTGGAAGTTTTGCCTGACAAAAACTCTTGTCTGCCGAGTACCTGCAAATACAAGTCCCGAGCCTCTTTATAGTGTTTTTGCTGGACCAGAGCAGCGGCTTGTTTTTGCATCGTTGCTATAGCCTTGTCAGTCTGTGGCGCGGCAGTCTTGTTAGCATCAGCACTACCAGCAGTACCACCATCTGGTGGCTTGGCTTGCTGAGCTGCCACAGACACAATGGACAGACCAGTATTGAGGCAAAGCATGCCAGCAATCAAAACATAGCGACTGGTGTTATGACTAGACACTAGCGACCTGAAATCAGCTGAGTTACTGCCTGAATAAAGCTATCTGGATCGCCAGGACCACCTTCGCGAACAGCTTTAATTTTACCGTTGGGATAATAGATGACGAGAGCAGGGATGGCTTCTACCTCACACTGCTTTTTGATGGCGGCTGGGCCCGGCTTATCAATATCCAACTTGGCGACAACACAGTTTTGGGCGAGAAATTTTTGCACAGGAGCTGTGGTCATGACGTTTTGCTCCATGCTGTGGCAGGGACCACACCAGCTAGCACTCAATATCACCAGATACCACTTACGGTTGGCGTTAGCCGCTTGCAAGCCCTGGTTAAAATCCTCGTAGAGATAGATATTGCCGCACTTACCAGCTATGGCTGCTTGCTGGGAGCAAAACAGTACAAAAGCCACTAAAGCAAATAGATATTTTTTCACAGGCAATATCCTCAATCGACGCCAAGCAAACACACAAGCATCAAACCACATTATGGCACCAGGCACAGTTTTTTGGCTTATTTGACTTAAATATGTAGACCAATCAAGCTTTAGCTGAGCTGTCGCGCACTTGCAAGAGCTGGGCCGCTACGCTCACCGCTATTTCGGCTGGCGAGTTGCCGCCTAGAGGCAGGCCGATTGGACAATAAAACTGCTCAGCTATCGATGGATGCACCCCTGCTGCCAACAGATCGGCCTTAAGGCGGACCGCTTTAGCTTTGCTACCAATCACACCAAGATAGGGCAAATTACCGGGGAAGCGCTGCAAAATTTTGACCAGCACTGGGCTGTCAGTAGAGTGCCCCATGGTCATGAGTAAGACATAGCATTTGTCGCCTAAGCGCTCGACATAGTCACCGTACTGAGCCACCAGCATCTTATCAACGCCAGCCCGAGCCGGTATTTTATCCAGCCACTCGGCTCTCGTATCGACTATCGTCAGCTGGCAATCCAGCTCCACCAGGAGCTTAGTCAGTGCGCTAGCACAGTGCCCGGCGCCAAAGATAACA
Organism: Candidatus Obscuribacter sp.; assembly: GCA_016718315.1. Taxonomy (GTDB): domain Bacteria; phylum Cyanobacteriota; class Vampirovibrionia; order Obscuribacterales; family Obscuribacteraceae; genus Obscuribacter. The sequence continues at coordinate 741,207 of JADKDV010000004.1, read as the reverse complement.
ATATGCCAGTGACTCAAATCACAAAGCTCAAAATAGACTCGCACAGAGCCACCACAGGTCATGCCGATATCGCGGTCCAGCTGCCAGTTGACAATATGGTTGCGCTCTTTGATAGTGCCATCTAGCATGGCTATTGCTTCGCGCAAAGCCGCCTGCTCCACCTTGCCACCACCGACAGTGCCGTAAACGATAGTGCCGCCCTGCACTATCATTCTGCCACCGCGTCCATGCGGCACGCTACCAACAGTGTCGACAATAGTGACCACCACAAAAGCAGCGCGAGACTGCGTCAGCTCCTGCGCCACTCGGTAAAAGTCTCGCTCCATTTAGCTATCCTGGTTATGCATCATGGACACAGCTGCGTCCCCACTGCTAAAGGCAGGGCTATTGCCGCTCTTGCTCACCCCGTGGGCATAAGACACACCACGGATTAAGACCATACCACCTTCGCCCCAGAGCGGATCTTTAGAGGGAGCTTCCTCAAACATAGTCAGTCTGTAGAGGATTTCTTCGCCACTGGCGGGTGTATTAAGCGCTGGTAGACGGCTACCAGAGACATAGGAGAGGGCGTTTTTGACAGCCGCCCATACTGAGATACCGAGCAACAGCGGTGGCTCGCCTACCGCCTTGGTGCCACGCACGTTGACCGTATTGTCGTTGTCGATTACATCCACGTTAAAGACGCGGGGCAGATCATATACACCAGGGACTTTGTAAGTAGTGGGCGAGTGCGATAAAAGCGCACCTTTAGTGGAGTAACGCAAATCCTCCAGAGTGAGCCAACCCATCCCCTGAAAAAACGCTCCAATAATTTGACCGCGGTTGATGCCAGGATTGAGTGACTTACCAATATCCATAAGGATGTCGACACGGTCTACCTTTAGCTCACCGGTAAATCTGTCAATTAATACTTCGGCAGCAGCAACACCATTTGTAAAATACAAAAACGGACTACCCTGACCGATATTCCAGTCAAAATGGATACTGGGCGTAGCATAGTGCCCGCGCTCACCGAGGCTGACACGCTCACGGTAAGTCATACCGACTAGCTGTTTAAAGGTCAGCTTATCAGTTGGCACTTTGGCATCATATACAGTGCCATTGGCAAACACTATATTGGCATTGTCTGTGGTTTCTTGAGTGTAGCCAAAGTGCTTTGCCGCCACCATAGCCATGCCCTGTTTGATTTTACGACAGGCTATTTGTGCAGCAGAGCCATTAAGATCTGTGGCTGAAGAGGCAGCAGTAGCAGAGGTATTGTTGTTCTTTTCGGTGGAAGTAGCCATGACAATGACTTGATCAGCATCAATGCCAAACTCATCGGAGACAATGATTTTGAGGTTGGTATTGACACCCTGACCCATCTCAGTAGCGCCAGTAGAAACCTGGATAGTACCGTCTTGATAGACATTGACTAGAGCATTAGCTTGATTGAGAAATTTATTGGTAAACGATATACCAAACTTGACTGCTGTCAGGGCAAGACCTTTGAGATGGGTTTTGGAGCTGGCATTAAAGGCATCTATTTGTGCCCGACGCGCTTTGTAATCGCTGCTCACTGTCAATTGATCAAAGAGCTGAGGCAGAGTATTTTGCTCAAGTGTTTGACCATAATGAGTGACATTGCGCTCATCGACACCGTAGCAATTGAGTCGTCTGATATCTAAAGCGTCTTTTTTGAGATAAGCAGCAATCTCCTCGATAATGCTCTCGATAGTGAGCACACCCTGCGGTCCACCAAAGCCTCTAAAGGCAGTGTTAGGCGGGAAGTTGGTCTTAGCGATGCGACCGACAACACGCAGATTGGGGATGTAATAAGCGTTATCTATGTGAGTCAAAGCGCGACCGAGGACAGCGGTGCTGAGATCGTTATAAGCGCCGCCATCAGCATAAAGCTGCCCATCAAGAGCCAGTATCAAGCCATTGTCATCAAAAGCAATCTTATAATCGTTTTGGAAGGGATGACGCTTGCCGGTATACATCATGTCGTCGTCTTTGGACATGACAAAACGGGCTGGGCGTCCGGTCTTTTGCGCCACAAGAGCTGCCATCACTGCCGGATGAGTAGCCTGACACTCCTTGCCACCAAAGCCTCCACCCATACGCTTAGTGATACAGACTACTTGATTAAGATTGAGTCCCAATAGATGTGCTACTTCGTGCTGTACCTCTGAGGGGTTTTGGGTGCTGGAATGGACTACTAGCTGATTGTACTCGCCGGGACAAACGAGACAGGCTTGCGACTCAAGATAAAAATGATCAGCACCGCCCATGGTGAGACGTCCACTGATTGTATGCGGCGCCTGCTCCATGGCATGGTCCACATCACCGCGCTCTATCTTATATGTGCGGTCAATAAAGAGCTCTTGCTCTATAGCTTGATCCACAGTGAGGACCGGAGTCAGTTCTTCCATAGTCAGCTGTATTTTTTGCTTGGCTATTTTGATTGCTTCGCGGCTGAGTGCTGCAATCACCACCACAGGCTGACCAATAAACTCAGCAATTTCTTCTACCAGCAAAATCTCATCTTGCAGTATCGGACCAAATTTATTAGAGTGCAAATCACGATAAGTATAAAGTCCCACTACGCCTGGCACAGCAAGGGCATCAGCAAGATCTAGCGAGAGGACACGCCCCCTGGCATAAGGAGAGCCCAGATAGTCCACGAGGACTTCGTTGGACTGAAAGGGCATATCATCGATATAAACCGATGAGCCGCTAACATGACCGACAGCCGAATCATGTGGAATATTTTTGGGAGTTGGTTTATTAGCTTCAATCATATTGCTTTAGTTTATAGTCTCAAAGTAAAACTTACGCATGATGTTTTGGGCGAGCTGCAGGCGATAATCTTTTGAGCCGCGCACGTCGGTGATTGGCTTGATACTCTCTTTAGCTAATTTACCAGCTTCAACAAAAGTAGCCAGACTGTGCTCTTTGCCAACTAAAAAGTTTTCGACTGCATCTATATGCATAACTGTCGCGGCAACTCCACCAAAGACCACACTGGCTCGCTCGATTGTCTGAGTGGCAGAGAGCTTGAGGCTGATTGCAGCTGTAAAACTGGAGATATCGAGATGCTCGCGTCTGGTGATTTTATACAAACGCACGATTTCATCATCATGAGGCAAAGGCAGATAGATAGCCGTTATTACTTCGTCTTTTGCCAGAGCAAGAGTCTTGTAACCGAGATAAAAATCACGCATAGCAATGCGCCGCTTGCCACGAGTGGACGATGCTTCCACAGCACCATCTAGACAGATGAGATAGGGGATGGTGTCAGCGATTGGTGAGCCATTGGCGATATTACCAGCAAGCGTGCCAGCCAATCTTATTTGGGGCGAGCCAAAGGTCCAGAGCAAATGATTGAGCTGCGGCATTTGCTCATACATAGTGCGTTCAAGCTGACTGAGAGTAACTCTGCCACCAACACGCAATACCTTGCGACCGTCTTCTACCAGAGTATCGATAGATGCCAGTCCCGGCAACCGGGCAGTGCTCACCACAGAGGGAGGACAAAATCCGCGTTTGTTGCAATTGACCGAGACATCAGTACCGCCGGACACCAGCGTACTATCCGGATGCTGAGCCAGATATTGCGAGCAAGTCTCGACTGTAGCGGGCAAATAAAACTCACGTCCATCACTTTCGATAAAGACTTCATCAGCATTCAAAAGAGCTAGATGTTGCGCAATTTTTGCTTCTTCAAACAAAGAGGTAAGCGGAGTAAACTCGCTAAACTGACTCTCCAAGCCAGCCTTGACTATAGCCTCATAACCAGTACAGCGGCAGAGATTGCCAGTAAGAGCGTCTTTAATTTGCTCAGCCGAGTGACAGCCAGGCTGTGCACTAGCACTCGTATCTCGATAAACCAGCTCAGGACAATAAGCGACAGCAGACATAGCAACAATAAAGCCCGGTGTGCAATAACCACACTGGGCTCCGTTGTTTTTGACCATAGACTCCTGTACAGGATTAAGCTCTTTGTGGCATTTTGAGCCAGCAGTCAGCCCCTCTACAGTAATGACATGACAGCCATCCAGTTGATAGATGTACTGTATACAACCATTGACTGGCACATAGGTAAGCTTGCCGACACTACTAGACGCATCTTTTGTTGCCAGATCTTTTGTTGCTAGCTCTTGGGCTGCCGGATCTTTGATGCGACCAATAAGCACAGTACAAGCTCCGCAATCGCCCTCTGCGCATACGACCTTAGTACCAAGCATCGACTGGTGATACCGCAAATAATCAGTCAGCGGCATAAAAACATCAGCACCGTGAGGTCTATGCTCACGACCATTTATATAAAGGACAATATTGCTGCGCATTTAACCCACCGCCAGTTACGCAAAAGCAAATCATAGCAAATTACACGATTGCTTAGCTTAAGGGTTCAAAGACCAAAAGCCGTGTCTCCTCGATGACCTGCGCCGTTGAAGCAATGCGAGCAAATTCGTGATTGAGACTGGCCAGGGCGTATTCATGCACATCTTGAGCCAAAAACGCTTTGCCGCCAGGACCGGTACGGTTAAATGTGGCAGTAGCGTCTTCGACAACAGTAACATTAAAACCGAGATTGGCAGCCATCCTGGCTGTAGTGGAGACACAATGATCTGTGGTCAAGCCGCAGAGCACCAGATCTTTGATATTGTTGTCGCGCAAAAATTGTTCCAGACCAGTGCCGATTAGAGCGCTGTTGACGTTTTTGCATTCGACTCTTTCGCCATCAAGAGGAATAGCCTCCTCTTTAAAATCGTGACCATGCTGCAAGGGACGCAGCGGTGAATCAGCCTCGACTGAATCATGGCGTACATGCACAATCTTGTTGCTAGCAGGCAATTTGCGAAAACATGCCAGCAGCGATTTAATTTGTGATTCAGCTTTGGGATTGTTGCGATTGCCCCAACCGGGATGATCAAAACCTTTTTGCACATCAATCACTATCAAAGCCCGCGGAGCGGCATGCTTACCTGGCATAAAGTCTGACACCTCTTAGATTTAACGTTTGGATATGGATCTTTAATACTATGAGACGCTCAAACCGGGTAACTAATAGTATGAACCTATTGCGATAAGTAGCTAACCACTACTTAGCAGACCAACGACATTATCGCTGGTCAAATTACCACGATTGCGTCAATTTTGCTGGCGATCTCCTGAAGATTGCCCGATCTGACGCGCTCGCCCGACCTATTGGCATCCCTGACTGGAATCTCATAAAGAACTCAAATGGAAACTCAAAATAGCTCTGGACAAATATCAAGCTCGATACCAGCAAGTGACTCCACTGTGCTGGTCACTCATGGCACAATCAGCCAGGGCAACCGAGATTTGCTGCCAGCAGGCACGATGATTGGTGGGGCATACAAAGTCATCACCCCCATTGGCAAAGGCGGTATGGGTGATGTCTACCGTGCACGCCATGTGGTTTTGCAGAAAGATTTTGCAGTCAAAGTGTTGACTGGTCAAGAGCTAAATAACGTCAACTGGTTGAGATTTCAAACAGAAGCCAAAGTAATCTCCAAGCTGGATCATAAAAATGTAGTCAAGGTGTACAACCTGGGACTGCATAACGGTGACCTGCCGTTTTATGCCATGGATTTGCTCGAGGGCGAGCCTCTCGATGGCGTAATCTCGCGCCTTGGACCGTTAGATCAAAAAGACGCTATCAGTATATTTTTGCAAGTATGCGACGGACTCGGTTATGCCCACAGGCACGGTGTCATACACCGCGATATTAAACCAGCCAATATCATGCTCATAGTAGAAAGCTCCGACGTACCAACAGTCAAACTGCTAGATTTTGGTATTGCCAAACTATCTACAGTCGAAAACAAAGCGGCACAGAGCCTGACTGCGCCCGGTGAAATTTTTGGCAGTCCTTATTATATGAGCCCGGAGCAATGCCTCGGTCTAAAGGTAGACGCACGCTCCGACATCTACTCGCTGGGTTGCACAATCTACGAATCATTGACCGGTCGGCCACCATTTAAGGGCGAGAATGCATTTAAAACGATATGCATGCACCAGAGCGAGACGCCCCCGACTCTATCAGAAGTATCAAGCAAAAGTTTTAGCCCAGCAATGGAACATTTGATCGCCAAATGTTTGCGCAAAAAGCCAGAAGACCGCTATCAATCGATGAAAGAGATAGAAGTCGACCTGCTGCGTCTGGCACAGGGCAAAGACCTCAATCCTACTTATATAAACTTGCGCGATGAACTTGCAGCGCAGGAATTAGATGAAAACGAAGAAGATATCAATGAAGCCGAGGTCAAAGCGGGAAACACCAAAACACTTTTGTGGATGGGCATAGGACTGGCCTCGACTCTGGCACTAGTTGTAAGCGCCTCCATGTTTTTTATGACCGACAAAAAGGCAACAGCGGTAGCTAGCAAAAATAATAGCGCTCAATCTAGCAGCACTACAGACTCAGGCAACAAAATATCGCGCAAACCGCGCCTTAAATCCACAATCAGAAAACAAAACGAGGCCGAAGTTAAACGCGCCCTGGATAATGGTCAACTGCCAGCATTGTCCGCAGAGCGAGAGCCGGTAGATGAGACTGACGAAAAAAACTTTGCCGCAGATGGTTTTGAGGACATCCAAAAGTCAAACAACTTCAGAGGAATTGACTTTAATCATGGCGACACAATGTTAAATGGCAGACAAGCTACGTTGTATATCTTCCCTGGTTACAATTCGCTTGGAATGCTCTCCTGGTCCGCTGGTACTACCCCTGATGGCAAACAATATACGGACGGTCGAGTACCAGCCAGCGGAGAGGTCTATACACCCAGAGGTGCCCACTTAGGTCTGGAGCTTAGACCCGAAGCCAACAATGACCCAGCCATGGTCGCCAACTTTAGAGATGGCGAGCTAAAATCCATCATGTTTAAGAAATGTGCCGAAGACGGAGATGGGCTCATTAAGCACCTCTCCAAAATCACATCTTTAAAAGATATAGACTTTACATCAAGCGACGTCACAGATAAATCATTTGGCTTTATCGATCAGCAAAAGCACCTCAAAAAGCTCACTGTAAAAGCCACTGGGTTTAGCATTGCTCAATTGCTCAAACTCAAAAGACTGCGCCAACTAAAGTCTCTCAACGTGAGAGAGCTTGCTAATCAATTTGATATCCTGCCAGCCCTGAGAGACGATCTTGAGCTAGAGGAGCTAAAGCTCGGCGACACTCCACTGAGCCATAAAGAACTGAACATAATCAAAACACTCAAAAATCTCGAAACTCTCGACCTCAATAGCACTTCTTTGAGTGACGATCAGTTAGTGCAACTCGGTACCCTCAAAAAAATCAAAAAGCTTTGTGTCTCTGATTCCAATCTCTCACCCAACTGCTTGAGCATCTTCAAGGAATACTTCCCCGATTTGGAAGAATTGACGATAAGCTCGCACAATCCAAAATGGAATAAGGACGTAGAAAAGCAGCTAGATAAGATGATCAAGTTTGTTAAAATTGTCGAGCCCAGCCAGCGCAATGCCAGTACAGCCTTTTTTACACCATAACGCATTTGCCAAAGTCCTGTAAAATGGACGTAATGACCGACAAAAACGCCAGAGACATCAAGCTAAACGACAATCGCCGCCAGACCATCTCGCGAGTCTGGGCTGGTGGCAGCACGATGGGGCGCAAATTTGATCGTAAAAAGCTTGATAAATCCAAGCTCTCTGGCTCAGAGCTAAAAGAAGGCACTATAGTCGGTGGCGCATTTAAAATAGTCTCGGTCATAGGACGAGGCGGCATGGGTGTCGTCTACAAAGCCTCACAAACAGCTCTGGGCCGCGTTTGCGCCCTCAAGGTTTTATCTCCTGAGCTGGTCAATGCACAAAACTGGAAGAGATTTCAAAATGAAGCAAAAGTGATGGCAGGTCTGACCCACCCCTGCTTGATCCAGATATACGATCTCGGTATACATGACTCTAGCCTGCCTTTTTACGCCATGGATTATCTGCAAGGTCAAGACCTTGAGACAATCATAAGAGAGAGCGGTCCGCTATCTCTTACACGCACAATCGATATCTTTGTCAAAGCACTAGATGGCTTTGGCTATGCTCACCGCAACGGTATCATCCACCGGGACATCAAACCTGGCAATATATTTTTATGCAATGATCCCTCCGGTGAGCTATCAGTCAAAATCCTCGATTTTGGCATCCTCAAACTGACTGATCCAGGCAGCGATGCTCAGTCTATGACTGCTACCGGTGAGGTATTTGGCAGTCCCTTTTATATGAGCCCAGAACAATGCATGGGCGAGGCTGTGGATGCGCGCTCCGATATCTACTCCATTGGTTGCAGCCTGTACGAAGTATTAACCGGTGTGGTGCCTTTTGATGGCGAGACACCGCTCGATACAGTAATGCTCCATATCGAAGAAGATCCTCCGACACTGAGCTTTAACAGTAAGCGTGCTTTTGCCCCAGCCATCGAACGTGTCGTGGCTCGTTGCCTGGCTAAAGAGCCTCGTAAACGCTACCAGAATGCCAAAGAACTGGCACTAGATCTGGAGCGTATCAAACAAGGCAAAGAGCCAGTGGCAGAGCCAGTAGAAGACGTGCGCGGCTATAGTAAAAGTGGACTTAAGAGCAGCAGCAAGGCTGACAAAAAAGGCAGCAGCAAAGACAGCGACAACAAATCCGCAAGCAAAAGCGGGCGTGCAGACAAAAAAAATCAAAACAAAAAATGGTCTGGCAATAAAAATAAAAACGAAATCAAACAAGTCAGTGGCACAGTACTTTTGGCAATAGGCGCAGGCGTAGCCGCGCTGCTCATCGCTGTGTTTACTTGTACTCTGTTTATGGGCGGCGAGACAGAACAAGACAAGCAAAAAAAGCAAGCAGCGCTGATAAATAGTGCCGCGACAGCTCAAACAGAAGAACTCAAAAGTGCCCACATCGATAGATATGTGCGCGATCCCAATGCCACACAGACCACAAGCAAAATCCTCACCTATAGTGGCAAAATCTATGCCGATGATGATCTCTCAAAACAGTACCCAGGCATGACAGTGTTTGATTTTCCTGATGATGATCAAATTGGCACCATCGACTATTGCACAGATGAGCAGGCAGCTAGAGAATTCCCCACCCGCGTAGCAGATGCAAGAGCCGAAAAGCTATCAAACCACTATCCGGCCAAAGGTCGCCTGCTGCTAAGACAGGGCACACCGCTGGAATTTGTCCTCACCCCGATGGCAGTCGGCTGCACTGTACTCAAAGGATTTAGGGCTAACGATCTCTACAAGCTAGACATGGACAAAATAGACCTGTCAGCTAGCAAAGCACTAGAGCCAATCACCAAGCTCACAGGACTTAGAATACTGACAATACGCGACTCGCAACTGACAGCCCAGGCACTACCAGCGGTGAACTCACTAAAAAGCCTGAAGCTGCTGCGCATCGATGAAGACAATCTTGCCAATGCCGAACTAGCCAAACTGCAGATACTGCCAGCCTTGACCAACCTGGAAGTAAGCGTAAACAGCTCGCTATCCGTCTTGCTAGACAAACTCAAAAGTAGTAAACAATTACGCAAGCTAGAGCTAAACGGACAGGTATCTACAAATGATATCGCCGCAATACAAAAGATCAATTGTCTAAAATCACTGGTTTTAATCAACAACACAATGAGCGAAGAAAGCCTGACAGCGCTGGGCAAGGTTACTCAGTTGGAAGAGTTGGAGTTAAAGTTTGGCCGCACCAATAATGCAGATATAAAACTCTATAGCCATCTAAGTAAGCTGCCCAGATTGATCATCAATGAGCCCCAAGACATGCATGTCACTAGCGGCAAATACATCAAAAAACAACTGCCTAACACTAAAGTAATCGTCTACGAAGGCGTAGGCAAGTTTGACAGCAGCAAGAACGACTAAAGCCCTCTAGTTAGTCTGTTTGCGGCTGAGAGTACTCAGCGCCCGCGCCTGGACATAAGGGTTTTCGTCATGGGTCAAGAGATCCAAAATCTGAAATGGTAGATTGTGGTTTTCGGCCATGGAGTACCTCAAATCAGGATCTCTATCTGAGGCCAGACTCAATAGCACTCTCGTATCTGTATTGGCATTGGCTGCCACCGCTGTCCTGACAGAGCGAGCCTCATCTCGGGACAATCTTTCTAGGATCTCTTTGCTGCACTTGGGGTTTTCGGCGATACGGCGACGCACCGTCTCATCATCATAGACAACAAACCCATTAAGTGTGTCATCACTTACTTCAGACCTGCCGACTCTAATATATTCAGAGGAAATCGATTTCATTCCTGCCTCCTACATGTTATCTAGTCGCATATAGCGAAAATAAATTGAAAGAACAAATGACGCCCCGCAAGGGGCATCCACATCTTCACTATAGTCGAGCAAATACGCAGCGTCAACTAAAAACGCATCACCAGTGATACCATTAAATGACATTGTTACACTGTCATTTTAGTGTCAAGACGGGAACAAACTGAGCATAGTCAGCCAGGGCTGTCATTTTGCAAACAGCGAGACATTGTGACGAGCATCATCTGCAATACTACAAAGTAACCATTATTGTATAAATGCAACAATCCGGGAACAGACCAACAATAGCACCGTCAGAGGCTTTAATGCGCAAATCTGGTATATGCATCGGCGATATCAGGGACTATATCACATCCTAACTAGTCATAGCCAGAGGAGTTTGATTGTTCAATCCTGATACAGCTGCGGGCACGGCGACGGGCACAGCTTTGATCTCTGTTAGCGAATTGCGAGTGACGGCGCTTTTGGGCGACTTGAGACGGCTGTATGTGTTGCGCTGCGTCTGCTCAATATCATTGCGTACAAGCTTGACGGCATTTGGAATTGTCTGCTGTAGCGACCTGACACGGCGCAGATGTGCCTCTATAAACACAGTGAGTTCGACTGGCACATCCAGGTATGAGCTGCAGGTATTTTGAGCCTCCGCCAGTACTGACTTGGCTTCGGATAGTTTGCCCAGCTCAATCAACACACGACCATACTTGATTTGCAAGCGCAGGGCGTTGAGGCTGGCTAGTCCGTGAAATTTTTTGAGCAAATTATATGCGCGTGTGTAATTTTCACAGGCATCGTGAGCTTTAGACCTGGCTACCAGCACATCGCCGAGGTGCTCGAGTGTTGAGATATAGCGATAGTCGCCGTCTGCAAAAGACGCCGCACAACTCAGAGCCAGCCTGATTAGATTGTCTGCTACTTCAAAACTGCCCTTATTGTAGGCACTCTCGGCAAATTCAGCATAATGCTGCCAGTTAAGCGCGTTTTGCATCCACAAAGCCCTTTGAAGGATTCCAAAACACTTATAAGGCATAGGGCATGAAATCCCTGTGACATTTTAAATTGCAGACAAAAGAACGCGGTCTCAGGGCAATGCAGTCCAGTTGGATTGCTCATCCTGGGTGTAGGCGCTCGCCACCTCGATAAAACAGTCAGCAGCGCCCGTAGGACACTCCTCAATGCACTTAGCGCAACCCTGACAGACCGCTGCGTCGATGCAATAACGCCCCATGATGGACTTTATCGCTTTGACCGGGCAAGCCAGCTCACAAGCCGAGCAGCCGATACAAATCTCTGGGTCGGTGACATGCTGCTGCATCGCGCTCAGCCGTCCCGACTGGTGGGAGGCTCAAATTTGAGATCCAACTTGCCAAACTGACTCATGATCTCGACGAGCCACATATCGCGCAGCACGGCGTTATCGGAGCGCTTGAGACCAAAACGGCGATGCCACTCATTGGAGAGAGACTGTGCTGGACCTGCCGAGGTCTCGATGCGCGCGTACCAGTAGTGCAAAGACAGCTCAATCTGCTTTTTGCTAGCTGGCAACTTGATGCGCTGCTCCAGAGCAGTTAACGCCAGGTCGCCATGCGAGGACTCAATAGCAAGACAGCTTGCCGCAAGCTCACGCAATGGCTTAAAGCTAGCCTCGCTAAACTCTTTGAGCATCAGCTTAGCCATCACAGCCAGGAGATAAGTAAAGACGATCATGTCGTCAAAACTCTCCAGCGGATACAAGAGAGCATTGAGCCGTTTGTCAGCAGAGGAGCGGCTATAGCCTAAAAACGAATCACGCGACACACGACTATCAAAGCAGTGCCCATTCATGTAGCGCTGACCGTTAAAGTTTAAGCCGGCCAAAATGCCATAGGCGTCTTTGGCCATGCTCATCTTTTCGGTGACCATACGACTGAGATTGATGCGGTCCTGGATGGTCGGTCCCTTATTGATATAAGGGACAAAGCCAGCCGCTCCAGCCATCTGCGAATCAGCAAACTGCAAAATGATGCCGGTAGCAAGCTCCTTAAAGCGCCCGCTAGTCTCCGCCCAGGTCTCCACGAGCGCACCACCGGAGATGCGCTCGATCAGTTGCTTATCCTCATCGGTGAGCTGAGTATTGAGTATCTGTGCTGTCATTATTTTGCGCCGCTAATAGCAGGCTCAGGCGTAGCACTAGCATAGCCAACTCTCATGTCATAGTTGGGCTGTACGCCGGCAGGCATATCCAGTCCGATTTCTTTGAGTCTCTTCTCGACGATTTCCATGTATTCGTCTTGTATCTGCTGAGCGGTCTTGACCTTGAGTCCAAGCTCAAAATAACGGGCAAAGTGCTCACTATCATCAGATGGTCTGCCAGCAAAGCCCAGACCAATTTGCATAAATTTTGGTACAGCCTCTTGCAAGAGTCTGCGACCCTCAGCGCCGTCAAACTCCAAAACACGCTTAGCAGCCCACACACCAAATGCCAGGTGACCTTTCTCTTCGGCCCAGATGCGCTCAGAGACACGTGCCCAGGGCAGGTAAGATGAGTGGCGATACTGACCAAGGAAGGCTACAGCAGCCGGTGTCACAGCCGTGCTAAACATCGCCACGTCAGCCCAGCTCTCAAACAGAGGGGCCCAGTTTTCTTTGCGGAAGCCATTGATAACGCGGACTTTTTTAGGATCTGGATTGTCGCGGTTTTGTACCAGGTGCTGCACACGGGCATTAACATCAATACCCAGCTCTGCCATAAGCTCCCAGCAGTACCAGCCGTGCCCCATTTCTTCCATGACCTTTTTAGCCAGACGGTAGGCTTCTTCAGGTCTGGTCGCATACTTCATATTTTCTTCGACACGTTGACCACCAGCAAACTCTGAGTCCGCCTGGAACGACAACAAATCAAGCAATGCGCTTTTGTATTCTTCGGGCAGGGAATCCTTTGAGTCATAAGTTTTCATGCAAACGCCGCCTATAAAACACGTACTGATACATGCATAAAATGCTCTCAAGACCAAATAGTTTTTGTATCAGCCTAAGGGGCAGTTTTTTATATAGATGAGACTTACGCACTCATCCTATAGAAGGAGGTGCTGAAGGTAAACATCAACAAACTGGGTGGCTTGGGCGCAAATCGCCTATATAAGTTGCATATTAATCATTTCGCAACATATGTCTACTCCAGCGCAGGTTTTTGTTGACAAAGGAGTTTGCCGCGATTAATCTGCAACAAGTTACCGCTTTGGAATGCATCTACAAAATGCCAGTCCTTAATACCACTGCTGCCAACCGCCGTCGCCGCGAGTCAATATATGACCCGGGGCATCGACTTGCATAGCTAAATAAGCGCAACAAGACTAAAGCATCCCTGGGTTAAACACCCGGGGATTTTTTTTGCTTTTACCTACCTAACCTACCAACTAACTAACCGACCTCACAACACGACGGAGACAAACATGAAAAAAATACTCTTAGCCTACTCTGGTGGACTCGACACCTCCTGCATCCTGACCTGGCTCAAAGAAAAATACAATGTGCCAATCGTGGCTTACTGTGCCAATGTCGGACAGGAAGAAGACTTTGAGGCAGTAAAAGTAAAGGCTCTCAAAACAGGCGCAGAAAAATGCATCGTCGACGATCTCAAAGCCGAGTTTGTCAAAGACTTTATCTGGCCATCTATCCAAGCCAACGCCGTTTACGAAGCAGTCTACCTCTTGGGCACATCGCTGGCTCGCCCCTGCATCGCACAAGGCATGGTGGAAGCAGCCCTGCGTGAAGGCTGCGACTACATCGCCCATGGAGCTACCGGCAAAGGCAATGATCAAGTACGCTTTGAGCTAGCAATCAAATCACTGGCTCCGCAGCTCGGCGTCATCGCACCCTGGCGGGAATGGGAATATCAAAGCCGCACCGATCTCTTTGCCTACGCCGAAAAACACGGCATCCCACTGCCTATCACAAAAGAAAAACCATACTCAATGGACGCCAACCTGATGCACATCAGCTACGAAGGCGGCATCCTCGAAGACCCGTGGCAAGAAGCCCCCGAGAACATTTATCTCTGGACCAAAAACCCAGAAGAAGCGCCAAATAAGCCGCAATACGTCGAGATCCAATTTGAGCAGGGCGTGCCTGTCGCCATCGACGGAGTAAAACTGGAACCAGTAGCACTCCTAGAAAAAGCCAACGAAATGGCAGCAGCTCACGGTGTCGGACGTATCGACCTCGTCGAAAACCGCTTTATCGGTATCAAGTCCAGAGGAGTCTACGAGACACCTGGTGTCACAATCCTGATGCAAGCGCACCAGGCTGTAGAGTCGCTCACTCTCGACAAAGAAGTAGCACACCTCAAACAATCGATGGTGAGCAAAATCGCAGAACTCACATACAACGGATTTTGGTTTGCGCCTGAGACACAACTGCTGCACAACTTTATCAAAGAGTCGCAAGCAAGCGTCACCGGCACAGCCAAAATCAAAATGTACAAAGGCACATCGATGGTGGTGGCACGCAAATCAGAGCAGTCTCTCTACAGCGAAAAAATGACAAGCTTTGAAAACATGTCTAGCTTTAACCCAGCTGACAGTGGCGGCTTTATCAATATCAATGGTCTCAGACTCTCTGCCTGGAGCAACAAAAATGCAAGTATTAAGAAAAGCCTTCACCCAACAGCTTGATCAATCGGTCACTGCTTTTGTCAACTCGGTGGATGCTGACGAGGCACTCATTGCAGTCGACATCAAAGGCAGCATCGCTCATGCCACAATGCTTTGCCAGCAGGGTCTCCTCACGGAGGCCCAGGCGGCAAACATAGTGAGCGGACTAAATGCCATATTGGTCGAGCATCAAGAGGGCAAGTTTAAGCTCAATCCTGTCTTTGAAGACGTCCACATGAATGTCGAAAAGCGCCTTGAACAGCTAATCGGACAGGACGCTCTGCGCCTGCATACAGCGCGCAGTAGAAACGATCAGGTGGCGCTTGATTTGAGACTGTTTGTACTTGAGCAAATCACTCAGCATCAAGCACAAATCCAGACACTCAAGTCCGCCGTCGCCCAGTGTGCTCTGTCCAATATCGATGCAGTAATGCCCGGCTATACGCATTTGCAACGCGCACAACCGGTGCACTTTGCCCACGCTATGCATGCCTTTATGGAGATGCTGGAGCGCGACTACAGTCGGTTTAGTGACCTCGCTAAGCGCACGGCCGTATCGCCTCTGGGTGCTGGCGCACAAGCTGGCACGGGCTTGCCTATCGATCCGCACCTGAGCGCCAAGTTACTCGGTCTACCTACTTGCTTTAATAACTCTATTGACGCAGTCAGTGACCGCGACTTTGTCGCCGAGTATCTCTTTACCTCGTCTATGTGTGCTGTGCATCTGAGCCAGATGGCGGAGACTTTTGTCATCTGGGCTACTCGCGAGTTTGGCTTTATCACTTTTAGTGATGCAGTGACAACCGCCTCCAGTCTCATGCCCCAAAAGAAAAACCCAGATCCAGTCGAAATAGTGCGCGGCAAAGCCGGAGCCATGATGGGAGAGCTAATCAATGTGTTAGCTACTCTCAAAGGACTGCCACTAGGGTACAACCGCGACTTGCAAGAGACAAAACCGCCAGCTATCAAAGTGAGCAAAGAGCTGAGTGGCTGCCTCAATGTCATGGCTGTAGCAGTACAGAGCATGACCGTAAATAGCGCAGTGACACTGGCTGCTGCATCAGATCCAGATATGATTACAACTGATCTGGTGGAATATCTGGTCAATAAATCTGTGCCATTTCGCAAAGCACATGAGGAAGTATCAGCGCTGGTCGCATACGCCAGAGAAAAATCAGTACCGCTGTCTACGCTATCGCTTACCGAAATGCAAAGCTTTAGTGGTGGCTACGATGCTGATGTTATGGCACTCTTTGACCCAGTAGTCTCAGTCAAAGCCAAAACATCTCACGGCAGTACTGGTACGGCAAAAGTGGAGGCAGTGGTAAAATCCGCAAATAGTTGATGCTCGCAGCAACACTCTAATTGATGCAGCTATAATTGGGTCGCGTCCTCTTGCGAGAATAATCACGTGACCAAAAGCTACAACACAATCGTGCTTGGACTAGGAGCCATGGGCAGCGCTACGCTGTACCAACTGGCAAAGCGTGGAGACAATGTCCTCGGCATAGACAAGTACGACCCGCCTCACACCATGGGCTCCAGTCACGGTGATAGTCGCATCACCAGACAGGCAATCGGCGAGGGGGTGGAGTACACGCCGCTGGCATTGCGCTCATACGAGATCATCAGAGAGCTAGAGGATAAAACTGCGCACAGACTGCTGCTAGCCTGCGGTGGGCTGATGATCTCAAACAAACAAAGCCAGGGCGTGCACCATGTGCAAAACTTCTTTGATACCACTGTGGCGGCGGCAACCGAGCACCATATCAAACATGAGATACTCGATGCTATCGACATCAAAAGGAGATTTCCAGCGTTTAAAGTAGCCGCTCACGAGTATGCCTACTATGAGCCAGAGGCTGGAATACTCTATCCAGAGAAGTGCATCAGCACTCAAATTGATGTGGCAAAATCAATGGGTGCGGCGGTGCATACCGGCGAGGAAGTGCTGAGCTATAAAGAGACAATCGACGGCGTCATTGTCAAAACCACAATCGGTGAGTACGCAGCAAAGCAACTCATCATCACAGCCGGTCCGTGGCTGCCAGAGCTGCTCAACAAGCAGAGTGGATTGAGTAAATTAAGTGACTACTTCAAAATAGTGCGACAGGTGATGTACTGGTTTGACATAAAAGAGCACTATCAAAACTTCAAGCCTGGGCACTTCCCCATCTTTATCTGGGAAGGCTACGGAGACTTAGCATCAAGCTATGGTTTTCCCGCTATAGACGGTCCTGATGGTGGCTTAAAAATGGCCAGCCCTAAGTTTAATGAGATAGTGACACCAGATACTATCGACAGACAAGTGTCGCAAGCAGCTATCGATGAGATTTACGACGCCCAGGTAAGCAAATGCTTTGATGGTGTCGGTAGGACCTGCTTGCGCACAGCCGTGTGCATGTATACAGACACCCATGATTCGCGCTTTGTCATGGGCAAGTTGCCTGGCTCCAATCATACGATTATCGCCTCACCTTGCTCAGGCCATGGCTTTAAGCATTCACCAGCAATCGGAGAGTGCCTGGCACAACTAGCTCTCGATGGAGCGAGCAAGCTCGATATTAGCGGGTTTGGTGTAGCCAGCATATTTCTTACTTGCTAAGGAGTTGCTTCCTCCAAAAGTCAAAAAACAGCACTTCAGTATTCAGTCACAGCATAAAAAGGCAAACGAAAGAGCAACGGAATTAAGCGTTAGACCATTTGTTTCACCAATGCAGCCTCGTTCAGTCTCAAGATACACCTGCGCCAGTTTAGAGTGCCTGGCGCAAATCAACGAATCTGACAGCTCGGCAAAGACAATTGCAGCTGGGCTTTGGCAAGATTCTCGACCTTAAAGTAATCTCCTTGCAAAGACAGAAGATTGTCTTCGATGGTATCACATATGCTACCAAGAGGCAGGTGACCCAGGTTTTGTATTGAGAATGGCTCTTGCAGCTCCACACCAAGCTGGTCAAGTGAGAATAAAGGATAGGCAACGAGCATAACCACCAGAGGCACTAGCCAATCACTATTTAATTGATGCGTCAATGCAAATGGTAGTGTGAAAAGAAAGATGGAAATGAAACGCCTTATTTTAATCGAATAAGCGAGCGCTAGCGGAGTTTTTTGTATACGCTCGCACCCGCCTACATGATCAATCAAAAGACATCTCTCTCGATCAGCTTGGATAAAAGCGAATTCACTCATTTGCCCACTGTCCAGCGCCTTCCTTAACAGCTGGCCCATCGTCATTGCCACAAATGAAGGCATATGATTACAAGTCAACAGCGCTTCTTGACCGCTTTGACCAATCAAACTAACCAACTCAATTCCTGGTTTTTCTGATCTAAGGTTGTGCCTTGCTGTATGGCAAAAAGTGATTGTCCAACTCACTATTTGGCAACGCCATTGATCGTCATCAGGTCCGTGATTCAGACAGTTAATAACAAAGTTTCTGGATTGATTGACTATTCCTCCCCAGAGTTTTCTAGCCTCCCACCACCTCTCATATCCAGAGTTAGTTCTGAGTACCAGGAGCAAACCAAGGGCAGCACCGGTAAGCTCATACGGAGCTATTTCTAAAGAAAGATCTAGTCCAAAGTTTTGTTTAACATAGCCTGAAAGCAAACAAATCAAATAAGAAATCAAACCCACACAAAATACGTTAGGCAAAATGTGCGGAGTTATCGATCCATGAAAGGTAAATGCTTGACGCCAAAATTCTATCCAAGACGCGTCAAATCGCGTAGGCAAATCGTTTTTCGGTGTTTGGTAAAGCAACGCTAACCTCCTCGATTGGCAAGAATTGTCCGCACTCGTGGCTGTAGCAAAAGACTTCGCCTGTCTCCATTTTGTAAGTCCAGGCATGGAGATTGATGGCGCCTCTAGCAAGGCGAGCTGACACAGCTGGGTGGGTCCTGAGATTGTCTATTTGGACAAGGACGTTTTCCTGGATTGCAACACTCAAAAACTGCTCGTCAGTAAGACCTAGGTCACAGTAATTTTCTTTGATTATGCGTGAGGTCGACTGAGCGTGAGAGAGCCACCCAGCAACACTGGGCAGGTCTTTTAAGCTATCTGGGTCCAATATACCCTTCATAGCTCCGCACAGCGAGTGGCCACAGACGATGATATCGCGCACACCAAGGGCAGAGACAGCAAACTCAATGGTACCGGCCTCTCCACCATTGGTGGCACCGAAGGGGGGGACTATGTTGCCGGCGTTACGCAAGATAAACAAGTCGCCAGGCTGGGTCTGCGTGATCATGTTGGGATTGATGCGCGAGTCCGAGCATGTGATAAATAGCGCTTCTGGATTTTGTCCCTGCGAGAGTCTTTCAAACAATTCGCGATGCTTATCAAATACTCTGTTTTGAAAATCATGCACGCCTGTAATCAACTTCTGCATCTCAATACTCCTATTGACTTCCAGTTGTAATCCAGGCAGTCCAACCTTAACCGCCCGGTTGACAACAACCACCTTCGCCACACAGCAACACTAACCGTTCGGTAAGATTTTGCCCATTAGGCACTCCAAAAAATCATGAACACATCAGCATGCACATATTCATATTTCTGCATATTTGCATCCTAGCATCTTTACACCAAATTGACAATACCCTAAAACCCGTGATCAGACCTGGGTTTAGGCAAATGTCCAGACTGGACTTTCAGACACTCGCTTTAAATAAAGTGGCAGCAAGATACAATCTTAATGGACTACTGCACGCAAAAAAGCGAGATGATAGCGCTGAGAGACATCAACAATAGATCATCAACCCAGCGCTACATAAGCCTTGATAGTATCTAACCACACCCGCCGGATCTCGCTAGCACCGCGGTGACTGGGCTCAATGGGACTCGGTGGCCAAAACCAGAATTGATCAGCCGAACCGCAGTTAGCTCCATGACCAACAAAATGCTTGTGCACATCTGCCACAAGAATGTCTCTGGAGCTAGCGCAACCTCTGATAAAGCTATTAAACTCCAAGAGTAAATCTATAGGAAAAGTGCTGTCATATAATGGCGAAGTAGTAGGCAAAACGCCTGTGCCATCGGTTGGATCATATATCGTGGTGAGTACAAGCACGCAATTGGGTAAGGTATCACGGATGGTGCTAACGACTCTATCGTAATTAGACTGCGCTTCTGTACAACGGGTCATGAGAGTCTGCCGATCACCGCGAGCACTGAGTCTGTGCGCATCGAGCAAATCATTGCCACCAATAGATAGAGTAACCAGGGCACGACCATGAGACAGCTCACCGAGAGCACTCTGGGCAGTGGTAGTCAAAAAATCATCACATGTTGCACCATCAAAAGCTTTGGAGACAAACTTGATGCCGCTAAACATGGCTGGCAGATCGTTGCCAGCAAACTCAGGAAACAAGCGGTCATCATTGTGATGCAACAATGCCGCCGCACCGATATCGACCCTGGCACCGTCTTCGGTACGTTTGGCATCCATAGCCGGGTACTGGTCAATACTCATGGAGTCGCCGACGGCTATGTACTGTTGAAACATGAATCACTCTTTTAAGGCTGGTAATGCATTATACCTTTACGTACAATATAAAACTTGAGGCTAATTTACCGACAAAACCACAATTTACCCAACCAAAAGCCAAAAGCTCCATGCCGCAAGACAGGAAGTCATCAAAAACAAACTCAACCAGCAAACACTCAAGCAGTCTAGATGAAGACAGAAGTCAAAAAACAAACACAATATCCGCTTCTGAAGCCAGAAAATATTGAGGACATCGACAAAATCTGGTCCTTCTGCCTGATAGCTCCAGCGCTATCAATTCCTTTGGGTCTTTTGCTCACAACAAAGTCTGAACTAGCTTTGTACCTTGAAATATTTTCCTTGCTAGCGGGCGCATTTTTATACCTGTTTACCGGTGGCGTTACGATGGACGGTAGCTCTCGCTCAGAACTTGAGTTAAAGGCAAAGGGTCTCGACATAAGGGATACCCGACTTGATGCAATAATGCCCTGGGATTGGCTTACAAAGGTTGAAATCCGCCAACGCAAACTAAGCCTCATTCCTAACTATGTATATTTCGCCTTCAAAGACGGTTCAAACGTTCTTATTCTCTGGAACGATGTGAAAGAAACCATGGATTCGACCACGCTGATTTCGTGTGTGCGCACATGGGCGCCCCATGCCGAAATCATAGGAGACGCAAAACTAACTAAATCAGAGTCCATAGCAACCTACACAGAACTCTGGCTAAAAGAACTTACAGGTGCAAAATCAGAGAAGCGACTGAGGCAAAACCAGGTTTTGTCCCAAGGTACTCTACTGAATGATACCTACACCATCCAGAGAGTACTAAGCGGCGGAGGGCAAGGCACGGCATATCTTGCAGACACACGCTCTCCAGACGCGACGATAGAGCTACCTCCACAAGTAGTCATCAAAGAGCTAATCTTACCGGACAATGATAGAGGTCTAAAACACGCAACAGATGCTCTGATCAAAGAAGTAGCCATTTTAAGGCGCATCAATTGCCCTAATATTGTTCAGCTGTATGATTTCTTCATTGAAGACATGCGAGGCTACCTGGCTATTGAATACATTGACGGCATTACCCTGAGGCAACTCATCGCGCAGTCAGGACCATTGCCTTGCGCAAGAGTTGCCCAACTTGGAATTGCCATGTGCAGCACACTCATATATTTACACGATCTCTCCCCACCTATAGTGCATGGAGACTTTACACCAGACAATATAATGCTCGACAAAAACGAGAAACTAAAAGTACTGGACTTTGACGCATCACAAGAGTTAACACGCAACAAAACCAATACAGTAGTAGGCAAGCATTCATATATGTCTCCGGAGCAATTCAAAGGCATCCTGGGAGAATCCAGCGACATTTATGCAGTTGGATGCACACTCTATTACTTGCTCACCGGTCAGGACCCAGAACCGATAAGCCAATCGCACCCAAACCAAATTGTGAGCACGGTGAGCGAGGAGATGGATGCTATCGTCTCCAATGCCACCGCACTCGATACCACTGCCAGGTATCCAAATCTAAGAGAAATGAGGTTGGCCCTTGGAAAACTCTGAATCCGACAAAAACAACCAGCTTTTCATTTCTCCAGAAGAACAAGACTCTGTTTTCAACATTGCTCATAAACAACCCCACGAAAAGCTTAGCAATTTTTGGCTCAGATTCTTACTGCCAAATTCTCTGTGCGCTGCCGCCTTCCTGGTCTTTTCATTGGTAGTCCTTTTAACAAAGCAGTCCTTTTCAGTCCTGACTTTGCAAGGCTGCCTACTGGCATTTGCATTACTAGTAGCATATACAAGTTTGCTCTTGGTCCAACTAAAATCTGAGTTTATCCTGCGCAAAAACAGTCTAACTTTACCGGCAATCTATTTCATGGCAAGCGGCTGGCGCCTTACCTGGAACTGGGACAATCTCATCCGTGTTGCATTTTCAAGGAGCAACGAGAAAATAGAAAAAGCTGACCAGCTTGTTCTCACTTTCGAAGAAGACCACACCCACGAGCAATTCAACATACATATTAGCCTCAAAGATATTGATCAACTAGACCTCAAAAAACTAGTTTACGCCATAGTAAATAGCGCACCTGGAGCAACTTTTACACCACCAATAAATGAAGTAGCACTAGAGTTTCCTACTGTAAGCGGAATCAAACAAATCAATTTTCAAGATTTCACAAGTCTCTGGGACGAAGAATTCTCCACTCGTTATTCGCCAACACTATTTGTCCCTCTACAGGCGGACACAAACTAAGGAACGGCTCAATTACGATTTCAGAACTAGCTGCCTGCGGCGGCTCCGCCGCAATATACTCAGCGCAAGACTCACAAGAAGTACACATTATTGTCAAAGAAGCCGTAATTCCAAAAAACTCGCCACAAGCACTAAAAGATAAAGCTCTAGAACTATTCAATCGAGAAGCATTTCTATTGAGCAAGTTAGACCATCCAAATATAGCAAAGGTACTCGATCACTTTGTAGAGAATGATCATCACTATGAAATTATTGAGTACATAGACGGACTCGATTTGCGGCGCTTCGTAAAAGAAAGAGGTCCTCAACCGGCGGAGTTTGTTCTCAATTGGTTAGAGCAAATTTGCGAAATTCTGGACTACTTACACAACCAGAATCCACCCATAATGCACCGAGATCTAACGCCAGATAACCTTGTTTTGCGTATAGACGGAAGCCTGGTATTAATTGACTTTGGAGCAGCCAATGCTTTTGTTGGCACCGCCACTGGCACTATGGTCGGCAAACAATCCTACATGGCCCCCGAACAAATCCGCGGCAAATCAGCTCCGCAAAGCGATATTTACTCATTGGGGTGCACAAGCTATTTTTTATTAACCGGCAAGGACCCTACGCCACTAGAGACCTCGCAGGTCGATCTGCAAACTGGATTGACCCAATCGATCAACACATTTTTGGCTCGATGCACAGCTCTTGAACTTAACGAACGATACCAATCGGCAAGCGCAGCTCTTGAGAAAATCCGTACTATGCGCGCAGAAATGCAGTATGAAGCCATCGCAGACCCTATTCATCACAGATAGCGTTATTGAAAAAGCAAAATACTTCAGTCAAAGCCTACAACCAGACGAGCCGCTATCAGGCTGGCACAGCTCGCATGGCACTCATCTACCTTCTTTGACAATTCTCGCCCAGACTCGATCTATTTCGACCTTTAGCTCTGGACTGACTTGCTCTCTTTGCCATTGCAGATAGTCACCAGCCGACCGACCCATTATCAGCAGGTCTTTCTCAGCCATTTTGCGCACGATGGGATCAGCGTCCAGTAGCTTGGTAGACTGACAAATTGGTCTCATCCCATCAACAAGCTTAGACTGACAATCCAGACCGGTTAATTCAGACTTCAAACCAAACTGGAGTGTTACAAAGACGGCTCCGCCATTGCCACCATTGGGCAGTGCTTTGATCTGACCGCTCGCCACTCGTCCGCGTGCTGTATGGTCAATGCTCAAAGTATGTTTGTCAATTTCAAACTGATACATACCATCTTGCACCAGCTCTTGCACCAGAGCCATAGACCCCTCCAGGAGAGTGCGACAATTGGCTGCACTGACAGTCGGCTTTGAGTTTTTGACTAGATACGGCTTTAACTGCTCAATACTTGTAATCGGAGCGGATAGTTTGCTGTCCTTTGCTATCACAAATATATTGTTGTTACCGAGAGGCTGCGGCGGATCAATAGGCAATGGCCACTGAGGGAAGCGCAATACATAAAAGAGACTATCCGGGAAAGCCTGCTGCAAAGCCACACTATCAATAAACTGCAACTTGGCACGACTGAGAGATTGACGCTCAGGGACAAACTTGAGAGTCTTCAAATACTTCTGAATTTGCTCACGGGGCTCAACAGCACACTTGAGTCTCTCTATGCTGGACTCTTCGGCGGGCGTAATTTGCGCGGGTGGCAAAGCATCCTTTGGCACACTAGTACCAGACTTAGATGGCTTATCCGGATAAATAACTCCTCCTGGAGTGGCGTAACTTTGACCAGATTGAGCACTACCAGTCTCGCCAGCAACAGTCCCACTTGGATCAACCAGCTGTGGTCGCGCCGCTGCAATCGGCATCAGCAGTAGCGTACCAATACATAAGCTCGTAGATAATCTAGTTAGATACAAGAAAGACAAACGACTGGAAAACTTTGCTAATTGCATTGACATACAAACTGCACCCGATTAAGTAAGCTAAGGATAGAACCAACGGTAAGCCGATACAAGTCTGTTTACGGACTATTTAGCAGACCCATAAATTGCCCGGCTCAACTCACGAGTGTACTCGCCAGCCATGCCCTCGGTAGTAGTGTTGCTAAGCTCTACTACTGAGAGTTTGGCGACAGGATCGATAAACCAGTGATGACCGTATGCACCGCCCCATTGCCTGGTGCCTAGATTGTGGGGTCCTTGTTTTTTGTCAGGATGCAAAAGCACAGCAGCGCCATAGCTAAATCCCCAGTCAGGACCAGAGCCAGCATCCATACTACCAGTCTGACTCTCTGCCATGAGTTTATAAAACTCAGGCTTTAGTCCTGCACCATTTGCGGTGCGCAAACTCTCCAAAAACTTCAAATAATCATTGGCAGTGCCAACCAGACCAGCACCACCGGATGGAAACGACGATAGATTGAGACAACGGTCTGGAGCAAACGCAAAGGCTCCATCACCAACTGGCACTAGCTGGAATGGCCGCATTTTGAGCGGCTTGGGCTTACCATCGTAATAAGGCACAGTGAGCCGTTTTACATCTACGACCTTAAAGTCTGTGTCCTTCATCGACAGAGGACCAGTGACCATCTCTGCGACCACATCCGCCAATGGTTTACCGGCTGCTTTTTCTAATACAGCACCGAGCACATCTATAGATAGTGAGTAGCGCCATTTGGTACCAGGTTTAAAATAAAGCGGCACAGATGCCAGTCTTTTCATGTTTTCGGCCATGCTGAGCCCGGGCTGATCCATACCATCGGAGACCTTGGCACGGTGATAGGGACCATCGCCTTTTTCACTAAAGCTATAACCAAGTCCCGACGTGTGATTTAAGAGCTGGGCAATTGTAATCTCTGGCGTAGTACCGTCAGCTAGCTTGGGTCTAAAGTCAGGTAAATACTTGGATACAGGGTCGCTGAGCTTGAGCTTGCCGCGCTGCACCAGCGCAAGAGCAGCCTCTGACACAATTGGCTTGGACATAGATGCCAACCTAAATATGGCATCCTGACGCATAGGCACTTTGGACTCACGGTCGTTGTAACCAGCAGCTCTTTGATAGACGATTTTGCCATCTCTAGCCACCATCACCACCGCACCTACTATTTTTTGATTGGCAATGGCTTTGTCTACAACAGCGTCGACGCGTTTTGCCAGGTCATTGTCGATAGCTATTGGTATGCCGCTGACAGCATCAACCGGAGTTATCTTAGGATTGGTGGACGAGACTTTGCTTGTCTTGCTGGCCTGAGGAGTTGCGGCAAACTTAGTCTTTGCAGCACTGTTACTCTTAACCGCGCCCTTTGTAGTAGCTGTAGTGGCTGCATCGCGCGCGTAAACAGCGACTGATACTGTGAGAGTCAAAGCGAGAGTCAATAGATATGGACGCACAAAACACCTGCTGTTGAGCTTAAAGCGCAAAATATTCATTGGCTATACAACCACAAAAGTGGCAATCACTAACCAGAGCAAATTTTAGCACTGTGGCAACTAGTAATCGATATCAAGCAGCATCTACAGCCAGACTGGCTTGCTTTACGCCACGCTCTTGATTGACTCGGAGCGTGACTATCAATCCCAGGATAAAAAAGCCTATAGTCGACAAGAGTGCTGTGCGGTAATTGCCACCGGTCATGCGCGTGATAGCGCCGTATGTCATCGGCCCCACCACTGCCGACAACTTGACTGTCAGCCCCCAGAGTCCAAAAAACTCTGCCGCCTGTCCGCGCGGAGCAAGCTGCCCGACTAGTGCACGCGCCGCCGAGCCGGTCGCGCCCATGGCCGCACCCATGAGTGTGGCAGCTATCCAAAACACAAGCTTATCGGGCGCAAAATACGCTACAGCCACCGCCACTACCCACAGTATCAACGCCATAGATAGAGTAGGGATGGAGCCTATTTTGTCTTGCAAAGATCCCAGCCCAAAAGCCCCAGCAGCAGCCGATACTTGGACCAGCATGACCATGGCAATGGTCTCACTGGTGGCAAAGTGCATCACCTCTGAGGCATAGACAGCAGCCAGTGCCACCACAGTGGTGGTACCACAACTAAAGCAAAAGAGCGCAATCAAAAATGTCAAAAGGTCACGGTAGCGCCCAGTGGTCTTAAGTGTCGCCTGGATGCGCCCAAAGGCTTTTTTAAATAGGGCTGCTGGCAGACTGGCATCGATAGTCAATGACTGTGCCTGGGCTCTCTCTTTGAGCCAAATAAATGTCGGAGTAGAGGCAGCAGCAAAAATTGCCGCCACAAATAAAAGTGTCACCGGCACAAACTGTGTCGACGCCTGACCTTGCTTTTGCGCCCAGCTGACATAGGCAAGGCACAGCCCCAATATCACCAGCCCACCGATATAGCCCAGTGTCCAACCCAGAGACGATACTTTACCCATACGGTCTTTGGGTGCCAGCTCCGGCAAAAATGCAGCAATCAAATACTCAGAAGTACCAAAGCCAAAACCAGAGAGGATAAACAACACCATCGCCATAATCACCCCACCCGGCTGGATAAATGCCAGTCCAGCGGTAGTGAGCACACAGATAGAGGTGGCGATAAACAATAAAAATTTCTTTTTACCGATAGCATCAGCCAAAGCACCCACCAGTGGAGCGGTGACGACGACCAATCCATTAGCAATAGCAAGTGAGAGCGTCAACCTAAAAGTGGCATCGGCAATACTCAGTCCTTTGCAAATGTCATGTACAAAATACTGGTTAAAAATAGTCGTTGTAACAACAGTCGTGTAGCTAGAATTGGCAAAATCAAACATAGCCCAGGCAAAGATCTCGCGCTTGGGCGCCATCTGGGTGGCTTCATACTGTTCTTGGGGGATTACTTCTTGAGAAGTCAGAGCAGGCTCCTTTGTAATGTCATGCCGTGCCCAGGGTAGGGTAACATGTATAGATATCCATTATGCAAGTAAAAAGAGGCGCCAGTATGGGCAGACAACACTTTGGTAAACGTTGTTCCACTTATGGACAGATTGGTCGTAAGCGGGCACAGCAAAGACCACTTCTGCACCTGACCCTATTGACTGCTCTGACGCTTTCGCTGGGCGTCCAGCCTGTGCTCGCGCAAGACAGTAAGCTAGACAGACTGGAGACCACAGCCCAGACCAGCTACGACCAGCAAGACTACAAAAAGTCCGCTTACTACTGGGCCAAGCTACTGACCGAGCTGACTAAAGACAATGGCGGTGCCGACACAGCCATGGACCCTGCCACTAAGGCAAAACTCGAAAAAACCTACCGCTCACTAGCACAATGCGCCATCAATCAAGCAGACTACCGCACCGCCAGCGGACATCTGGAGAGTGCCAGACAG
Organism: Candidatus Obscuribacter sp.; assembly: GCA_016718315.1. Classification (GTDB taxonomy): domain Bacteria; phylum Cyanobacteriota; class Vampirovibrionia; order Obscuribacterales; family Obscuribacteraceae; genus Obscuribacter. The sequence goes on along the minus strand of JADKDV010000004.1, from coordinate 713,218 downwards.
CTGACAGTACAACTGGGTACACCTGACACCGAGCTAGACAAAGCCTACAGCGATCTCAGCGCAAGCTATCAGGAGATAGATCCAGCCAGCCTCGGCGAGCAAGCCGCTACAGCCCTCAAGGAAGTAGGCGCACAAAAAATCACTGTGGCAAAAACCACAAAGGGTCAGCATATAGAAGTGCTCCTGGTGGAAAAATTTATCAAACAAATCGGTACTGGCACACTCTCGCAAGTGAGCCTGGACAAAGTTATAGCCTTTGACTTTAGCGAAATGCCAGACGGTATGGTGCGCATCGACAATATAAGCGGTCTAAAAGCAAAAGTAAAAGTATGGGTGGATGTCATCGCATCTAAGTTGCGCCGTGACAGCAACGACCAACCAGTGGCAGAGGTGACCGGTGCCAAACTCGGCATGACTCAGTCAGTCTCCACCAAATTGCCAGATGATGTGTATCAGCCAGTGATGGGCATCATCACCAGAGTCAAAACAGCATTTGCACCCGGCGCACAAAGTGGTGGCACATTTAACAATGTGGCGACTGCTGGCAGCAACGGCAATGTCAACGGCAATAACACAGCCAGCAATACTGGCACCGCAGTCGGTGGCAGCCCCACGGGTGGTGCATCGACTGGCAGCAGCGCTCCTGGAGTGATGGTGCCTGTCGTAAACAAAGGCCAATCGATCGACCTCGATGCTGGCGCCACCAACGAGCCGGGAGCAGCAATCAATACACCTGGAGCAGCTGCTCCTACAAATGTGCAGGTCAATCAAGTCAACCAGGCAGACCCACCTGAGCCAGAGCCATCTTTTATCAATTCAAATGGTCGGAGATAGTCAAATGATCAAAATGGCGACTGCTGGAGTGACGATGCAAACCTCGCTCAGACTGTTGATCATACTAGCCTTGGGTAGTACCAACACGGCAGCCTATGCAGATGCAATCAAGCCCATCTCTAACACCTTGCCCCCTGAGCAATCGGACACAGGCGGACAGGCACTCTTTACCGACAACGGCAACCTCTTTATGGAGGAGGTCGACTCCCCTAAGCCCAAGCCAAAACCTAAGCTGATACCGATAGATTTGAGTCGAGTCGGCGTATCGGTGTCGCCTAGCGGCAATATCGTCCCCACCAAAGATGATCCAAATGCACCATGGGCGGGGACAGGCGTCAAACCATTTATCAATCAGACGCAGCAATATACCGAGCTGATACCACAGTCATACTTTTACAATCAAGGACCACTGCCCGGTACTGGCTACCTGACACCAGGCTATTATCCGGGGCTAAGTGGTGGAGTTAACCGTGGTTATTATCCTGGGTACAGTCCGCTAATTAATGGCGGCTATCCCGGCTACGGCTATCCTGGGCTCAATGGTTATGGCTATCCTGGTATTGGTGGTCCTGGTTATCCCGGTTATGGTGGATATGGTTACCCAGGGTACGGTGGCTATGGCTATCCTGGTTATGGCTATCCCAGCTACGGCAATCCATTTAGCGGCAAAGCTCTCCTGCCGACACTGCTAGGTCTTGCCGCCAACGCAGCTAACAATTATGCCTATGGTGGTTATCCAGGCTACGGTGGCTATGGCGGTTATGGATATCCTGGCTATGCTGGATACCCTGGCTACGGCTTGGGTGGCTATCCTGGATATGGTGGCATCGGCGGGGTCCCAGGCTACGGAGTGGGCTATCCCGGTTACGGCGGCTATCCGCTCTACAACACTGCCGTGCCACCAGGAGCGGTGAATCTCAGACTAGGCAATACGCAAATAGGTCTGGGGACTAATCCATTTTATTACCCCAGGACAACGACGCAATCCAGCATGTGGCGGTCGTTTAACTTAGGGTTTTAAATAAGCTTGGACGATCACAATGCGGCATAAAGGTCACCAAAATGAAATATAAATGCCCAAATCGAGTCACCTTCAAATCAAAGACTGCTCTCTATTTGCTTCTAACGATCTCGGCTTTTCTTTTACCCCTTCAGCCAGCGGCAGCGACAAAGTCCTCTCCCACAGTCACGGTAGCTGGTCCAAACGACAAAAAATCCCTTTTGCTGAGTGAGCCTACGCTAAAAGTCCAAATTACAAACACTTCCAACTCAAACTTAAAAATATGGGGCGAGAATTGTAGTTGGGGCTACTGCAACATCGCATTTTTAGCCAAATCAGGAAATGAGTCAGTGCTGCTTACACGCAACGAGCGCAATTGGAAAAAGAACGGTCCGGTAATAATTACGCTAAATCATGGCGAGACAACGAGCAGAGAAATCAATCTAGCAGACAACAGCTGGCCAATAGACAAACTAAATGATTTTTGCAAAGTCCATAAATCAGTGAAGCTATCAGCGATTTATAGCATTGCGCAAGAGTTACTCCCATTGGAAGCGCGTGAAGTTTGGAACGGCAAAGTGATGTCTGCAAACTGTTTGGAAATCTCATCCAAGTAACCTCAGCTTATATCCGAACTTCTATATTCTCTAAAGGCCGGACTAAAATCCCAGAGCTTCAAAGTCTCATCGGCCTGCTTGGCCTTGCCTTGTTCTCGCAAAAACTTAGAGTACATTTTATAAATATAGCCGCGGGGATGAGAATACTTGATCGCTCTATCGTAAAGAGCCTGCCGTCCAGCTAATGAAGCCGACTTGTCTTTTTCCAATTCTTGTAGCTCATGTATATAGACCTCAGTCAGAGCCTCACGCGGATCTAGATTGAGCCCACGTTTGAGGAAGTTTTGAGAAGGATAAGCATCCGGTATCACCCCAGTCAGCTTGCGCTCTGACAGAGCAAATGCTTGCTGCGCCAGCTTATACCTTTTGCAATCAATCATCATGGCACCAAGAGCAAAGTAAAACTTCCAACTATGATTGGACTCTCTCATATACGGCTCAGCTTTAGACACGACAGAGTCAAACCGGCAAGCAAGCAGATCGGCAATCAAATCGTCGATGATGCGCGATTCCTCTGGATCAACGAAACTCTCAAAATCTGGTTTAAAAGACTCGGAGTAAAAAACATCTTTTCTAGTTTCCAGCCAAGGACATCTTTGTCAGTCAATTGCTCCGTCACTGTAGCGCGGTTGCACACCGCACCACATACCAGACCACCAGCCGCTAAAACAAATACGACATATAGAACACTAATCTGGCGCTTACTAATTCTCAAGCTCAACCTGCCAGATGCGCATCACTGAATTGATCCTGCTCATCTAGAGACAGTAAAATTCCGTGCCCGAAAAAGAGCAGATAGTCTGCGTCGTAGGAGAGCTCGATTTTGCCATTGAAGTCAACGCTTATGGACTCCAGGTGAAGACCTGCCATAAATCCTTTTGGCGTATAGGCTTTTTGCCCGTCATCAAGCCAGGTGGAGTTTTTAAGCTCCAACATCTCCTGACAGATGTACTCTTTTGCACGCCGGTCATAGTCCTTGAGTTTTTTGACATAAGACTTCAATCGTGACACCGCCACAGCAACATCCGCTGGACTTTCCGGTTGGAGATAAAGCTCCACTTCCCGTCCCTTGAATAAAACGCTCCCGGCAAACCAGTCACGATCATCATTCCAGCATAGTTGCCCAAAGTCTTTATCAAAAATTGGCGATACATCACTTTTCCTCTTAGATTGGGGTAACTCACCCTGGTCCCGCTCAAGGATGATGATTTCATCGCAATAGTCAGCCTCGACATCAAAGCCAGGCGGAAAGCTATTTTTTTCGCGGCTGTTGCAAAGCTCAAGCGTACCATCAGACAATCTGTAGACCATTAATTGATTCCGCTCATTGAAAAGCGATATCCTTTTAGGCTCGCATGTCTCATCCAGCTTGAATTCACAATCAAGCCACCACGGATCAACGCTGGATGGACAATAAAGGTAAAGTTCGTTGCCCTTAAAAACGTAGTGCGTGCAGTTTCTACGACAACCAGTGTTTTTCCTATTCCTGGTATAACGTATCAGCCACGCCCCCTGGAGCCTTTCATAGTCGCTGAGAAATGATTCCGGCAAAGGCTTTCGATGAAGCACCTTCCAATCGTTATAATCAGCGATTGCCTGATCGACGGCAGCGGACAACCATTGCAAAAACGACTCTGCCACTAATTCTGGTGCCGGATCGCCGTTGGTGTATTTATATATTGGGGGATTTTTGCTCTTTAAATTGAAGAATAAATACCAATGATGGTGATAAGCAAAAACGAAATCTCCTTCCTGAAGTTTCCTGGCACTGACTCCAGGCAAAGCTTTCACTTTGGGGTCCGGTGCCGCCCTCCTCTGGTTGAACCAAAACCTATTGCCCCAATAAAGCGTGGCATCATACATAAACCAGCCGTGTTCGAGGCCCATAACGAGAAGGAACTCTTTGTATTCATCGGGCAAGGAAATCTTGAACAGAGATTCATTGCTGCTAATAGCTTCAGGGCTTAAACCACGAATATGTTCAGGCTTTGCTATGCCAGCTTCAATCAGCTTCTCGGCAAGTAATCTGAAATCACTCTTCATGGCTCTCAAAACCGCTCCTGTATTGCCTATCGTTGCTACCTTTTTTGGTAGCCCCACCAACCTGCTCCAACACCACACGATCAAGCGTCGGTCCCAAAGTCTCACACATACGACCGATCTCGCTCGCTAGTTTGTCCACCACATCATCAAGAGTAAAAGTCAGCTTGCAACTAAAGGGCTGTGTCCCATATTTACCCACTCTAAATGCATAACCATCCCACTCGGAGACAGTGTCAAAGATCTCATCGACAAAGGGCTGGGTGATTTTGATGCGCTTGATTTTTGTGCCTGGCACGGTCGGCGTGTGCAAGATGTGCAACATCACAGGCACTTGCCCAGTAGCAAACTGCTCTGGACCGAGATTGGTCTCAAAATGTATGCCGCGATGATCATCGTTGTACCAGTGCTTTTTATACACATGCAATGTCACTGACTCCGGCTCACGAGGAGACGGAGGGAAGCAATGCACACTGGTCAACCAGCCATCTTTAAACCACTTACTTCTCTGCAACTTGCGCGCCACCTGATCGAGCAACTCTGTAGCTCTCTCGATACTATAATCGGCGCGACTAAAATCTTTTGTGCGGCTGACCACTGTAGTTATCTCTCCATAGAGTCAGCATCTATGGTAACTGTTACTGGCTACTCATAGGTAAAAGAGTGCTGCCAAAACTTTGATTGTTAGTAAGGTTGCCTTGGGACCAGTCGCGAGTCACCTCCTGAGCGCTGGTCACCGGTTGGGGCCATTTGTGCAATGTCTAAGATGCTGCCTCCGACAGCTCAAATAAATAACGCAATATAAGCGGTCACTCCTTATATGATTTCGCGATATAAATACGTGCACATGGCTCCGACAGACTGCCCATGCTGTTACGCCTCCTTAGCGGCTCTATCTGTCTTCGGTTTTGATTTTAATGGGATGCCTTGCTCAGGGCAAAACGGTATGATCTACGTCCTTTCAGGACTTATGCCCAGACTTTTATTTTTGTCAGATTGACTCTGCAAAATGTCTAGTTTTCTTTGTTTAAATCCAACGCGCTTTGCGATTGCATGTGTCTATTATGATCAAAAATAAAGAGTTGACAATAGGCTAAATGGGAAAAACCCCCACAATACGATCAAACAGCCCACGGTGCCATAACTGAAGTTATCACTCCGGTTAATTTCTTCGCACGCGGGCTATGTGCACCGGAATCTCATACTCCTAATCCCAAAAAAGTTTGCACGGCTTATGTTCATGCATCTTCTGATCGTTTGAAATCTAGAGGCTCAGGTCCATCTGCAAAGCAGGTAACTTATAGGGAACGGTAAAAAGGATCATTATGAAATCGAACATCATGAAAAACCTTTACTATGTCTACATCAAAAGGCAATGGATTAATGGCAGGATACCGAAATAGATTATCTATCCAATCCGAAAAGGCCATATCAAGCTCTATATCTCCATTCTCGACTAAAATAGACAACTCCCAGAGCACCGGGACAGGGACAAAAAGAACAGTCTTAGTGCCCGATACAGCTTCCCTAAAAGCAGTCAAGGCTTTTTTGCTCAGCCTTCTTCCGCCATCACAGAAGAAGTAAATGACTGGATGAGTATCTGTAACTAACAGTTTCTCTGTCATAACTTCTTGCGAGTGTCCTTGAGCGATTTAGCAAAGATGTCAGACGCTCTTTGACTAGCAGCCTCAAGATTATTCGTTCTAATTTTGATTGAGCCGATTAGATTTGGAACCTCAGACACAGTATGCTGCTTTGAGAGCATACACAGCTTGGCAGTAAGAGCAACATAATTTTGATAACTCATAATTACGGCAACAGGTTTATCGTGATCAGTAATCTCAACCGAAGAAGCAGAAGCATTTAGGGCATCAACTAGTGGAAAGAACTCCTTGCGTGCCTGCGTCTTACCAATGGACTTTTGAGATAGTCCCATCAGCTTAGCCGCCTGCTTTTCAATGTCCTTCAAATTCGGCATTATCAATCACCCACATAGCTGATAATTTAGGACCTGAGGGTCCACCCACGCCCATTAAGGACCAGACAAACCGACCCACGATACCGCAATAGCCCTACCACAGCCGGAAGACTAAACTCCCCCAGGCACTTCGATTGCGGCTGGCACATCTTGATGTTTGCGTCCGGCAAAACGATCTAAATAGATGTAAAACACAGGCGTGATATAGAGCGTCACAAGCTGCGAGACCAAAAGACCACCCACGATAGTCAGACCCAGCGGCTGCCTGGACTCCGCTCCCGGACCAAAACCGATGGCGATGGGCACAGCGCCCATGAGAGCCGCCAATGTGGTCATCATAATTGGTCTAAATCTAGTCATGCAGGCTAGATAAATAGACTTCTCAGCGGTGAGATTACCGGCACGCTCAGTCTCCACAGCAAAGTCGATCATCATGATGGCGTTCTTTTTGACGATACCGATAAGCATAATCAAGCCCAGGATGCCGTATACATCAAGAGCGCGATTGGTGATAAGCAGAGTCAAAAGCGCACCCAGTCCCGCAGAGGGCAAACCAGAGAGGATAGTGATGGGATGGATAAAGCTCTCGTAGAGTATGCCCAGCACCATATAAATAACGACCACAGCCAAAAGCAACAGCACCCACATATTGCCAAATGATTCTTCAAATGCCTGCGCTGTCCCCTGAAATCCCACAGACACAGATGCTGGCACGACCTCTTTGGCGACTTTGCCGATAGCATCGACAGCGTCACCCAGAGAGGCACCGGGAGCGAGGTTAAAAGAAAGAGTGACTGAAGGAAATTGCCCCTGGTGGTTAACCAACAAAGGACCAGTACTGAGGTCCATTGTGGCAATCGTATCAAGAGGGATAAGCACACCAGCAGTGGTGCGCAGATAGAGTGAGTTGAGGGCGCGCGGTCCGCGGTAATAGCGCGGCTCGACCTCAATAATTACCCAGTTTTGATTGGTGCTGGTGTACATAGTCGAAATTTGTCTGGCAGAGTAAGCACTATTTAGCGCATCCTCCACTTGCTGCATGCTGAGCCCCAGCATCGCCATGCGGTCGCGGTCGATTTTAACGTGTACTTCGGGATTGTCGACTTCTAGATCGCTTGCGATATCGATGAGACCAGGCAGCTTGCTAATCCGTTCTTTGACTTCGCCAGCGGTCTTGTAGAGGACCTTCATATCTGGACTCGACAAGGTGTATTGATACAAACTCTTAGTCTGTCTGCCGCCGATGGTTATTGTAGGCGGATTTTGCAGATAAGCATTGATGTCTCTGATATTAGCGAGCTTAGCATTTAGCTCAGTAATAACTTCGTCGACCTTGAGTTTGCGCTGCTTGCGGCTCTTAAGCACGATAAGCAGCCGCCCTTGATTGAGGGTCATATTGGGGCTGCCATTGCCCACGCCGATACTGGACATAACCGACTGCACATTGGGGTCTTTGAGGACGATGTCGACCAGTTTGGCGTGTGCTTTGCGCATAGCCTCAAAGGACGCACCTTTGCCCGCTGAGGTCATGGCCACAATTTGACTGGTGTCCTCCTCAGGCATAAAGCCTTTGGGGATAATAGTAAACAGTATGCCAGTGCCAATCAACATACCGGCAAAGACCATCATAACAACAGGTTTGTGACTGAGAGCCAGGTCGAGCGACCATCTGTAAGCATCGGACAACTTATCAAAAAACTGATCCGAGAGACTGCGTTTGACTGGTCCTTTATCACCATAACCATCCGAGCCTGGCGCTCCGGGCTTGTGCTTGAGCAGACGGCTACAGAGCATCGGACTAAACGACAGCGCAATCACACCAGAAATCAAAATCGCTGCCGATATAGTCACGGCAAATTCATTAAAGAGCTTGCCCACCACACCCGGCAAAAACAACACCGGTATAAACACAGCAACCAGCGATATAGTCATCGAGACGATTGTAAAACCAATCTCTTTTGCGCCGTCTAGAGCAGCCTGCATAGAGGTTTTGCCCATCTCCATATGACGCACGATGTTTTCTAACATGACGATGGCATCGTCGACAACAAAGCCTACAGAGAGTGACAGCGCCATGAGCGTGAGGTTGTTGAGGCTAAATCCCAGCATCTTCATCACTGCAAATGTACCGATGATAGATACAGGCAATGCTAGTGAGGGGATGATAGTGGCGGAGAGCGAGCCTAAAAAGACAAATATAACAAGCACCACCAGGATAACAGTCAGGACCAAAGTAAACTGCACATCATCCACAGACTCGCGGATAGACTGCGACTGGTCGTAAAGCACATCGACTTTGACACTCTTGGGCAGCATTGCGCTGAGCTGCGGCATCAGTGCCTTGATACTGTTGACTAACTGGATGGTATTAGCGCCAGGCTGTCTCAGGACTGCCAGGATGATGGCTGGCTGTCCGTTGTATGTACCCTCTAGCTTGTCGTTTTGCACACTGTCGATGACATTGGCGACTTGATTGAGACGGATGGGCACACCGGATTTGGTGGCGATAACAATCGGTGAATAAGCCTGTGCACTGAGCAACTGCCCATCTGACTTAATCGTATAAGCCTGACTACGCCCCCACATCGTACCAGTAGGTTGGTTTTGGTTGGCGTCATTGACAGCGGTAGCCACATCATTGATCCCCAGCCCATAGGAGCTGAGTCTGCGCGGGTCCACCTGCACACGCACAGCAAACTGCTGCGAGCCGTTAATCTGCACCTGAGCCACACCAGCGATACGAGAGATGCGCTGAGCAAGGATAGTTTCAGCATAATAGTCAGTCTCATGCAGAGGCAAGGTCGGACTGCTGACAGCCAGATAGATTATTGGTTGAGCCGCCGGGTTGACCTTGGCAAAGGTGGGCGGCTGAGGCATCTGCGTGGGCAACTGTTTGCTAGCCGCAGTGATCGCTGCCTGCACATCGAGAGAGGCACCATCCATATTGCGGGAGTTTTCAAATTGCAGTGTGATTTGCGACTGCCCCATGGTGCTTGACGAGGTCATCTCGCTCAGTCCCGAGATCGTGGCAAATTGCTTCTCCAGAGGGATACTGACAGCACTAGCCATAGTCTCAGCCGATGCCCCGGGGAGTCCGGCTGTGACTTGCAATGTGGGGAAGTCCACGTTTGGCAAATTGCTAATGGGCAGTTGAAAATAACCAATCAAACCAAAGAGCGTGATAGCAATCATGACCAGAGTAGTCATGACCGGGCGAGTGATAAAGAGTCCGCCTATATTCACTACTGACTTTGCACCTAGACAGCTTTTGGTTGTGAGCCACTACCTGGACCCCGACCTGGACTCTTGCGCCAATTTTTGAGCTGTTCCAGGTAGATATAAAACACAGGCGTAAAATACAGAGTCACTATCTGCGATACCAATAGTCCGCCCACGATTGTAAGACCGAGAGGCTGCCTGGACTCAGCACCCTGACCAGCGGCTATAGCGATTGGTACACTGCCCATTATCGCCGCCAATGTAGTCATCATGATTGGTCTAAAGCGCACAATACACGCCTCAAAAATCGCTTCTTCAGCCGTGACCTGGTCATGGCGCTGCTTTTCTACGGCAAAGTCAATCATCATGATGGCATTTTTTTTGACGATGCCAATCAACAAAATCAATCCTAAAAAGCCATAAAGGTCGAGATCTCGGTGAAAGATAAAGAGTATCAGTAAGCCACCAAGAGCCGCTGATGGCAATCCTGTAAGGATGGTTATAGGATGGATATAGCTCTCATAAAGAATGCCCAGGGTGATATAGATAACCATTATGGAGATAAGCAAAAGCACACCAAGACTGCTGGTGGAGCTTTCAAACATCTGGGCATTGCCCCTAAAGCTAAAGCTTACTTCTGGCGGCAAAACCTCGGCAGCGACTGCCTTGACACGCTCCACACCATCGGAGAGCGAGACACCGGGCTGTAAGTTAAAGGAGAGCATGATGGCAGGAAACTGCCCGACGTGATTGATCTGCTGTGGACCGGAGTCTGTATACATCGTGGCGATGGTCTCAAGCGGGATAAGATCCCCAGTAGGGGTGCGGATGCGCAGCCAGTTGAGCATACTGGGGTCGCGATAAAACTCAGGAGCGACCTCCAGGATGACCCAGTATTGATTGGTGTCGGTATAGATCACTGAGACCTGCCGAGCCCCATAGGCAGCGCCCAGAGCGTCCTGCACCTTGGACATAGAAAGCCCCAGCTTGGCAATTTTGTCTCTATCGATTTTGACATTTAGCTCGGGGCTCTTCATCTGCAAATCACTATTGACGTCAGCCAGCCCTGGCACTTTTTTAAGTGCTTCCTCCAGCTTGTCGCCTGACTTGTAGAGCAAATCCAGATCATTGCAAGAGAGACTGAGCTGATACATCGCTTTGCTCTGCGCGCCACCGATGCGGATAGCAGGCGGGTTTTGCATAAAGAGCTTGATGCCGGGTATGCGTCCGGTCTTTTTGCGCAGGTCGGCGATGATATCGTCGGCTTTCATTTTGCGCTCACCAAGCGGCTTGAGCACGACCATCAGTCGTCCCTGGTTACCGCTACCACCAGGACCACCAGCGCCCACACTGGACATCATCGATTGTACGTTGGGGTCGCGCGCCACGATATCTGAGACTTTTGCCTGGTGCTTGATCATCTCCTCAAAGGCGATGCCCTCTTTGGCCTGGGTAGTAGCGCTAATCTGCCCGGTGTCCTCTGTCGGCATAAAGCCTTTGGGTGTGACCACAATGAGCACACCACTCAAAATGAGCATGCCCACAAACGAGATGACTACATAGAGCCTGTGGTGCAAGGCAAATTTGAGAGTGCGCTCGTAGAGCGACAATAGCCCACCAATAAAACGGTCTGATTGACGCGAAGCCCAGCTTTTGTTGGCCTCGGTCTCAGGTTTTAAAAAGCGCGAGCAAAGCATGGGCGTGAGCGAAAGTGCCACAAAACCCGAGATCAAAATAGCGATACTGAGCGTGGCGCCAAACTGAAAAAACAAGCGACCAATGACACCGCCCATAAGCAAAATAGGCAAAAACACTGCCACAAGCGAGACTGTCATGGAGACAATAGTAAAGCTTACTTCTTTTGAGCCATGCAAGGCGGCTTGCATTAGTGGCTCGCCGTTTTTGACGTGGCGGTAGATGTTTTCGAGGACGACAATAGCGTCATCCACAACAAAGCCCACAGCCAGAGTAAGCGCCATCAGTGAGATGTTATTGATAGTAAATCCCATGAGTTTCATCGCGCCAAAAGTGCCAATCACTGATACAGGCAAGGTGGCGGCAGCAATCAAAGTGGTGGAGATATTGCCCAAAAACAAATAAATCACCATCACCACCAGTAGTATCGTCAACACCAGTGTAAATTTGACGTCATCCACTGAGCGCTCGATAGATTTGGAGCGGTCAAACATGATGTCCATTTTGAGAGACGGCGGCAAAATAGCGCTAAACTGCGGCAGCATCTTGCGTATCTGTTTGACAATCTCGATGGTATTACTGTTAGGCTGGCGCTGCACCGCTAGCACCACAGCGCGCTTGTTGTTAAACCAGGTAGCGACTTTATCGGTCTGTACCGAGTCAATCACATTGGCCACATCCGAGAGCCTGACTGGTGCGCCGTTCTTGATTGTGATAATGATTGGTCTAAAGGCAGCAGCATTGAGCAGCTGTCCATTGACTTTGACGTTAAAGGCTTTGGTATCGCCGTGTAGCGTACCTGTAGGCAAATTGACATTGGCGTTTTTGACAGCCTGTGAGACTTCATCTATGCCTATGCCATACGCAGCCAATTTACGTGGGTCGACTTGCACCCTGGGAGCATATATTTGCGAGCCAAATACCTGCACTTGCGCCACACCATCGACCATGGAGAGCCTTGGCGCCAGGATGTTTTCGGCGTATTCATCGACAGCGTACATGGGCATGACATCAGAGCTTAAGGCTATAAATAGGATGGGAGCGTCTGCCGGATTGGCCTTGCGAAAGGTCGGCATACTGGGCATGCCGCTGGGCAAAATCGGTCTACAAGCTACGATGGCTGCTTGTACATCCTCAGCGGCTCCGTCAATGCTGCGCGACAGATCAAACTGCATGGTCACAGATGTCGAGCCAGTCTGGCTGCTCGACGTCATATTGTCGATGCCAGCAATGCCGCTAAATTGCTTCTCCAGGGGTGTAGCCACAGCAGTCGCCATAGTCTCAGGCGATGCACCAGGCAGAGAGGCGCTCACCGAAATAGTGGGGAAGTCTACCGCAGGCAAATCATTGACTGGCAGCTGAAAGTACGAAATAGCGCCAAACAGTATCAGGGCGGCCATGACCAGTGTGGTCATTACTGGCCGCAAGATAAAGCCTTGCGAGAGATTCATGGGCGCCTGCCAGCAGGCCTGTCTTTATCGCTGGTGACTGAGACACGGGCTCCGGGACTGAGCTGCATAGTGCCATCCGTGACTACAGTGTCACCCACAGCTACGCCACTGGTGACACCGGTGATATCGCCTTTGCTGCGCAAAACTGTGACTGGACGAAGGTCAACTGTGCCGCCCTCTTTGACTATATAAACAGCGCTGCCCTGCTGTGTGGTCTCCACAGCCGCAGTGGGGATAAGCACACAGGGCTTGTCGGCAGGCATGGAGAGAATAACCTCTATATACTGACCGGGAAAGAGTTTTTTGTCGGAGTTAGCAAACTCGGCGCGCATAGCGATGGTACCAGTGCCGGTGTTGACTGTGTGCTCAAGGAAGGTGACCTGGCCTTTGAGTGGCTGCGCTTTGTCGCCCTGGATGCGAATAGAGACCTGGAGTGTGCCTTTGGCCTGGAGCCTGGCGCAGAGCATCGATGTACTCCTCCGGCACAGTAAAGTTGACATAGATAGGCTGAATCTGGTCGATGGTAACAAGCGGCGTCGCGGTCATACCGCTAGACACAGAGACGACATTGCCGGGATAGACATTGAGGCTGCCGGTACGCCCTGTTATAGGCGAGCGTATCTGTGTAAAGCCAAGCTGGATGCGAGCAGTCTCAACACTGGCATTGTCGGCAGCAATGGTGCCCTGCGCTGTCTCGATGGCAGCTTTGTCTGCCTCCAAAATAGCCTGCGCATTTTCTATGGCTTTTTTGGTGCCTTCCACAGCCGCTTCTGCCGTCACAGCATTGGTGCTCATCTGCTGGCGTTGCTCCATGGAGATGACGCCCTGCTCCTCCAGCATGCGATAACGGTCTTGCTCGATATTGGCAAACTTGGCTTGCACTTTATCGCGCTTGAGAGTGGCCTGGACCTGACCTTGCTGGGCGATGTCTTTTTGGAGATTGGCTTGAGCTTGCTTGAGCATAGCTTTGTCACGCTGCAAATTACCAAGCGCTTGATCCAGAGCAGCCTGATAGGCGCGCGGATCTATTTGAAATAACAAATCACCCTTACTGACATAGTCGCCTTGCTTAAACATCACTTGGAGCAATTGACCGGACACCTGTGGAGTGACATTGACCACCGAATAAGGCAAGACATTGCCAATGGTGCGGACCTCTACTGGCAGTGTGCCAGCCTTGGCAATAGCTGTAGTGACAGGCACAGGGCGATTAGCTGCGCCTTTTTCGCCGCGTCCAGATGTGGCAACATCTTTTTTGCCGCCAAATAAATGCGGCAGACCAAAAGCCAAACCAGCAGAGAGTGCCACCAGAGCTACAAGCAGGCCGATACGCACTGAGGAATTCTTAGCACTCCCCTTAGCTTTTATCTCGCTTGATTGGCTGGAGACTGGCGCAGCTGATTCGTCTAACACACTTTTATCCATATTGATTCCGCAATCGGGCCACTATGAGACCAATGACACTTACACTATTGAGTCAAGTTGAGTCTGATGGTAACACTCTAAAACGACTTGATCTTACACTTAAGTTAGGACGTACATAGTCCACTATTGGTTCACTCGACCATCCTTAACTTTATCTCACAGGATAAAAGGGGGCTGTATTGTGAAAAATTCCAAAGTATCCCGGTTTTAAACGGCTTATTCGAGCGTTAAATGGGGCACGTATTTATTGGTGGTGACCATGGCGATTTTTCCCGTTTATCTCGGGCCGGCATCTTTCAGGCAACCTGGAACTTAAAGCAAGCGTATTGCGCCTGCTCTAAAACTGCCTGCTAAAGGCAAAGATAGGACGGACTGAATGGAAATACTCCTGGTCGAGGATGTAACTTCAAGACAAAGCACTTTAAACGCCAGCCTGCAGCAGCACGGCATCGGCGTCACCTGTGCTTACACACTGGCGCAAGCCCGCGCCCAACTCAAGCAAAAACACTTTGATGGTATTTTGCTTGATCTCGTGTTGCCCGATAGCTCAGGCATCCTTACACTGATGCAGATGCGCGAGACAGCTGTCGGCGTGCCTATTATTGTTTTTACCGACGAAAAAGACAAAGACCTGGCTCTGCGCGTGGTTAAAAACGGTGCGCAAGATTGCCTGGTCAAAGATATCGTGCCAGATGCCTCGGTCTTGCGCTGTCTGCGTTATGCAGTCGAGCGCAACAAAGTGGAGCTGGAGCTGCACAGAGGTGAGGAGCGACTGCGCACAGTCCTCGAAAACTCCTATGACGCCTTTATCTCAATGGATTCACGCTTTAGAATCACTGATTGGAATTCACAGGCAGAATCTATTTTTGGGCGCAAAAAAAGCGAAGTGATGGGTCGCAGCATGGCTATCATCATCCCCCATCATTTGCGCAGACAGTATCTCAAAGAGACTGAGAGATCCTTTGCCAACAACGAAGCAACCATAGTCAAATTGACCAGTGAAATCACAGCTGTGCATAGCGACGGGCACGAGTTTCCGCTGGAGATAGGCTTTTTTAAAGTCAAAGAAGACACGCACTTTACTTACTGTGCTTTTGCTAGAGATATCACAGAGCGGCAAAAATTCCACCAGGAGCTAGAGCGACTAGTGCAAGAGCGCACCGAGCGCCTGACACGCTCCAACGAAGAACTCAAACAATTTGCCAAAGTCGCCTCACATGATTTGCAGGAGCCCTTGCGTGCAGTACAGGGTTTTGCCAATCTATTGGCAGAAAGCGCTCAAGGCAAACTGGATAAAGACCAACAAGAATTTATCGAGTATATACTCGACGGCACAGCTCGCATGCAAAACCTGATTAGAGCGGTACTTTTGCACAGTGAGTCAAGCAATATCGAAGCCGGCAGCCATTGCACCAATTGCGGCTCGGTCATGACCGAAGTGATGGCTAATTTAAAAACTTCGATAAGCGAAACCGGCACTACTTTTGAAATAGACAAGCTGCCAGATGTGGCTGTGCAGAGACTGCATGTGGTGCAACTATTTCAAAATCTGATTAGCAACGCCATCAAATATCGCGGTCCGCAAACACCACAGATATCCATCACCACCGAAGAAAACGCTGGTCAATGGCTGTTTTCGTTTAGAGACAACGGTATTGGTATAGACCCTCAATATTCACACAAAATTTTTGATATGTTTGCCCGCCTCCACGGCAAAGGCAAATATCCCGGAACAGGTATGGGGCTGGCAATTTGCAAGCGGATTGTCACATCGCACGGCGGCAACATCTGGGTAGAATCCACCCCGGCGATGGCTCAATCTTCTTTTTTACATTACCAGCAGCGCGCGCAAAGCAAGGAGAATCCAAATGAATACAGGTATCGAAATCTTACTGGTTGAAGATACGCCATCAGATGTGCGCCTCACTCAGGAAGCACTAAAACGCTCGGATCTAAAATACGAACTCAATGTCGTAAATGACGGCGTCGAAGCCATGGAGTACCTCCACAAAATCAAAGAAGCTGGCGATAAGCCGCTCCCTGACGTAATCTTGCTCGACCTCAATATGCCTCGCAAAAACGGGCACGAAGTGCTCCAGGACATCAAAAACGATCCGGTATTACGGACAATACCAGTGGTACTTTTGACTGTATCCGAAAACGATGAAGACGTGATGGAAGCTCTCAAGCTAAAAATGAACTATTACATCGCTAAACCTATCACTGCGCCCAAGCTGAGCGCACTGCTCAACTCGATACATCAGTTGCACAAAGAGCAACCCGATGCTCCTGGCAGTTATGCCGATGACGAGACCCATATCCGCCTGATCTTGGCCAGCAACCATCACACAGCATCAGTGGCATTAACTCGCCTGGCAGATGATCCCAACGAAAAAATCCGCATTAGAGTAGCCGAAAACCCACACACACCAGCCGGTCTGTTAATTAAACTAGCCAGCGATCCTAACTCAGACGTGCGCCTCGGTGTCTCCGAAAACCCCAACGCGCCCGAATCAGTGCTGGAAGAGTTAAGCAAAGACCAGAGCGAAGATGTACGCATGGGACTGGCGTCAAACAATAGTCTGCCCCAACGTCTCTTAGACGAACTGGCTAAAGATGACAATATCTATGTCTCATCAGCAGCGCAAAAGACACTCTCGACCATGACCGAAAAAGTAAAATAGGCTGAAAAAGTAAAATAGACTAAGAGCAAAATAGACTAAAAGCAAAAACCCGGAGTAGCAAATACCCCGGGTTTTTGTTTAAACAGACAGATCGGATATTAAAGCACTTTTTCGATGTCAGTCTTAATGTCTTCAGGCTTCACATCAGGCGCATAACGCTTGAGCACTTCGCCTTTGCGATCCACCAAAAACTTGGTGAAATTCCATTTGATGGCCTTTGTCCCAAGCGCACCGGGGGCCGCTTCGGTCAAATACTTATAGAGCGGGTGGGCATTTTCGCCATTGACTTCGATTTTTTCCATCATCTGAAAGTCAACACCATAATTACGCTGACAAAACTCGGCAATGGCCGAGCTATCACCAGGCTCCTGAGCGCCAAACTGATTGCAGGGAAAGCCTATAATCTTGAGCCCTTTGGCAGCATACTCTTTGTTTAAAGCCTCGTGTCCCTGGTATTGCGGCGTAAATCCACATTTGCTGGCGGTGTTGACTATGAGCATGACATCGCCTTTGTAGTCACCAAGACTGATCTCTTTGCCATCAAGAGCTTTAGCCTTAAAATCGTAAATTGCGCCCACTTGCACATCCTTTTTTGAGTTGCAAAAACCACAGTTGGTAGCCAAAATAGCGCACGCCCCTGTGGCAATAAGGGCGGTGGCGGCCAGTAAAAGTTTCTTGTTTTTCATGTTCAACATCATGCCATGTTTATGGCAATTGGACATAATAATTGCTTTAGCGTTACTAAACTATTCGTACTTCCAAACGGTCCTTAAGCCAGACCTGGTTTTGCTCAATTTTGGCAATCAGCTCCTCGCTCAAAGTTTGCTCAAAAAGCCCTCTGACCTTTTGGACCACCTCGGGCAGCATGCCCACATAAACTCTAAAACGATCCTCCAACCACAAACACAGCTGGTCCATACTCTCGTCCCTGCCAGTGATCGTGTTATAGCGCTCAGGAGCCGTGACCAGGTAAGCGTGGCTTAAATGATTGCGCAAATCACGAATAATTTTGCCCGGGGTGTCGGCTTTGTTTTCTTCGCCAATGACTTGCTCCAGAGCCCGCACAGCTTTGCCCAGAGTAGAATTGCGCGCCGGCTCCACTGAGCCTACAAAGTCCTGAATATCCTTGAGCACAGTTAGATAAGTCTCGATGCGCTCGGCTTCAAATTGACAAATACCAGTCATCGTCAAAATGTCGCCAATGTCAATGAGGTTGACTATGTACATAGACCTCTCGTGAGAGCCTGCCACCGGCGCCCAAAAGCTCACCTGCAAAGGGCTGTTTTGCTCGCCGCCATAGTCAGCCAGTCGCTCATTTAATAGCGCCAGACGGGGCAGCACAAGCTCACTCAGGGAGCAATCAAGAGCGGATATAAGAGCCTTTTGGGCATCGATTTTGTGCAGAGCATCGACATTGCTGGCAAAAAAGGCATGAGCCAGCAAATTGCGAGCATCCACGACTTCGCGCCAGGCGCTTTGGTCGTAAAACTCGTCTTTGCTGAGTTGCTTGATAGTTTTGATTTTGCGCCCGAGAGGATACGCCATAAAGTCTTCATCGACAATGTTGTCGACATCTTTATCCCGCTCCAAGCGCAACTTCGCTTCGATTTCGGCTAGATGAGACTCAATCTTTTGGAAGAAAAGCAGATTGCGCCCAAAAGCAAACAAAAGATCATAGAGATCAATGTTGCGGCGGTCTCCCGCCACTCTTACTCGCACTGATCTCTTCATTGCTCTCAAATAATGCTCGCTTATCTTGGAGCAGCACCAGACATCTGCAACAAAATGTCTTCAGTGGCTGAACCATAGATAACTTTACCAATAGTGGCAGCTTGCTTCAAATTGGGGGCATCCTAGCAGCAATCAAAAATCCACTGGAATCTGCTATTGTCATCGCTTAAGGATGAGCTTTTTTGCTTATTTCTTGAGCCCTTCGGAGGAATGCATGCCCGTGACATTTGGACTCAGTCTCTTTCTCACCACTTTGACAGTATCTGTCTCCATTATCGGACTTTTGCTATTTCGCAAGTTTTTATCTCCTGACAGCTTACGCACTCACCATGACGTGACCGATCCCTACTCGCAATTTGTTGGCATGCTGTTTGCCGTACTTTTAGGATTTATGGTGGCTGATGCCATGCAACGTTTTAGTTCGGCAAGACAGATAGTAGAGCAAGAAGCATCGGCCGTTGGTAATGTATTTAGACTAGCTGACGCTTTTCCGGATGCGACGAAGAAAAAAGTACAAGGATTGTGCATGAGATACGCAAAGGAAGTATCAGAAGTAGAATGGCCTCTCCTTGCTCAGAAAAAAACCAGCGTAGAAACCTGGTATACCTATCGAGATCTCTGGCAAAGCTGTACGACATATGACCCCGTGACGCCGAGAGAAGCTGATGCCCACCAGGCGATTTTACCCTGCATGGCTACTCTTGGAGAAAATCGCCGATTGAGAGTCAACGCTCTACACAATGGCTTACCGCCAGTATTGTGGTCGATACTGGTAGTAGGAGGGCTGGCAACGGTCATATTTACCTACTTCTTTAACGTGGATAATTTAAAATTGCAGGTAGTAATGGTGGCAATTGTCAGTCTTGTTATTTGCCTCAATATTTTTCTACTGGCCACCTACGACGATCCCTTTTCAGGTGACGTAACAATCACTCCAACGGCTTTTCAAACCCAATTGCAATTATTTGAATTAGAGCTAAACCCGGGCACAAAACCTTTAGAAATGAAATAGACAAACCTCATTTGCACGATACAATCGTCTTAAGAGCAGCCCTTGGGAACTCCCAGGGGCTGCCTTCGTCTCTGGTTCATTATCGTCACATCGCGATCACATTTGTAACTTAAGCTCACAAATATCCAGGCACTTTTATTTTTTACTTCTTGCAATGAGTATCAGCAAATGGCAGCGGCATCCCAGTTACCAGAAGAATCCGTGGCAGTTGAACGCCAGGTGCACGCACGCGATCGCAGTGCGCAGGCACTGGCAGACATCCGTGAATATGCCACCAATACTCAATCATTTCTCACTCTATATCAGGGTTTTAAGCACTTTAGACTGCCTTTTGTCAAAGGCTATGCGGCTTATGTTGAGAGTCCAGATATGCTCCTGGTGGCTGGCGATCCAATTTGTCCAGCAGAGTCAAGAGCGGCTCTAATAAAGGGTCTGATGCAGCTGAGCGAGGACAAGCAAAAAAAGTTGGCGATGCTCCCAGCTAGCGCTGATTGCCGAGATCTTTGTATTAAAAACGGCTTTGATGCAGTCTATATCGGCAAAGAGCCGATATTTGATTTGCAAAATATGCCTAAAGTAAGCAAGTCAATCAGATTGGCAGTCAACCGGGCAAAGCGGCTGGGACTGCGCTTTGAGCCCTTTAGCGAGCATTACCGCGAGCAAGTGCTTGACCTTTGCAATAAATGGCAGAGCACCCGAGAATTGCCAGCACTGCAGTTTTTGTTTCAACTGCGTCCGTTTTACCAGCAAGAACAAAAAAAACTCTTCCTCGCTCTCAACAACCAAGACCAGTTGATGGGCTTTGTCGCTTGCTCACCCATCTATGGACGCAACGGCTGGTACGTCGAGGACTTGATCCGCGACGAGAGCGCGCCAAACGGCACCACGGAGCTACTGGTGACGCAGACCATGCAAAGCCTCGCGGCAGAGGGCTACAGCATGGCTACGCTGGCAATTGCACCGCTGGCTGGACTGCCCGACACCGACGAAAACCACCCCTGGCTTAACACCCTTTTGCGCGTCACCTATGAGCGGCTCTCTTTTATCTATCACTTCCAGACTCTTGAGTTTTTTAAGGGTAAATTTAAACCCAGCGCCTGGGAGGCAAATTATATGTATGTTTATCCCAGCGGCATCAGCCTTAACTTTGTCAAACACCTGATTGAGGCATTTTTGGGCGAAAGCATCCTGGCAATCTGCAAACACAAAGTTAAACAGCTCGTGGGCGGCACCAGCGCCGAAAACGACAAATAAATTTTAAATAGCAGCGCAATAAGCGATAATACAGTCGATAGACCTGGCACGTCTCTGTTGCCCTAAACTCTCGATTATTACTGATTGACTGCTTATACAAGTGAAATCAAACAAGCAAAATCGAACAAGAGCAAACCTGGTGCGCATGATTGCGCTCCTGGAAGAAACACTGGCCGAAAACGAAAAAGACCAGCTGGCAGCCGCGGACTATCACCAGAGCGAGCTAGTCGACACCGCCCAACAAAATGCCACGCTGGCTCTGAGAGAGGCTATCAGGAGACTGGCGCAAGAAGACTTTGAAGTGGCAGAGAGACTGAGCGCTGTAGCATGGTTTTACGCTAACTTTGCCCGCGGCATACTGGACGCCGAGTACACCGAGCATCAGCTGGGTGAGGATGTCTTCCTAGATTTTGTGCCGCCCAGACAAACAGTCAAAGACCGCTTTGGCAATCTTATGGCAGAGCTAAAGTCACTTTTGCAAGATAAGTTTGACGGGCTGGACACGGCTAGCGGGGTCCAGTAATGAGCTTTATAGACCGCCTGGAGAGCGAGCGCGAAGAAGCGAAACTGCGCAAAATCACCAGCGATACAATCAAAAAATTAGCCACCGAGCTAACCATGCGCTCTACCGAACAAGGCGATGGGCGGTATGCAGATCTCGTCCAGATGCGCATCGAAAAAGCGGGCAAAGCTTACGACCACGCTCTTGAGTCATTTCAAAATGATGAACTGGAAAAAGCCTTTGACTTTGCTGAGCGTGGGCTGTTGCACCTGGAGTTGGCTGACTATCACAACAGCAGTGATGGGCCAAGCAAAGGCGAAGTGTTGATTGATGTCGCAGGACCAGCCAGAGAAAACATCCAGCGCCTGTCCGATGCCCTGACTGAGTTTAAATTGCTCGTGGAGTACCGCAATCTAGAAGTCGGCTACCTGGCTTTAGAAAAGCTTGAGCACTCCGCACAGTCGCTGCAAGATGCTATCGAATGTCTAGCTTTTGGCGATTTTGACAAAGCCACAAGTACTGCCGATGTCGGTCTTGCCTGGTTGAGCTTTAGCGCAGCGCAGGTAGTAAGCGATCCTTCGGAGTTTCCCAGGTCGCTACTACTGGCGCCTGCTGGCAAAAAAGATGCTAGCAGCAAGGAGTTGGTGCGCATCCTGGAGCTAGCCAGAGAGTCAGGTATGAGCCTGGCACAGTCTCTCGCTGATGGTGTTGAGCGCGGCAGCAAAGTCAAAGAGACATTGACCGGCTATCTCGATAACGCGCTTGAGGCCTTTGTTGAGACCAATACCAGGGATCTCAGCCGCTTCCTCGACTTACTCTCTCTGGAGAGTGACCTGCTGCAAAAGGCACATCTAAAGCGACCAAAGTCTAACGCAAAAGGCACAGGAGCAAAGGGGGCAGATGCGCCCAAAGATGTGGCGGTGCGCAACTACCTGACGGATAAACAAAGTAAAGCCGCCCAGACAAGCTATAGCGCCATGGTGGACGAAGCCCTGGCAGCAGGACTGAGAGGTAGCACCGCAAGTGGAGGCAGAGCACCTAAAGCAAGTGACACAGACGAAGACGGAAGCGAGGATAGCACTACCAGTGACACCACGCACATCACATCAAGTGCAAACACTTATAGCCATGCCTCAAAAGTTGATGAAGCACCGACAACAACAAGTCTCAAAGCTGTGTTTAGAGAGCTAAAGCGTCTGAGCCGTAAGTACTGCCGTGATTACAAACCAGTGGAGCGGGTGATAGCCTCTCTGGCATCGGAAGTAAAAGCACTGGACTATGCCATCGAAGGCGAGAAGCAACAACAAGCGACCTATCGTATCGCTAATATCAAAGCCGCTCGGCGTGAGCTAAAGGCGCTACTGCGCGATGCCGATTTGATTTGAATTGATGGCAATGTCCTTCCTTCTATCCTGCCCACTCTGAAGCAAATGTCTACTATCCAAATTCGCCAGACTCTTAGTTTCGGGATATTCTTTCAGCAACCGTACTGCGCCCAGTGCACAAACTAGCGAAAGGCAAGAGTAAAGTCCATGAGTGTTGACCTGTATGTGTATGTGCCCTACTTGAGTCATGAAATGATACCGGCAATCATCAATCGGATCAAAACAGCGGGAGTGCCTTTAAACTCGTTAGTGATGCGATGCGAAATTGCGATGCCATTGCTGACTGCGAAGCTTTTACGGGATGGGATAGAGCTGGCAGTCGTTCATGTTAAAATTTGGTAGCTTCTGGAGATCTTTAATGAAAAAATTCGTGTTTGCTATTGTCGCTCTAGCGGCGATCCCTGCCGCATGGTCCTATCAACCCGGCGAGCGCGTCACCGTGGGTAGTGTCAACCAATCCGGTGTTGTTATCGAAGACACCGGCAAGCTGGTTAAAGTACGCTTGGATTCTCAGACCGGTTATAGTGCCGGGGTGGGAGTATGGTACGACAAAGAAGAGCATAAGGTTACAGGCGCCGCTGCAGCTGCAGGCAATGGCAATAGCACTGCTGGCACTACCGTTGGTGCGACTGGTGATAATGGTGCTGCTGCCGGTACACCAGCATCCAGCAAGCGCGTACAAATTGGCAACCAAGTCGGCACTATCCTCGAAGAGAAGGGGGACCTCGTCAAAGTACGCTTAGACTCTCATTCTGGTTATAGTGCCGGCGTCGGAGTTTGGTACACCAGAGAGCAACTTAACGAAGCTACTAACAAAGCCAATCCACCTGCGTCAACGCCAGGCAACACAGCTGTTGGTATAAGCACGGCGAGTCCCTGGATCGCGCCAGGCAACCAAAAGGCAAATCCACCTAATCAGGCTCACCAAACCACACCTAATCAGGCCCCTCAAACTACGCCAACCGCGGAGAAAGGGATTGGTGCACCTCCGGATGGAATCTATACATGCAACAAGATTTCAGTCGGAAGATACATTCACATCGGCACGCTTGAAATCAGAGGCAACACCTACAAAGGCTTCTCCAGCCAACAGGGACAATTCCATCCCTACAGCCTGAGTGCCTCCGGTGATATCACATGGACTGGCGGTCTTTCATCACTTCCCACTGGTTGGACGTTGAAGCCCGGTAAGTATGTAGGTCCGGATTATAAGGGACATCCGCGAATCAGGATCTATTACACCAGTGATCGAGGAGCAGCCGAAGTAATCGATGCCACAAAAGAGAACTAACTAGCGGCGATTACCCTGGTGCCCTGTTCATAACATTTTCAAAACTATTGTTTGTTTCAGATATTTCTACTGAGCACAGCTTGCTTGATTATTGGCTCGCTGCATCCATCAAGGCCTCACCTGGAGCACCATCAAAATCTCCGCTCAAAACCACATATTGTCGAACCCTCCAAAGAGCGTAGCGCTCGCGAATTCCTTTTTTTTGACCCAATAGCGCTATAGTTCGATAGAAAACAATTTGATAGATATCACCTTCTGGTTTTAAACGTTCTGGTTCTAAAGCTTCTGGATTTAAAGCTTTTGGCTCAGCCCAAATAGCTAAGTTGGCCAAATCTTCTGGTGTTAGATCATCACCTACGATTGAGTCAAAACGTCTGATGTAATCACCGCCGACCTTGACATAAACAAGATTTTTATTCTGTGACGTCTTCAAATAAGCTTTTACATCTTCTTCATACTTAGGAACTAGCTGCTTAAGTTCATTCTCCTTGCCCAGAACTGCTTGGCTGACTTCATAACTAGCGGGCGGCAAGAGACTTGGTGGAAATTGAAATGCAGTGCACCAAGTAAGGCCTAAACTCAACAAAACGACTATTAAGACTATAGATAGACGTCGATACTTCAAAATGTCTTTACCAAATTGGGACTGATAGGCATTTTAGAATAGGTGTTTCTCTAGACGGCCATGCATGTCAAATATTACCCCTCATAGCCAGCCCCAAAAGAGGCGGATTTACGCACCATGGCCAAGCTGTGCTGGAAGCTATAAACATCGATCTAACTCAGCGCGATTTTCTTACATAGTTAAAACATCTCATTGGCCTGTTTCAGGCATCTGTATTACAACCACTTGTGTCGGTCGAGGATTACCAAACCAGGCATCGATATTGTTGTTTTGGTATGGATTGCGTATCATCATCTGCTGCTCAAAGAGCATCATTTGTTGGGTGAGCATACTCTCAAAACGTATCAGAGACTCAATCATAGCCTGAGTAAATTGCCTATCCGATAACTCCGAGGACACCTCAGGTTGTTGCGATTGATCAGTGCCGTCACGTGAGTCGGATCTATCATCCTGATGATCATGGCTTGAATCAAGAGTATTAGTAATGCTTGGATTAAAAGTTATGTTGATATCGATGGGCTGGGAGCTAGTGACGCTACTGGTAGTATCACCAATTGTGTTGGCATTATCATTGCTCGAGCTGACTCTGTTATCAGTACTCGACACATTGTGCGAGTCGCTATTAGCATTTGTGCTACTGGAGTCTGAGAAGTGCTAGGTTGGCAAAACGGCGTTATCTGCGGCTGATGGAGGTTGGTCATGTGACGGTCCAAGGTGCCGGCCCGGGCAAAACACCTCCTGGTTGAGTCTAGCACTTAGAGATTCGGACTGATCTTGCTGTCCAAAGCTCTCAGGGGGTGAGCTAAGTTGTGCGTCGTTTGTAGCGCAATGGTGGGAGTGTGCACTAGAGGACATGGCAAAGTAAACAAGAATTTATTGCGTGCAAAAGCCTTACTAATAGCCATAAGGACGTACTAGTAGACGTGACTGCTTAGAACCTGAGCGGGACAGTTAATATCGGCTCATTGATACACAGTCGCTCAGTGGTATAGAGTGCCTGGCAAATCTATACCTTACAGTTTTTCAAAATCTGCCATTGCAAACATACGGACGAGTTATGGCAAAACTATATCAAGCACATTATTTCAATCAACGAATTGCTCTTATGGTGGCGCTCTGCTGTTGGCGCCCAGCTGATATGGCGACTACAAGCAGCGGCCACCAAGTATCACACAGGTACTGATCAGCTGTAGGCAGCAGTGTGATGGAGGCATATCAATCACTCTATCAAGCCCCTATAAATCCGCCTCTTCCTCATCACTCTCGCGGTAGCCACCAAGTCCGGTGCCAACAAGCCGCGTCTCGCCATCGACTTTGTGCAGCTCAAATGGCTCATAACCACTCAAGTCCATGATTCCGTCAGCCAGCTCACGGGAGTGTGTGGTCAACCATATTTGACTATCAGCAGAGCAGCGCACAATTAGCTGAGCCAGAGGCTTAATCAAGTTTGGATGCAAACTTGTCTCGGGTTCATTCAAAACGATCACCGGCGGTGCAGACAGACTTAGCAGAGAGGCGAGTAGACACAGATACTGCAAAGTGCCGTCAGATAGCTCCGTACCATCCAGCGGACGATTGATACCTTCTTGGGTAAATTTTATACGCAAACCAGCCGGAGTCTGTACGATTTCGAGACGTGCCCCAGGAAAGGCTTCGTCTAATGCACCAAAGAACATCTCAGCATCGCCAAACTCGATGATTGTTGCCAGTGTCGCCGCCAGGTCGTGAGCATCATGACTGAGATACGACGTCATCACACCCACTTGCGGCAGCCTTAAGGGGGAATGCATATCAGTGCGAAAGTGATGATAAAAACGCCAACCCAGTATTTCTTCGCGCACAGCATACAATTCGGGAAAATTAACTGGATCTCGCAGTCCAGCCAGCACAGACTCGTTGTCTGAGACTCGAGCTGTATACACTACTTCTTTACCATGAGCATCACGGGCGGTGACCGAACCTCTCCCCCTGCTTAGTATCTTACTCTTTTTTCCTTCGCCGAGCTTAAATATCTGCTCCCGCTTTATCTCCGGATCCCTCTTAAAAAACTCCCCTAAAACCTCTTTGCCTGCCATGCCACAAACCAAGTTGTATTCATAGCTCTTTGTGCGCACAGACAATGACACAAAGTGCGGATACTTATCACCTTTACTCCACTTACCAGCCCAGAGAGCGGAGGCGAGGCCACCCTCCTCAGCTAGTGCAGCGGCCAGTCGCCCAGTGGCAGCGCAAGAGACCAGATACATAGCTCGGTACATATTACTTTTGCCGGAGCCGTTGGGACCGACGATGACATTTATCGGGTGCAGCTTGAGCCAGACATCACGGATGGATCTGTAGCCGCCGATTTTAAAATCAGTGATTGCCACAGACTACAACCTCACTCACTTCAACTTCATTGATCTGCATAATCACTCTTCATCTTCTTCATCATCGTAATCTTCTACCAGCTTGGCTCCCACGACTCTGGTTTCGCCTTCGATTTTTGACAGCTCAATCATCTTAGTATTGCTGAGGGTCTCTATTTTGCTAGCTAGCTCCCGCGCGTGAGTGGTGACGATGAGCTGACTGCGCTTGGACGCCTCTACGATAAGCTCAGCAAGTGGCGTGTACAGATCGGGATGGATGCTTGTCTCAGGCTCGTTTAGTACCATTAGATTGGGAGGTCTTGGTGTTAGCAGAGCAGCCAATAAACAGAGATACTGCAATGTACCATCGGACAACTCACGCCCGCTAAACTGCCTGTAAAAGCCAGGCATAGTAAGTCCCATCGATACACTCTCAGGCTCCATATTGATAGACAGGTTTGCTCCAGGGAAGGCGCGATCAAGAGATCTCGAAAGCGGTCCAGGACCATCCACGGCAATGATGGTCGCTAAAGCCGAGGCCAGATCGCTACCATCGTGACTCAAAATTGGCGTATATACAGGGATTTGCTCGCGCCTCAAAGGAGATGATAAATCAGTGCGGAAGTGGTGATAAAAACGCCAGGTCAAAATTTCTTGACGTAGTACAGACAAATCAGGAAACAAATGGGGCTCTCTAAGACCAGATAAAACAGACTCACAAGATGAGACGGCCAGCGGGTATTCGACAGAGCGACCGTCCATATTACGAGCAGAGATACTGCCCCTTTTGCGCTTCATCAAAGCAATCTTTTTGCCACGGTAATCAGTGCTTACATCTTCTAGTTTGATGTCAGGATCATTTGCAAACCATGGTCTGCCAGTGCTATCACTACAATCAAAGTCAGGATTTTTAAAATGCCTATCGCTATATGGCACCCGCCCACAAGCGATACTGTATGAGAGATCATCCAGTGTGATTGCGATTTTAAATCTGGGGTCGTCAATTTTGCTGCGAGTGCCCGCCCAGAGAGCGGATGACATGCCGCCCTCCTGCGAGATGACTGTCGCCAGCTGACCATTTGCCGCACACCAGACCAGATAGAGCGCTTTGTATAGATTACTCTTACCAGTGCCATTGGCTCCGGCAATGACATTGACTGGTTTTAAATCGAGATCGATATGACGTATCGAGCGGTACCCGCTCACTTGCAATCGACTGATGCGCATCCACTAACCAACTTATCGCTTTGCTGTCACTAATACCGACTATCTTATCCGATCTATCACGCCGACAATTGCTCACACTCTACCGTATATCCACCACCCTGATTGAGAGATTTCACTTGCGCCACGCTCAGTGCCTGTTACCCTGTCATATGGTACCCATTGCCATAAAGTCGCATCGCGCAATCCCCGACAATCCACCCACCACCAGAGATAGTCATGGCAGAAGTACAAGACAACAGTACAGGCAGGTCCAGGCCTGCAGACGAAGTAACACTTGAGCGCCAGGTTGCTGACAAAGCACGAGACCTGGGCGGCAGAGAATGCCAGCCGCAGCCAGGTAATAAGCAATTGATGGTGCTAGAAGCCGGTCAGATGGACATCGGCTGTAGCTATAAAGATTTTGGCAAAGACTCTGGCAACAATATCGATGTGCTCTCACTCTACAAAGAGATGCGTCCATCGACAGTGCACTTTGAGCTAAATAGCAAAGGTAACAAGCTGGGGGGTGGGACCGGCGTGATGGTCAAAAAGGAGGCGGACTCCTGCAAAATAATGACTGACAATCATGTTGTCTCCGATGACACAATGCGTAAATACGGCATAGATGACATCAAAGTAGTGACCGAGGACGGCACCAAATACGATGCAAAAATGTACCGTGCCAACCCAGCCAAAGACCTCGCTGTAATAGAGATACAAACAGGCAAGGACACTAACAAAATTTGCAAACCAGCTGAGGCAGTTGATCAGGAGCACAAACTAAAACCAGACGACGCCATAGTAACCTTTGGTCAACCTTACGGTACAGGCACCTTTTATACATCCGAGGGCACTGCTCGCGGTCAAACCACCCGAGGACGAGCAGTACGTGAGCTGAGAGCTGATCCGCTGCCGCCTGGAGATGACCCCAACAGAGTCATGGACATTTTGACAACAAGAGCCACACCAGGCTACTCAGGAGCGCCTGTCTACGCCCTCGACAATACTGCGGCAAATGGCAACGACACTCCAGCCAAAGCGCCATCCAGAGATACCAGACGCTTTATCGGTCTGGTCGATATGGCAGATGAACGTGTAACTGGACTGATGACCCCAGTCACCCAAAAAGACATCAAAGACCTCACCGATTAATCTGCGGCTGGGCTTTGTTCAGCGATTATGTGGGACAATTTTGCCTGTAGCAAATCGTGTCGATAGTTGCAAGCAGGTACATATGCTCCTGGCCCGCACTCTCAGTCTAGTATGCGCATTAGGCTTGCTCGCGCCAGCCCTGACCACAGGGATGCCAGCAGGAGCTACTGGCATCTTGAGCGTGCCCAGTCTAGACAACCCACTTAAAGACTCAATTGACGCCTTTGACCGTGGCGATTACCAGCAGTCCATTGACCAGTTGACTCTATATCTGGGCGCCAATCCCAAAGACATAGACGCGCTGGTCAGGCGCGGTATTGCTTATGCCAAACTCAAAAAAAACGAGCTGGCACTGGCTGATTTTGACCGGGCTAAGGCGATTTCGCCTGACAGCCCACGCGTAGCGCTCGTCCGCGGTGCTTGCCTTTATGAGCAATCACAATACAAAGCAGCCATTGACGACCTGCAAATAGCTATCGAGGGCTACCCGCAGGACAACTTCCCACTGGTGCTTTTGACCTTTTGCTACTATCACACAGATGCCTACGAAAAATGCCTCACTGTTGCTAAAAAAGCCCTGACTCTGGGCTATAGCATGGACCAAAATCTGGCACTCATGATGGCGGCTAGCTATGGGGAGCTAAAGCGATTTAAAGAAGCCGAACAACTCTTAGCCCAACTTTGCGAAAAACCAGGAGCCACAGCCGAAGCCTGGATTGCTCGGGGCAATTGCGCTGGCTATCAAGAAAAATTTGCCGAAGCAGCCAACTACTATCAAAAAGCTCTCACCCTGGAGCCAGGTAATGCTGATGCCCTCTATCATTTGGCTATCTGCAAGCTGGCTACCAATAAAAACGAAGTCGGCTTAAAAGAGCTGGAAGCTGCTGTCAATGCCGCCCCAAAAGCTGTCAAATTACGCTTGTTTAGAGCAGAGCTGCTGTTTAAGCTCAAACGTTATAACGAAGCCCTGGTAGACTATAAAGTACTGGAAGAACTAGCACCAGATAATTACAAAGTCTTCCGCGGTGAGGCCGCTGTGCTGGCTCTCAGTGGGCAGTTTGATGCGATACTGG
Source organism: Candidatus Obscuribacter sp. (assembly GCA_016718315.1). Taxonomy (GTDB): domain Bacteria; phylum Cyanobacteriota; class Vampirovibrionia; order Obscuribacterales; family Obscuribacteraceae; genus Obscuribacter. The sequence continues at coordinate 682,696 of JADKDV010000004.1, read as the reverse complement.
CTAAAGCCGAAAGAGCCTGCCAGCTCAAACCAGAAGACGCACCATCACAGCTACTACGAGCCACTTGTCTGGCGGCTTACAACCGCTTTGACGAAGCAAAAGTGGCATTTGATATGGCAGTCAAATATGGCGATGAAGGAAGTCAGTATTATCTTGGCAGAGCGCGCTTTTTGTCGGGACAAAAGAAGTTTAAAGAAAGTCTGGAAGACTACGACAAAGGTCTAAAGGCGGGCGAAGAAACTGATGAACAGCTAGCCGAGAGATTACTGCCACTAATAGAATTAGGACTCAATGAGCGCGTCTTTAAAGACGTCAACACACTGACAGCACACGGCTATGATGGCAGCTGGATCTATCTGGTGCGAGGCACTGTCAATGCCACGCGCGGCAATTATCAAGCATCAATCGATGACCTCGAAAAATTTGCCGCCAAAAATCCCAAAGCTAGCTCAATACATGCCCTGCATGCCAAAATATACATGGGCGCTGGCAATTACAAAGATACAGTCAAAGCAGCCACCAGAGCTATTGAGAGCAATCCATCAGATGATGACAGTCGTCGCCTCAGAGGTACTGCCAATTTTTGTCTGCGCAACTATCAAGTCGCACTCGATGACTTAAACTTTTTGCTCAACAAAAACGACAACGATCGCACTTTGCTTGAGCTAGCTGGTTTTAGCTATTTAGGCTTAAATCAAAATACTCTTGGCGAAAAATGTTTTGACAAAATCATCGCCAACTTCCCCGATCATCATTCAGGATTTTTGTACAAAGGACTATATCTAGCCGATACTGGCGACAAAAACCAGGCTTACGAGCTACTCAGCAGTGCCATCAAAATCGCACCAACGAGAGCCTCTCTCTACACTGAGCGAGCAAAAATCGCCCTGGAATTAGACGAACGAGACAAAGCAGTTGCTGACCTGACCAAGGCGCTAGCATTGCAGCCAGACAATGTGGAAGCCCTCGATAAACGCGCGGGGATTTATTTTAAAGACGGTGATTATGAGCACTCAAAAACAGATCTCAATCAACTAATAAAAGCAAAACCAAACAGCTTTATGACTTATTTGCGCCTGGCAGAGCTAGATCAAAGACTGGGACTAGAAAAACAAGCCCGCGCAGATAGAGATACTTTTATCAATATGCCGCTCACCGAGGAGCGCGATTTAATCGAGAGATCAAACTTCCTCAAAGACAATGCACTGGTAGCGCAAGCCCTAAGAGACGCTTTTAATGCCCTCGAACTCTATCCTCACAGTCGCCATGCACTCTATGCCATTAGTGATCTCTTTGAGCTGACTGATAGTACAAAAGAGGCAGATTATTTACTCTCGCTCAAAAAAATACCTCGTTACAGCTCGCTTTATAGTCAAATCGATTATTGCCTCAGCTCCTACTATGAGCAAAAGCGCAATTATCCAAAGGCATTGAGCTATCTCAAAGCAGCATCTATAGACAAAGACCTCAGCGACAAAGTCGACACTCAAAAGGCGATCATTTATTACCGCCAAAAGAGATACAAAGAAGCAGAGCAACAGTTTGCCTTAAACATCGAGCATCAACCGCAAAATTACGAGAACTATCTCTGGCGCGGCTGCATGCACAAGGCGCTAAAAAAATACGACCTGGCACTGGCTGATTTTGATCACGCGCTACTCCTTGCCCCTGGCTCAATTGACACATATAAGTCAAAGGCCATGACTCTCTCCGAGATAAACAAGCCCAAAGCTGCGCTCCACGTAGTGGAGCAAGCGCTCGATAGACAAACACAAAAGAGTCTGGAACTACTGGAGTTTAAAGCCTTTTACCAGACCGATTGTGCCATGTATCAAGAGGCAATCGACACCTACAATCAAGCAATCGCACTGGCTCCTCATGCCGCTGCCCTCTACCTGGATAGGGGCATTGCTTATATCTATCTAGATAAATACGATGAAGGCTTGGCAGACTGCTCGATGGTGCTGGCGCTAGACCCCACACGATGGGAAGCCCTGGTCAATCTGGGCACATGCTATAAAGCCAAAGGTGATTACAAGCAAGCAATCCACTGCTACAAACGCGCACTGTTAGCCAATCCCAAATGGCACGACACTTATCGAGCGCTAGCCAACTGCGAATTTATGATAGAAGACTACGCAAGCTCCATCAAAGACTACACCACCGCTCTCAAATACAATCCGCGCTCGCAAATACTCTATATCAACCGTGGCAGTGCTAGAGGTGCTATGGGCGACTATAAAGGTCTGCTCGCTGACACCACCATCGCTCACAAACTCGGTAAACCAACGGCGGTATCACTCAAAAACATCTCAATAGCTCTCAACAAGCTCGGTCAAAAAGAAGACTCAGAAAGCAAATTAAGACTGGCTCTCAAAGACGATCCGGCGGCTGTAGCAAATTACATCAGTCTGGCTACTTTGCTGGCAGACAAAAAACCTCAAACTAAAGACACCTTGTTGAGCGCCATAATCGAGCTAGACAAAGCTCTAGCTCTCTCTCAAGACAATGCCCAGGCTTTGCAAAAAAAGGTAGCACTGCTGCTTACACTCAATAAAAACGAGCAAGCCCTCTCAGTCGCCAACGAATACCTAGAAAGCAAACCGACAGACAGCGCCATGCTGGCACTCAAAGTAGAGTCATTGCTCAATTTGCACCGTACCGAAGAAGCACTCAAAACTATCGAGCAAATCAAAGATACCACCTATGATGGCACAGCCATCCACACACTCAAAGGCATGGCACTAGCCCGCTCAAAACAAGGGCAAGAGGCTCTCAAAGAATTTAGCAGCGCTCTGGATATCAACAAAACCGATAGAGTAGCGCTGATGGAGCGCGCCAAATTAGAGCTAAAAGCAGACAATGCCAGGGCAGCACTGAGCGATCTCAATAGTGCTATAGCGGCCAGCAATGATGATGGACGTCTATATATTTTGCGCTCAGCTTGCTATACCAAGCTCGGCAATAAGAGCAAAGCCCAGGCTGATATGCAAAAAGCGACAAACCTATTGCCTGAGGCGGTATCCGACACGGGAAACATTCTCGATTATTGAATCACTCAATTCTTCGCTTGTATCCAGTGCTTTGCGCAGCCGCCTGATAGCCACCCTCAGCCCCTCTGGCGATGCCTCTGAGTCACTCTCCCAGACACGCACAAGCAAACTCTCAACAGCAAAAATCTCATTGGGATGACGCATTAAAAACTCAAGCAAGGCAAAGTCCCGCGGTAGGACATGGACAGGCTTGCCAGCTCTGGTGACTTTGTGAGAGAGCGGATCAAGTACGATGTCTTTGTAGGTCAATAGCGACGAAGAAGCTACAGTACGACGTCTGAGCATTGCTCTGATACGTGCAACAAGCTCACGCAGGTCAAATGGCTTGGTCAAATAGTCATCGGCACCAGCATCGAGACCGGTCTCTTTATCGGTCACCGCACTGCGACCAGTCAACATTAAAACTGGAGTCTGCCCGCCTGACATGCGAAACTTTTTGAGGATATCGACTCCAGTCATCTCCGGCAATTCCCAGTCCAGGATAATGACATCAAACTGAGTATATTTGAGCATTTCCAGCCCCAATGTGCCGTCGCTGGCGTATTCGACGTCGTATCTCTCGCCACGTAGACTATCGAGCACGGTCTGAGCCAGATCCTTGTCATCCTCTACCAGTAGGAGCTTTGCCAAGTTACACCTCGCGATAAGTGACCGATAAAATCATACTTGATACTAAAAGCAGCCGGGGCTCAGGTTTTGCCGTAAAATTCAGCGGGGATAACACTATTATGCGGCAAAGATTTTCCATATTTAAGCAGGTTTTGGTCTTAGTTACTTTGCCCCTGCTTATCCAACTAGCCTCTATAGCCTGGCTTGCTCAACTGCAAAATGAAGCTGAGCAGCAGCTGTTGGCAAGCACCCGAGCACGCCAGGTCTCGGACACTGTCAATCGTCTCACAAACCATGTCTACGAAATCGTCTCAATTTACTCTGATGAAGGCAGTTTGCCTATACCAGCGCGCAATGATCCCACCTACCAGAGTCTCTATAAAAAAATTACCGACGACTTTGCTGTGCTCAATAAACTTGGCGAGGACGATGCCCGTCTCAAACAAGCCATACAAGCCACCGAGCGCACCACCAGAGAGGCAATCCAAACCCTCACAGATTTAAAAGAGAGCTTTGACCGCACCGACAAAGAAGGGCGCGATGAGCGCAAACCGATGTGGCACAAGTTGCGCAACCTCATCCATGAGACTCTTGACCAAGAGCTGATGTATATCGGTCGCGAAAAAGAAAGAATGACTTTTACCACACCAGCTATCCAGGCTGAACTGCGTAAAAAGGCTCAGACCATCATGGTCTCAGTCGCTATAATCGACTTGATTTTAACGATAATAATTGCAGTCTTTATCACCCGCCGCATCTCCAATCGTCTCGACAAAGTCTCCGACAACACCTACAGACTGGCCAGCCGTTTGCCACTAAATGCGCCACTAACTGGCGACGACGAGATCGTAAAACTCGATCAGACCTTCCACAAAATGGCCCGCGAATTGCAGGAAGCAAGCCGTAAAGAAAGCGCTATCCTGGAAAACGCCAGAGACTTTATCGGCTCGATAGACGCAGGTGGCTCAATTATTGCTGCCAATCCCGCCGCCGAAGAACTACTGGGGATGCCACAAGAATCACTCCTTGGTTTGCACTTTGTCGATCTTTTGGTGACAGAAGATATCCCCAAAGCGCTAGATTATCTCGAACAGTTGCACAAGTTAGTATCCACAGAACCTCTAGATTTGCGGCTCAAAGCTGCCAGCGGCAAGATCGTCGATGTGCTGTTTGCTGGACACTGGTCGGATGAGGAAAAATCAACGTTTTTTGTCATCCACGATATGACCGCCTTTAAGCAAGCCGAGAGACTGAGACAAGAGGTAATGGCCATGGTCACACACGACCTGCGCAGTCCTCTCAATACTATTACCAATGTCCTGGGCTTTATCAAAAGCGGCAAGCACGGTCAGCTCGATGCCCGAGGACTGGACTATGTAGAGAGCGCCAATCGCAACAGCCAGCGCATGCTCAATCTAATCAATGATTTACTAGATGTAGAGCGCATCAAAGCTGGCATGATGGAGCTTGATCTAGGTCAGGTGTCCGTCGATGAGTGTTTGTCTGCTCTGGAGCTATCCACTCGCAGTCTGGCTGAAGAAGCCGGTATCAAGATTGAATTTAAATCAGCGCCAATCGTAGTCTTTGCTGACGAAGAAAAACTAGATAGAGTCCTCATTAACTTGGTCTCTAACGCCATAAAGTTTTCGCCGCGGGGCAGAGCGGTCAGAGTCAGCGTCAAACAGGGTACCGAGTACGCTGTATTTAGTATCGAAGACGAAGGACATGGCATTGCACCAGATCTTTTGCCCCATATATTTGATCGCTTTACCCGCGGTCAGGGCAACAGCGCAATCCCCGGCTCAGGGCTGGGACTGAGCATCTGTAAATCACTGGTAGAGCTAATGGGCGGCACCATAGAAGTACAAAACAGCAAAGCCGGTGGAGCTGTATTTAGTTTTAAAATACCGCTGACCAAGCGCCGCAAGTAACATCGAGTACAGAGACAGAGAGAGCGCGCGAGCGCTTCTGTCTCTTTTTTTGGTATCAATTAAGACTTTTTCTTTTTACCAATTTTGCTAACAAAGCGAATCGCAAGAAGAAGCAGAACAAAAGTAGGCATTATTATAGCGATACTGGTAGCATCAAGAAAACCTTTACCACGCCTTCCGCTATAGCCACCGCGTGCAAGATCATTTTCAATTTGACTCTGGTCTTCGTTGGACAATTCATCGAGCTTGTCTTTACCAATGGTTATCTCATAGGTCGAGTCTTTATCCTCCTGATCAGACTCCGGTCGCTTTACAGGCAAAAGCGCTGCCTGAGCAGGATGCACCACTAAGGAGTAAATAAATTTTTGCGAATCAGTATCCATCAAAGGTAGATTTACACCCAGAGTGTAGATAACAGGCACACCATCGGCCATGGCTACCAGTGTAGTGTTTTTAGCATTGTCTTTAAATTCAGCCTGCAAAAGCGTGCCAGTCCAGCCCACACCCTTGGCTGGGGCGGCAGCAATTATCTTGCCACCGCGAGTCTTTAGTCCCTGCTCAATACCCTGTAAAAATCTCTTGTAGCTATCTTTTTGCACACCGGGATTACTGACACTGACAATAAAGTTGTTGCCTTTATTGCTACAGCGATAAATCCTTGTCCCGGTCACACTATTTGTCATTGCCTGTTCTGGCACCGGCATCAAAACATCAAAATCACTATGCTTGTTATTGGTCCAGCTATCTCTAAATAATTCTGGTTGTCTTGCCTTAAACAAGGTCTGGGCATCGCCAGGAGTAATACTGGTGCGAGGCTCATCGGCCAGTACAGCGGTAGCACCACCAGCAGTGACAAGTGGCACTACAGCCAGACAACCTGCGACAACGAGCAACTTTAAATTATTCATCCACGCCTACCATATAGAGTGCTTCATTTTACTACCGGGTAGGCTAACGGCGCCAGGACAAGGTCAATCTATAAGACTTTTGCCCGGTAACAAATCAGTCACAGGCCAATCACGCACCCGTAACAACAAAATCTTAGATTAGCAAGCACGAGGACGGCATTGACAACGTCTCAAACAAACCGCCGTAACTATAAAACAAAAAAATACCACTTTTCTTACCAGAGGAACTTCATCATGGAAAGCCAAATTCATCAATTCGATTCTAGCCTTAAGCAAGGACAAAGCGCACAACAAGCCTTTACCAACACTCTCGAGGACACCTGGGGCAAAGGTAGCAAATGCGCCATGCGCTCAGACGAAGTGGCTAAACCAAATGTCATGATCGATAAATTTGGTGGCAATCTAGACTTTGGCAACGATATCTACGGTGACAAAAATGGAGCCAAAAAGTTTGAAAGCAAACCTAACTCTCTTGTGAAGGATAACTTCAACAGCATCAAAAAAGACGCTGCAATCAAAGAAGATTTCTTGCGCGGCAACAAGAAAGATAAAGCCGCCGCTGGCAATATGATCGAAGACAAGGCAAATACTGGGGGCAAAGGCGAAAGCAATCAAAACGGAGAAAACAGTGCCGAGAATCCCATGCCTGGCAAAGAAGTTAAGGACGGTGGCGCAAAGTCTAAGCTTCAAGATAGCGACAATCAGTCCGGTGACAGCATTGGTCTGACTCCCATGCCTGGCAAGGAAGTTAAGGACGGTGGCGATAAGTCTAAGTTTGGGGGCAATGATACATCCCTTGATAACAGCGGCTTAACACCTGCGCCCGACAAGGAAATTAAGGACGGTGGCGAAAAGTCAGCCGTAAAACCAGGCAAGGACCAACAACAAGACACTGAAAAGGGTCCAATCAAGTTCTTCGCCGACAAACCAGGTCAGAAAGCCGAAATGCCCAGCATCTATGGCACTGAAGTGCCAGGCAGCAAGTAACGCAGAAAGTTAACTGCTCAAAAGTTTTCCTCGAGACGGTGGGACAGCCCTGAGGAATTTCCAAAGGACTGTAATAAAGGACTCGCTAGAGACGTCTAGCGAGTTTTTTATTGCCTAAATCAATGGCACAAAAATCTAGGCTTTACCCAGCAGCACTTTTGCTCTTTGATAGTGTTTTTCTGCTTCTTCGAGCTTACCGAGCTTTTTGAGCAGTTTGGCAAAATCGCGCAAGCTATCTGCCAGCTCCACATTATCTGGTCCGAGTTCTTCTTCGCGCAGCGCCAGAGCCTTACGCAAAAGCGGCTCAGCATTGGCAAATACACCCTGTTGAAACTGCAAACCAGCAAGACTGGTGAGGTTTTCGGCAAGCTTGAGTGGATCTTTGGTCTCGCTAATTTCTAGTATTTGTACAGCACGAGCGATTAATGGTTCTGCTTCGGCAAACAAACCTTGCACACACATCACACCGGCAAGATTGTTGAGATCGTCAACGATATCCAGGTGATTGCTGCCGAGTTCGCTTTGTCTCCAGGACAAAATACCTTCGTAGGCTCTTTGAGCCTCGACAAAGTTTTCTTGCTCATAGTACATCTCAGCCATACCAGTCAGATGCGATGACATTGCTGCCATTTGAGCAGCCTTGGCGGCATGCAAATCAGCATCGAGCATTTTAGGCAGCCTGTTACTGGTGGCCTTAGGCGCAGCTGGAGCTGGAGCTGGTGCTGGTGCAGGAGCTGGGGTTGGCTCGGGCGGTGGTGCAGGAGCTGGTGTAGGCTCCGGTGCCGGTGTAGGCTCTGGTGCAGGTGGTGGTGCAGGAGCCGGCGCTGGTGCTGGCTCGGCAACTGGTTCTGCTTGAGATGTCGCCGCAGTCACTTCATCAAAGGCATGAGTCGCTGCAGGTGCAGGCACAGATGACTGCACGCCACTAGAAAATAGTGAGCGCAACTCTAGCTCTTGAGTGTTGGTGCGATCGCTATCTACATCTTCAAGCAAATCAGCTACTGATGGCTCTAGCGATTGATCGTGACTGACAAAAGCATCGGCAGCACTGGCAGCGGCGCTCTCAGTCGATTGCGAGAGTAAGCTAGCTGGCAACGAAAAATCAGCAGTCTGATGGCGCAACTCGGCCTCACGCAAGGCAGCCAAACGCTCTTCGCGCTCACGCTCCGATTCGCTGGCACCTGCCTTAGGAGGCTCTTGAGCTGTTGCCGGAGCAATATCAGCGCCGTGGGATGGTGCAGTGTCTGCCTCATCTAAATTGTTTAGCAAATCACCAATCGAAGGTCCCTCATCCACAGCATTTGCCAGAGCTTGTTCTAGCTCTTCGGCAGCAGTAGCTTTAAAAACAGCAGTTGTTTCAAAGGCACTGGGATTGACTTGAGCCGCAACACTCTCTGCTTCTTCAGCCTCAGCAGATGGACTGGTGGCAAGAGATGCAAGCAAGCTATCAGCTGTAATTGGTTCAACTCTCGACTCTACTTCTGGCACATGGGCAGTATCATCGGACTGAGCCTGATCACCCAAGCCAAACAACTTAAGCAAATCTCCGTCGTCTTCTTGAGGAGCTGGCGGTTGCACCATTGCAGTTGGCTGTGCAGGCTCTGCCTGGGCGTGATCTGTGGCGACTTCTGATGCACTTGCCTCTTCGCTCACAGCACTTGTCTGACTGCCAGCGGCAGCCGCAGCGGTTTCGGCTTCAAGGGCAGATGCTAGAGAAGCGGCATAAGGGTTTTGGGGGCGTGCTTTTTGTACTGCAATACCAAGCTCAGATAAAGCTTGATGCAAAGTCAGATTGCGCAATTTGTTTTTGTTGAGACAGTAGTCCAGGACTTCACTTGCTGTGGCAGTATCAATGGCACCTTCGCTGTGCAAACCGTGACATTCGAGTATGGCTAGCTTGCCGTTATCGCTAACATGACCAGTGAGCGTGAGGATATCCAAAAATATCGCGGGCATCTCTCTGACCGACTTGAGAGCGGCATCAATAGCCTGAGGTGTAACAATCTTGGCTGATAAAAGCATGCCTTCAAAGTGACCCGCTTGATGCATCTCAGCAGATTGAGCAGCCATACCCTGATGTGAACGCGCCGCCTGAGCTGGCATGTTTTGATGAGAGTGGCTGGCTTGAGCTGGAATACCTTGATGCGACTGACTGGCTTGTGATTGAGTAGCAAATTGTGATGGTTCTGCTTCACCAACAAAATATCCAGCAGTAGGATCTTCAGCAGTAAAATCTTGGGCACCAGGCTCAGGGCTGGCAGCCCTGGCTAATGCTTCAAAGGTCTGGGGAGTCTCATGGGCGTGTCCATTACCATTATCTAGACTGGCAACCAGACTCTCAAAAGTAAGATTTTCATCAGCAGGTGGAGCAGGTTTGCCTTCTACGGCAGCCATTAAAGCTTCGAGTGATTGCTCTGGCATGGGCTCCAGATGTCCACTCGATGGCTGCTCGGCCTGAGGCTCATCAAAGCTGGAATCACCAGTGACCGAGCGCATCAAAGTAGCTAGTGATGGTGCCTCGTCATAATGCTGAGCGGGATTGTTAGCGGCTTCCAGAGCTAGATCCTGAGCGTCGGCAGCAGCCTGGGCGACATGGTCGCTACTGCTCTTGCCTTCGAGTTTGGCTGCCAGCTCTTGTGGAGTTGGTGAATTAAAATCCCCATGCAACTCTGGACCGTCATACAAAACTTTTAGTTTGCTAGAAGAAGCTCTGGGAGATTGATTTGTCCCAGCCGGAATATCAGCACTGACTGTTTCTGAACCGCTGGGAGCTTCAGTTGTACCATCGGGAGCGACTGCAAAGGCGCCACCAGCATTGGTATCAATCGGTGGGGGCGGTGGAGCCGGTTTGACATAGGTGCCATCGATACGCTCTTGCACAGCAGCCAAAATCCGTCCGGTTTCAGCCATTTGTCTTAGCGCTGCACCAGCTTGTTCTTCGGTGTAGGTTGTATCTTCGACCATTTCTTGCACAGCGAGTGCAACAGCGAGCATCTCAGTGGAGATATAACCCTGGTCGACCATTATCTCGCCGATTGGTCTATGACTGGATAGACCAAGCTCAAGACAGCTATAGACATCCACATCAGAAATAAAATTGCCTTTGATCAAAAGCTCGCCCAAACGAATTTTTTTGCGCTGACAAGGCTCTAGCGCCGCTAGCGATGTAAAACTATTGCTCGGCACACCCTGAGCGGCAACTTTCACCACTTCTTGTTTCATCAGATCGAGTGCTTCTTCGCGATCCATCATGCCATCGCGCACACGTACCTGGATCTCCAGAGCCAGACGTAACAATTGCTCAGGCACTGAGTTATTAAGTACAAGGATACGACCAAGGGGTAGCCCTGTAGCCTGACTGCGTCCCAGTGCTTGGGCTAGTTGACTCTTATTGACGACCTGAGCATCCAATAGCATTTCGCCAAGGCGGTTAGTTTGACTAGCAGCAAGGGCTTCTGATGCTGTGTCCTCTTTGACCAGCTCGGCAAAATTGGCACCGGTCTTTACTGCGATACGCAAACAGCGAGCCGCCATGGGCATTTCGATAAGTTTGTCACGCAACATCGATTGAGCATCTACAGCTGACTGCAAATCTTTATGGTTGATATAACCAGCCATAGTCAGCATCTGTCCAACATGGAGATGCTTTGTAGCAGCATTTTTGATGGTGTCATCAAGCTGCTTCTGTGAGATGATGCCTGCTTTTACAAATAATTCCCCGATGATAATATCGGTGGGATAGCGGTTAGTGCCAGCGCTCTTTTTTAGAAAATTCACGGAACGGCTTCCCTCGGTCGAACAAATTGCAGGATAAAAGCCAATCAGGCGCCAACCCGACTGTCTTCTATGTATTTTCCCACCCCTTCTTTACTCTAACCATTGTATTGCGCATTTTGTGCAACGCAAAGACATATAGTCGATGGCTGTCCGATAAACTTGTCAGTATCCAAAACGCTCAGGACTTGCTTGACAAAGCGATTAATAAAAACGATGCGGCCTGTCGACTTATACAGTTTAATAAGGGAAAATTCAGCGGTACTCTCAATTGGTCAGTCTCAAATCCAGGTAATTTATGAGCGTTAATCCTTCAGAAGCTTCCGGCACCGCCCCGCAGGGACGTTTACCTGTCCTGGTAAACCTGACAACAAACGAGACTTTTGTCCTCAACCAGCCATCCATAACACTTGGCCGCGACCCCGAATGCAATGTCGTGCTGCCAGACGACGGTTACGCTTCAGCCCATCATGCTCGCATTTACTTTGACCAGGGCTGGTGGGTCGAAGACACAATGAGCAGCAACGGCACAATGGTCAACGACCAGCTCATTGCCGAGCCTCGCATGCTCGCCCCTAACGACGTCATCAAAGTGGGCCGCACCCTTTACCGCATCCAGTAAACGAGCACTCTAGCCCAAATTACAGAATCCAGAGCCCAGAATCCAGACTTAAGAGCGCTTAGCGTTGCAGCTGTTGTGGCGCCGAAGGCGCTGACTGACTGTACTGTTGTACCGGTCCACCAGCGGGATCTGCCATCTTGGGATTGTCATTAATAGTCGAATATTGAGAACCAGACTCAGTATCACCTGAGTACTGCCAGAACTGTTCGTCGGTCTGGGTCACTGGCGGCGTATCTACAAATGTGTTGGGAGCGCCGACACTACCGCCAGCAGGCGATGCCACCGTGCCGGGCTGGGCAGTTGTCGCCTGTCCGGGTCGATAGTAATAAGTACCATCGGGACCGACTGTGCCCTGGGGCTTTTTATTGCGAGCATTGATAGCGGCAAAGGGGTCTTTAGATGTTGGCAAGGCCGCTGGCTTGGGCGGGGGCGGAGGTGGCGGCGGCATCATCACCATGATGGTTACAAGACCTGCGACAAAAAAGCTGGCAACAAGACCGGCCACAATCATATTTTTGCGATGCTTAACTGCCACAGGGCAGTTATTGACCATATATTTTCCGTCAGTGCGCTTGTAAAGCACCGGTTTTTCGATATTTTCTCTGGTGTAGACAATTGCTTCGGCTTCGGCTTTGTCCAGATTTTTAAAGTCGTAAACCACTTGCTGACAGACGCCGCAGTGACGGAAGCGATCTTTGGAATAGCCATCGCCTTCATCCCAGACCCATTTGCAAGGCAAGGCTTTTTTCTTTGCCTCCACCACCGGCTTAAGGGGTTCATTGGCTCTTTCTCTGGCAATCTCCTGGGCGCGAGTCTCAGCTTTGGCAGCATTGCGCGAACTCATGACAAAGAGCACACTGTGGTCAAGCATAGTCTTGGCAACAACATAATCTTTGCGCTTGATTGTGGCTTTAGCAGGGTCTTGACCCTGGGCAATGGCATCAGCGTGGGCGGCATCGGCAATCTTTTGACCAGCCATGACGCGAGCCTCAATGCTCGGAGCCTCATCACCATCAAGAGTACGCACAGGCTTAAACAACAAAGTCCGCGCCACTTTGCGCTCAGATTTGGCTGGAGGAGGCGAGATTACAGGCTCTGGTAAGGCGGAAACAGCAGCCGTGCCATGGGCGGGAGTGGCAGTGCCAGGCATGACGGAAGAGACCTGAGGCATGACCGGCGAAATTTTGGAGCTACCAGTAATAGATTGTGCCGCTATCGACGCCGCTTTATCAGACCCTGGAGTATTGGCTGTAGCGGGAGCGGTATTAGCGCTCTTGCCATCCTGACTGGCGGCAGCAGATACCGAGGCAGGATCAGGCGCAACACTTGCAACAGGTGGCTGAGCTTCTGTTTGATTGGCTGACGCGGCAGCCATACGCTCTAGCTCCTGACTAATGCCCAGTCTATGCAAATTACCAATGGAATAGAGCAAGGTCTTTGCCACCTTGCGCTTGGGCTGGCCGTCATCAGCAGCTTCGGTGACCACATCACCTGCGGTAGGCAAACCTAACTTACTGGTCTCCAACATGGTCTTAGCAACTTTGCGCGTTGGCTTAGTCGGTTCAGTGGATTTGGCAGGCTGACCAGATTCGGGCGCAGCGCTTGGAGCGGCATCAGGAGCTGTGTTGTCGGCTGAGTTACCCGGTAAATCTGTCATAAACTTCCAATTGCTGAGCTAAAACAATACTCGCTTTCGGTCCCATCATACCTAAATGGGAATTCAAGCGCAAAAACTCAAAAGGGATGCCTGCCGTCTAACAGTGGTCTCGGACAAAGATAACAATTCTAATATCTCATTCCACTCTAATTAATGCCTACTGTGCGTATATTGAATGAACAAAAGAAGTCGTCACATAAGGCGACAGAGGACACAGTGAAAAAGATAAGTCAGTTTGCCCAAATGAGCAATACAAAGTTTAGTCCTTCAAGACGCCGCAACCGTGCTGGCAACGCCATGGCTGAGTTTGGTCCAGCCCTTGGACTGCTTTTGATTTGTTTTTTCTTTCCGATGATGGATATGCTTGCCCTCGGTATCGCCTACGGCTTTGTCCAAGTGCTCAATAGCAACCAGGCACACGAAGCCGCCCTGCTACCATCAGCTCAAGCTGCCGCCAATAATGGTGCGGTCAAAAAAGGCGTGCCCGATGCCTGGCTAGATGGCATGGGTAAATTTGTCAAAATGGCTAGTTATCCTCAGACAGAGGTCTTTTATCGCGACGGCACAACCGACCAGAGCAAAAGCGAAGACAAAATTGTGATGGTCCGCACCACCGTAGTTTGCCAACCTTTTTTGCCCATTCCCCTGCCAGTGGTCAATGTCCCGGGACTAAATGGCAACATGACTTTTACCGTGAGCGCCGAGCGCCCCATGGAAAATCCTGATTACGCACCCTAAAATATTGCAAAAATGGGTGATACTAGGACCTGCTAAGGCAACGAGAAAAGTAATGAGAAAGAGAGCCGCTCGCGGATCAAGTTTTATAGAAGCAATTTGTATTGCCACTGTGCTAATCCCTATAACACTGGTACTACTTGATTGCATCACAATTGTCATTGCCAACTCAATGAATGACACTGCCGCTAAAAACGCAGCGCGAGCAGCCGCCAGTCAGGAAGACGGCGGTAACGCTGCTCTTGCTGCCGAAAAGGCCATTGCACCATTCAAAAAGCCTTCCCCAATTATCAACAGCCTCTCTATCAAAGAGCTTGCCTACGGAGCTGATACAGTTAGCTGCACCACCACTATAGATATCCATCTGCCCATGCCTTTTCCTGGCTATACCAATCTCAAGTTTGACGCCAAGGACATAGAACCTATCGTTGGAAAGAAAGTAAATCCATGAAAATCCGCAATGCACTGATAGACAAAAAACGCCGGGGCTCAGCCTTTGTATTTGGCACGGGACTGGCGCTGGTACTGGTTGTACTGGGTGTCAGCTTTGTCTTTTTGATGATGTACATGGGTGGTCAAAACGAGACCAAAAACGCCACCGATGCTGGTATCTTAAACACCGCCAAACGAGCGCTGGACCAGATCTCAATCAAGCTAAATGTCACTGACGATAGTGAAAAATGTTTTGCGGATGTTTGCACAGACAAAAACTATGACAAACTACCAAACTTTTTGCCCGAGACAAATCTGCGCCGCATCAATCGTATCTGGGCTAAAGCACTATTGATGAATATCAATGCTGAAGCTGCTCAGCATGATGGCAATGCCGGTAGCGGACCAAATAACGCTACCAGTGCCTACAACTCAGCTAAGAGTATCAGTGACAAACTGGCAGACAAGCTGACCAATCAAGGCAATCTCCACGGCTTTTTTGATGAGCTATCGCAGCAAAACTCTGTCCGCATGATTGGTACCACAGTGCAGGTCAAATCTCTGCCTGGAGCTAATTGGCAGACATCTGAGATGGACAGACTGGATGAGAGTAATATCGTGCTCAGTGGCAGTGCGCCCTTTAACCTGCCGCCAGGCTTTAATCTCAACGCTGCCGCCAGCACCAAATGCGCCCGCCCAAATGTGCCAGCCAATGCCCAAAACTGGTTCTTCCTCAAAGGCTACCAGCCCATATCGGCTAACGGACACGATTTTTGGCAAGTGCCATTTCAATATGATCAAAAACCACATCTGGTATCAAAGTCAATTTTTGATAGCGACAAAGTGGCAAACAAGGCTTTAGCCTGGGACAAACCTATCCCCAATGCTTACTCAGCCGAGGGTCAGGCTCTCAAAGCTGGCGCCTACGGCGAAAAAGCGATGAGCTGGGCACTGAGTAATCCACGTCAGCCCTTTAAAATGTGCGCGCCACACTCATTTGTCAAAATCCACCTTGATGATATGAAGGCTCACTTTTATTTTTACCCCTTTGACTTCCCGCCCCTGCCAGCTATTGAGTTTGGTCCAGCCATATCCTATGGCTATCTTACTGATACCGTCAGTGGTGCACCGATGCCAGCTGGTGGCATCCTCTGCGCCACAGTAACCCCTCAGGCCAGTCAACTGGTCGGCACAGACGTAGTCGGTCGCACGCTTAACCAGATTATATTTAGCATCCCTACAAGCTTTGGCGGTGGTGAGTCAAAGATAGAAGCTTACTTAACCAACCGCATGAACGAAATGATCTGCGAACCTGGCGTGACGATGAGCACTAGCGATATGCACAATGTACTCTCCGCCCCTGAAATCATTCCCTTTCTTGCAGCAGGAAAGGGAGAAAAGGACTTTTATGTTTTTAGCACCGATGGCAAAACCATAAAATGTCTGCCAGATTATCTGGCTATTCCTCTGGCTCCTTGGCTAGCCACCGAGATCTCGCACGACCCAGATGGTACTGAGTCCAAAATCGTTAATGATGCAGAGAGCCCAGCTCCCATGTTTAGCACACCAATAGTCGTGCCTGATCCCTTTTGCACACCTTTTATGCAAGTCGGCTGGGGCTCATGGCACAAAGACCTGGCCTGGAGACCTGGCACTGGCTACAACAGCTGCCTCGGCACAGTGCGCGTCAAACGCTGGACAGAGATCATGTCCTGGGGCGCTTGCAATCCGCTTTAGATTTAGATCAGTGATGCTGCTTATCAAGCTACTTTTGAATAGCAGACCAGTTAACTGTGATCAATGTGCCGCCAGTGGGATTGGGCGTACAGACTAGATTGACCTGATTTTTTTCACGTGTAGCTTCTAAAAAATACAGCTTGGTCTTTGGATGCAGCTTTTCCATGGCGGCAGCGCTGGGAGTTTTGACCGCCCACTTCTCTCTAGTAAAGTAAGAGAAATACCAGTTAAAGACTGTCGCTATGTCATCGGCAGTAACAAGACTCATACCAGCAGTGGGTGAGCCCTGGGTCGAATTGACGAAGTCTTTTTTTGAGACATTGGTGGGATAAGTCGGTACAGGAAAATTTACCGGGATCTCTTTACTCAAATGCAGCCCGGGAATAAGCACTGTCTTTGAAGTAAATTTGCGTCTCGCACCTCTAGGCTGAGCGCCGATGGGAGCGAGCGGGGCGCTAGCGCCGGTCTGAGCATTGGCGGATGTGGCCGGGCCCTGAGCCAGAGACGAAGGGTTAAGCAAAGAGCTGCTAGCAATTGCCAGAGTCATACCTACAACTAATAGCTTGCTGGTTTTGGTCATCATTAAGTCCCATCTGTCGCCCTATCTCTTACGGGATAATAATAACGCTTTGCCAACAAGTACACCTGAGTTGTGCATGAGTTGCCAACAAGCGACTGATAACTCAGAGGTAAGGGGCCGTCCACGTGGTAGATCTAACTTAGTAGCTCTATCCTATAGATCTATTTATGGGTATCAGGGAGAAGCGGCAGCAATGTCCACGGCAACACGCATCCTCATCGTCGAAGACCACCACGCCACTCTTGACGGCTTAACCATGGGCTTAAACCATGAGCCGGGCTTTACAGTAGTAGGCACAGCTACGACATCGGACGACGGACTGAGACTGATGCGCGAGACCCAGCCAGATGTTGTGGTGCTGGACTTGCACCTGCCTGGCTCGCTCGGTCCCAAAGCAGCTCTGGAAGCCTTTAGAAAGCAGGCCGAAAACAAAACCAAATTGATAATCTTTAGTGCCGAAGCCAGAGTGGCCTTTATCCAGTCGGTACTAGCTATGGGAGTGTCGGCATATCTACTCAAATCAGAGCGTGTCGCCAAAGTAGCCGAAGCTGTGCGCGAAGTAATGAATGGCAAAGAAGGCATCATCTCGGATGAAGTAACCAAGACCTACAAAAAAATTACCAGAGCAGAGCTAGAAGTGCTGAGCATGCTTGGTAAGGGCATGAAGTATCAAGACATTGCCGACCAGAGGCTGACCTCGGTGGCCACTGCTCGCAAACAATGCGAAACGCTACAACTCAAACTCAACCTCAATAGTCGCGAACAACTGATTGCCTGGGCTGTACAAAATGGCTTTGGTAGCGTCGATATCGAGTCCTAAATGAGCGACTTCCTCAAACACTTTATGCGCACGCGCTCGTCAAGGGACCTCGACAAAGACGAGGAAACAGCGACTATCGCCGATATCAAATCGCAGTTTGACACACATGCCCACATCAAGATAGACAATGATCCAAAGTCTGGTGAGGACAAAACAAAGCAAGCGGAGGAGCTGTCCCGCGCGCTTTTAGGTCATGCCAAAAATTACTTTGAGTCCAGGCTTTTGCCTCAAATGCAAGCCAATCCGCTGCATTTGCGCTTTAGCCAGGCCACACGCATAGCTGAGCCGGTGGACTGGGTAGTCAAACAAGAACAGCGCTCCAAAGTCAAACCACCATCATCGTATTTTAGATGGAAGGTCACAGGTGCTCCGCTCATACTCACTACCAGAGCCGGTGTGGGCGTGCTTGAATTTTTTGTGGTACCAGAAAAAGAAGTACCGCATATCACCATGTCTGAATTTGGCTCGCGCTTTAGGGGCAGATTTGTACTGGCTCAAAGCGAGCGCGGACTGGTCTGGACAAATAACAAAACTCGCCTGTCAGCAGAGTCGTCTTGTGAATTTATCGAGCGCTTGATGGATGAGATAGTCGAAACAGCAATAGTCAAAAGCGGCAACAATCAAGGCAACGCCATGGCCAACATGTCGGTGGATGCCAGGGGTTTTAGCGAGCAAAGACTGGAGCTAGAAAAAAACAATCTGCTCTTTAAACTACTCAATCAGCAAGAAGAACTAAAGAATCAACTAGCAAGAGACCTACACGACAGTGTCATCGCCGATTTGATGATGCTCAAGCGCTATCTATCGGGAGATCGCAAACTTACCACCGAAGAAACAATTGAAATCATCGACGAAACAATCTTGCAGTTGCGCGATATCGTCAACGACTACTCACCCAGACAACTACAAGAATGGGGATTAAAAGTAGGAGTCGAAGACTTGCTCGACCGCATCGAGCGGCGCACCGGCATTGAAACTGCTTTGTTCTTTGCAGGAGAGCTGCCAAGATTTCCGGATCTGGTCAGCCTCCATATCTTTAGAGTCATCCAAGAAGCACTCAACAATATAGAAAAGCACGCCAGTGCCTCACGCATTACAGTTGATATCAAAGCCGCTCGCAGTGGGCAAAGCATCTTTAAAATCATCGACAATGGTCGGGGCTTTGATACCAGATCTGTGCGCATGGAAGCAGATGGCTCGCACTCCTTTGGACTGGAGGGCATGCGCGAACGCATCGAGCTTATACGCTGTTTTTATCCTGGCAGCCTAGACATATCCTCTATACCAGGAGAAGGCACCACCATTACTCTCAGTATCTCAACTGCCCCTACCAAACCAGAATAAGGAATAGAACAATGCCATCGACCAAGGCTTGCGCACAGCTTGCAGCCATCCTGGCTCTGTCCGCCCAACTGAGCTTGACACCACTGGCAGTGCAAGCCAGCATCCCCGCGGGTCTACTACCAGGCTGCTCCAACCTGACAGCAGGCGCCGAAAAAGTCGACATCAATCCCTACATGCAAAAGATCTCAGACAAACTCAGTCCTCTATGGAGCCCTCCAGCCAATGCCAAAGTGGACATGGTGACAGTGGTATTTACTGTGCAGCCCAATGGCTCACTAACAAATGTAGGGGTCAAAGCACCAAGCGGAGACCCAGCCATAGACGCCCTGGCTATAGCGACAGTAAAAAAAGCAGGCAATTTTGGCCCACTGCCTAAAGGTGTACCATCTGTCAACGCCAGCTTTGGTCTACCCTGCAAAGCAGGAGCATCGAGCAACGGCGTTGACACCCAGCCTTACATGAACACCATGGGCACAAAAATAAAAGGGACATGGTGGGTGCCAAAACGTCTGCTCTTTAACCAGGTGGTGCTGCGCATCGTACTCGACAAAGACGGCAATCTGGCCTCATCATCTGTACTCAAACCCTCTGGCGATGCCAATGCCGACAAACTTGCTCTGATTGCCGTAAGGCGTGCAGCTCCATTTGGTCCACTACCTGAAGGTGTCAAAACTCCATATACAATCCAATACACCCTGGGCTATCAAAGCACTGGCAAAGACCACTTTGTCGTCTGGAATGGCGAAAGAGTCGGCAAAGATCAAAGCTATACGACTAGTGGTGGCGTCAAAACTACACTAACTGACACTACCACCGAAAAAGACCGTCAATTTCATTTGCGCAAAGAAAACGCACTAATAAAAATGTATGAAATGGACGAAGCAATAGCGGCCGAAACCAAGGCAAATGGCGCCGATAGCCTGGCTATACCGCCACTACTACGCGAGTATGCGATCCAAAACAAAATCATCGAAGAACATAAACAAGCCGAAGAGAAGCTCAAGCAGGGACTTGCCATCAGCCGCAAAGTCAATGAGAGCGCCCCTTCACCCCGCTCAAAAAACGAGCTAACAAAGTCACTCCTCACTCTTGGCGAATTTGAATACAGCATCGCCAATTACACTGACGCTGAGAACCTGCTCAAAGAAGGCATCACCTTAAAAGAGAGCGCCAGCGAAAAAGATGATGATTACAAAGAATTTCTCAATCTCTATGCCAAACTCCTCTACAAGCAAAATCGCGCCAAAGAAGCTGATGAGGTCTATCAAAAGATCAAAAGCTGGGGTCAACCGGGCTAGCATGTCAGCCTCAGTCCATGTCAATTTAAGGCGTTACCAATTTGAGACAAAGTCAATTTAAGGCAAAATCAATATTGGTTGATATCGCTATGCTCTAAAATGTGACCTGTAGCAGATATGTAGAGGTCACGGTATGTCGCACAGTTCGAGTAGCATCTTTCACCTGGGTGAGGACAAGACCCAGTACCGGCTGCTCAGCAAAGAGCATGTCACAACGACAACCTTTGAAGGCAAACAAATCCTCATGGTCAAGCCAGAGGCTTTGACTATGCTTGCCAAAGAGGCTTTTAAAGACATTTCCCACCTCTTGCGACCTACCCACCTAGCCAACCTCCGCAGCATCCTGGACGATAAAGATGCATCGCCCAATGACCACTTTGTCGCCCTCGAGCTATTGCGCAACGCGGCAATCGCCGCTGGCGGCACCTTGCCCATGTGCCAGGACACCGGTACAGCCATAGTTGTTGCCCACAAAGGCGAGCAAGTATTTACCGCCGCTGATGACGCTGCTGCTATCTCCGATGGCATCAAGAAGACTTACAACGAGTGCAATCTGCGCTACAGCCAGATGGCACCTCTCGACATGTACAAAGAAGCCAATACAGGCTCTAACTTGCCCGCTCAAATAGAAATTTATAGCGATCCTGGCGATAGTTACGAGTTTTTGTTTATCGCCAAAGGCGGCGGCTCTGCCAATAAGACATATCTATTGCAAGAGACCAAATCAGTGCTCAATCCCGAGTCATTGAGCAAACTCCTTGCCGAAAAAATCGCCGGACTGGGCACCTCAGCCTGCCCGCCCTATCACCTGGCAGTTGTCATCGGCGGATTGTCCGCTGAGATGACTCTCAAAACAGTTAAGCTCGCCAGTTGCCATTATCTCGACAGCTTGCCAACAGAAGGTGATAAGAGCGGTCGCGCCTTTAGAGATCTCGCCCTCGAAAAAGAAGTGCTTGAAATCACACGCAATCTTGGCATTGGCGCTCAATTTGGCGGCAAATATTTTTGCCACGATGTGCGCGTAGTGAGACTGCCCCGCCACGGAGCCAGCCTGCCTATCGGTATCGGCGTATCATGCAGCGCCGATAGACAAATAATGGGCCGCATCGACAAAGACGGTATCTGGCTTGAACAGCTTGAGACCGACCCAGCCAAGTATTTGCCCGAAGTCACTCACGAAGATCTGGGCTCAGAAACAATCAAAGTCGACCTGAGCAAGCCTATGGACGAAATCCGCAAGAGCCTATCAGGCAAGCCAGTGGGCACAAGACTGATGCTCACAGGAACACTGCTAGTAGCCCGCGACATAGCCCACGCCAGATGGAAAGAAGTTATCGAGCGCGGCGAGGAGCTGCCCGAATACACCAAACACCATCCAATCTATTATGCCGGTCCAGCCAAAACACCCACTGGCTATGCCTCCGGCTCATTTGGACCAACCACAGCTGGACGTATGGATAGCTATGTCGACATGCTCATGTCGCGCGGCGCCAGCCTGATCATGCTGGCCAAAGGCAATCGAGGCAAAAACGTGAGAGAAGCCTGCGCTAAATATGGCGGTTTTTACCTGGGCACTATTGGTGGTGCGGCAGCAAGACTAGCTCAAGACTCTATCAAAAAAGTAGAGACAATTGACTACGCAGAGCTTGGCATGGAAGCAGTGTTCCGCATTGAAATCGAAGACTTCCCAGCCTTTATCGTCACCAACGACAAGGGCGAGGACTTCTTTACTCAAGTAGCCGAGAAAAAAGTGGCAATAGCTAAATAAGCACAAGCTCGCAGTACCCCAACATTACATCAACCTTTGAGGACGAGATCTTGCGTTTAGAATTACTGTTTATGTCTACGCTACTCGTCCTCTCCACTGGTTTTGTCTCAGCTAAAGAGACAGCTGCAACAAGCCCGAGTAACGCGCTTGCGGGCACGAGCTTGGAGGATCTGATAGACAGAGCCACAAGCAAAGTGCTACAAAAATACAAAGGCAAAGTACCAGCCAACGTAAAAACGAAAGTCTTAGGCGAAATCAACAAACTGACGGGCAGCAAGAGTAAGGCGGCAGCTGCTGCAGTTGCTGCGGCTGCAAGTTCAAGTACTAATACAACTGCTGCAAATGCCACTGCCCAAAAGACAAATGCCACAAAGGCAAATCCCAAAGCCGGTACTACCGCAACGACAGCCAAAACGAGTGGCACCGCTGCTACAGCAAACACTACCGCTACTAGCGATGACAATCTGCTACAAGCCATCGATCAAATCTTGCCGGATAGGCTCATGGACAAACTGCCGGCTGGTATCAGGACCAAACTGAGTACAGCAAACACAAATAAATTTGAAAAATTGAGCTACTGGCCGGGTCTCAACGACCAGGCACATCAAATAAGTATCTACACTCCTCCCGCCAGTAGTGCCAAAGCACCGCTCATAATCTATGTCCACGGCGGCAGCTGGCTCAGCCGCCCCAAGAGCGCGCCAACTTGGGTTTCAAGCTTTGTCAAAAATGGTTTTGCGGTGGCAGTGGTGCACTATCGGCTTTCATCAGAGGGCATATTTCCAGCTCAAATAGAGGACTTAAATACTTGCCTGCGCTGGGTCAAAACCAATGCCAGTAAGTTTAATATCGACGCAAATCGCATCGGACTCTGGGGCAGCTCCGCTGGCGGACATCTGGTATCACTGATGGGGACCTCAGCTAACAATGCCGCTCTCGATCTAGGTCTGGGAGACAAAAGCATCAGCAAAAATGTGCAAGCAGTTTGTGATTTTTGCGGACCAAGCGATCTGGTCGCTCTGGGCAGTCAAATGCAGCCCGGTCAAGAGTGGGATACAGTATCTCCGGCAGCACCTCTCAGTATGCTCCTGGGCGGGCAAGCCACAACTCGGAGCGCGCTGGCTTTGCAAGCCAGTCCCACTACTTATGTCTCAGCTAACAATCCGCCGTTTTTAATCGTACACGGAGCAATGGACACAATAGTACCGACCAGCCAGAGTCAGGAGCTGGCCGATAAACTCAAGGCGGCAGGCGTATCGACAGAGTTATACATTTTGCCCGGCACCGGTCACGACATCGAAAAAGGCGGCAATATCGAGCTTGCCAGACAGTTTTTTATCAAACATTTGAAGCCGTGAGCTCACCTCCAATCTGACCATTTGCTTTTGATATTACCTATTGCCTTCAATATGGCGATTTAGCGCTGCTCCCCTCAGGTGCGTACACTGGCACAATCCTGCAAAGTCGCGGCAATTTGAGCGAGATCTGGACGAGACACCATGTCCATCTTTGTCATGGCAGTCAAAAGATCGCTGAATTTGGACGAAATCTGCACTCCGGCTGCCTTAAGTTCTACCTGGGCAAGAGGTCTGGGCTCTTTGCCAGTCAAAAGAAATGACAATGTCCCGGCCATGCTGTAATAGTCACTACTCGGCTGGGCTTTGCCTTTGATTTGTTCTGGCGGCATGTAGTGATGTTTTCCGATGATTGTCCCGGTTGCTCCCGACATAAATTCAGTGGCAGCGTTAAAATCTATGAGTATGAGGTAATTACCATCGCGCACAATTAAGTTATCCGGGGTAAAGTCCCTGTGCACCATCGGTGGTGATTGTCCGTGCAAGTAATCCAGAATTTCCACCATTTGCAAGGACAGCGCCAGTACAGCTTTTTCACTCAATGGCCCAGATTCTGAGACTATTTGTCGCAATGTTTTCCCTGGTATTTTTTCGAGCACAAGATATTGCCTGTCTCTTTCGACAAAAGTATCAAGCAAGTGACAAATACGACTATGATTGAGCTTAGACAGTAAAGCAGCTTCTCTTTCTATATGCTGCAAAAGGCTCTCTCTAGTTTTTTCATTCTCAAGATGGGCCAATGAAAGCTCTTTAACAACAACTTGCTGTCCTCTTGAGTCTATGCCATTGTAGACCGCCGAAAACCCGCCAAAACACAACTGACTGACAATTTCGTAGCGGCCATTTTGCAGCTTAGTATTTGGCGGCAAAACTATGAATGCTGCCTGGCTAAACCTGCGACTCAATTCATCGTTCCAGAGTGCGGTATAGCTAGAAATACCCTGAGCCCTGAGTGCCGGACTGATAAAGCCTCTCAATTCAGAAAAGTTTGCAGTGAGAGCACTTTGAGGCACCCACATCTCAAGAGCTACGATCAACTTTTCCAATTCTTGATTGCTGGTTGCCTGTAAAGCAATCGTCGCCTCACAACCATCTTTGAAGCGCAATACTATGGCATCCTCTGGTTTAAATTCGCAGCCTTCCTGCCAACGGAGCAAGACCTGGGAGAGTTCTTTCCAGCGTCGCCAGCGCCGACCTCTCAATTGAAAAAGAGCACCAAAAGGAAAAATTGCTCCTACGCTAGTAATAACTAAAGACTGTGCGGTCTTCAATAAGGACTTGCGCATTGACCCGATATTTTGATTCAAACCTATCAAAGCAAACACAAGGTAAATAGCAGCGACCAAAATGATTTTGCCACCATTTGCGCCACCAACTGAATTTCCAAATAGAGCCACCCCTATAGCAATAAAAATAGCTATCAGATCGCCTGATACCATAGCAGTCAGACAAAGGACAACAAGCAATTTTTGTTGCGTAGGACCAAATGGACAATACTCAATTTTGCTAATACTTAGTTGATTATCCATACCGGCATCATTCCTTAAGGTGTTCATGCAGGTGTTCATGCAGGTGTTCATGCAGGTGTTCACGCAAACGAGCAACTGACTCAAATCGCGCAGAAGCTTCCTGCGCCCGGCAGCTGTAGACAATCTCAGCCAACTCGGCTGGAACTAATGGGTAAGACTGCGACAAATCAGTTTGCTCCAGAGCTTCTGGATCTGCTCCGGTCAAGACAAACTGAAGAGTACCACCTAAAGCATAAATATCAGACTGCACGCAGGACTCTCCTCGAAACTGCTCAGGCGGCATATAGCACGGCTGTCCGGCAGGAGGCAAGCCAGTTACAGCGCCACTGGGCTCAGCAATAGTAAAATCGATTAGAGTTAGTCTGACATTCTCATCAACCATCAAATTATCAGGGGTAAAGTCGCGATGAACAATTGGCGGCTCAAAAGAATGTAAATAACCCAAAATTTCACACATCTGCTTAGTCATATCTCGGGCTAGATCTGCCGATGGAATACCATTTGCCTTAATCCACTGACGCAAGGACACGCCTTTGATAGAATTGAGAACGAGAAAGGCACGATTGGACTGACAAAACCAATCAATGAACTGCACTATTTGCGGATGATTGATTCGTTGCAAGACAATAGCCTCTGACTCAAGCTGGTGAATAGCAAGGTCCTTAACACGCTTTCCTTGATAAATAGGCAAAAGATAGGTCTTAATCACAACTTCCTGATTTGTGCTTGTATCGAGGCAAAGATAGGCTTGCCCTTGTCCTCCTGAGCCTAGTTTATTCTGGACTACATACTTTTCGTTATTGAGTTTCTCACCTTGCGGTATCAATTCCAAAGAGGCCTGCTCCGGCGCCACGGTAAGGCTATCGAGCCAAAGCTCCGTAAATGAGGACTCCATACTTTGCACAGTAAGCGCTCTGCCAATTGCCTGATCTATTTCAATATGTGGTGCAAAACAAGCAATTGCTGCAGAAAGCATCATCCAATTTTCATGTGTGTGTAGAGCGGAAAGAGCAATCTGGATAGGTTCCTTCAACGAGGCTCCGATAAAAAGCACCTTCTGATTGTCGCCCGTTAACTGATCTGAGAGCTTGATAGACTCCAGTACCGACCAGCGAATATATATTGGCGCTTGCTTCTTTAAAAATAGACGCAGCTCTCTGTGGGTGGCTGTTATTGACACCAACTTGAAAAGCTTGGTTGAAATGTAATATTCCAGAGGCTCGTAAATTCTCTTACCCAAAAATTTGATACAGAATAGCGGCCATATCAAACCTGCCACTAAGAGAATCATTGTACTGTAGGCTCCAGCGCCCCTGCCTACAGCAATATAAGAAACTGCAAGCCCTAGCGCAGAAATTAGGACAAAAACAAAAAGCCAATAAAGCATACGCAAATAAGTAGGTTTGGCATCTTCAATGAGATCGACGGCACCATCTGCGATACTGGTCAAACCATAGGGAAAGCAATCAATGCTCACTTCAGTTTCCTGGGGTTTAGATCGCAGTTGATTTGTCTTTCTCAGCCAGAGTTTAGAATATTGCTCATCCCGCATCTATAACACCTGAAAAAGCCAAAATGCTTTAAGTTCTCAACTCAACCAGATTCAGGCAGCCTTACTTCTTTAGGTAACTTGTCTGCATCTTTGCGCTTAAAAGCTATTCTCGCGTTTTGCAGTATAGGAGCTTTGACCGGCATGGACTGCAAAGTTGCGTATATTTCATCAGCCGATGGGCCAAAGACAAACAAGCCAGTCTCTTCATCTGATTGCTGAATGCCGCGCAACTCACCAACCAATTTTAGCTCGCTTGCCAGACTTGCAAAAAACTCGTCAAAATCAAGCTGTGCATAGACTTCGTCCGACAATCCTACGCCATCAAGATAAATACCAAGGCACTCAGCATCACCTATTGGCTCACTAACAATCTCACCATCACGTTCAAAAGTAATATGAGACCCATAGGGCACACCCAGCTTGAGTAGAGTCTCACGGGCAAAGCTGAGTGCCTCGTCCAAATTAAGCAGGTACATTTCTATATCAGCACATACAATCTGATTATTTTCATCGAGCTGGGTACCACCGCCTGTAACCTCGCCAAGTCCCCGCCCTTGCAAAGCCTCCATAAGAGGGTCCTCATAGCGCTCGCCTCGATCCATTGGTCCGATGCATTCATCTATCCGCGCCGTCACGCAAAAGGGGTACTTTTGGTCATCAGCCATCTATTTACGCTCCTCAAACTATCGAATGGTCTATGAATTTAAACCACGACAAACATAAGAGCTAAACATTCACTAAATTATGGTCATACGCAGCTGCTTTAACTCACATATATAAACAAATCGTGCCCGGCTTCTTCAAGGACAGCCAGGTCATCTGCCAGGTACTGCATGGTGTCAACCATGTCGCTATCAAAGTCTTGTTCGTTTAAGCGACCTTGATCAACAATTTCAGCACATTCAGCACGCACTCTTAGCAGCGCCTCCTTAAATAGGACAACTTGCTCATTGCTAAAAAACGAACAGAACCCAACCTGTGGGTCAAAATCAAGGTCAAACAAACTGCGTCCACCGAGAATAAAGTGCAACCAAATTAAGTCCTCACCAAATCTTGGACCTAACTGACTCTCAAGATCGGCAATCTCCGCATAGCTCCACTCTTGCTCATCATTCCCCTCGGGCCAACATGTTGTAGAAGCGCAACGAGCCAGGATGTAGGCGGCAGTAACCTCGGCGAGAGTTTCGGTTTCACCTGGTTCATCATCGCCTTCCTCATCGTCCTCATCAGAGCCTTCATCAGATTCTTCTTCGGAGTCATCATCGGAGTCTTCTTCGGCTTCTTCGCCCTCGTCCTCTTGCTCCTCATCGTCCGGCGCATCAGAGTCATCGTTCTCAGCATCTTTACCGTGACTATGCTCATCATGAGCGTGCTCTTCGCCACAGTCGGGATCGTGGCAACATTGCTCTCTATCGGTAAAGACCAGTTCAGTTATTAACTGCTTGACTGACTCAAGCAATTCAATGTCTTCATCGTTTTTGCCATCGAGGTACTGCTCAGCATAAGCCAATATCTGAGATAAGCACTCCTCATCTTTAGAGCCCATCCATGAGTCAATGGCATCAAGACTGCAACCAGATAACCATAAGCGAGTAGACATCGATTAATTTCCTAAATCGGGTGAGTTAAAAAAGTACGAGAGGGGATACTATGACTATGAGGTTTTTAAGCTAACACCTGTGGTTGCTTCTGTCTTTACAATGCGGTCAAACACAGTATCTCTACCTACTTTAAACTGAAGCTGCAAATCAGTCGGGGCTGGTTTTTTGATCTTGCGTTTGGCAATATCTATTTGTCGGGCAAATTGCAGAGTCGATCGCGCACCATCTACTACCATGCTCAAAGTAGCACGGCGATCATGATGCTTCGCCAGTCCACCAAAGATCGCATTCTTGACTTTACCGCTCTCTTTGACTCTTTCTTTATCGACATTTTTTCCCGACTTGGCTTTAGATCTACTTCTCTTGAGGTCAGCTTCGGCAACAAATCTTGCGCTTTCCTCAGGCACGGTCAGCAGCCTCCCCAGATGCTCGGCAATCCTTACTCTTTCGCCAATTTGAGACTCCACATCCGGGTAAAGAGTACCATCTTCACTAGAGCAAAACTTTGTCAAAACAGTCTTCATAATAGAAGCATGATCAAATTTTGTGTGCGACACAAGCTGACGACTTACATATGGCGAGACGATCAGTGCAGGGACCCTGGCACCCAGGCTCTTAAAAGCAGGACTCTCCGGTTGCGCCAGATATGGTGGCACCACTGGATCAAAAAAACCGCCGTGCTCGTCGTAAACAACGATCAACAAGGTATCTCGCCACTGTGGACTATTTTTAAGTGCGTCAAATATCTCAAGTACAAAATGCTGCCCATGTGTGATATCAGTGGGGGGATGATCGTCATTAGCCGTGTTATTGTCTATAAACCCGCTAGAGAAATGTCCATTCTTATCCAATGACGGTTCCCAATTGAGCAGATTCTCGCGCATATCGCTCATGTCCATAAAGTTTGGATCAATCCAAAAGACCTGAGGCAACTCGCCCTTTTTGGCATCCTCAAAAAATCGATCCATAGGACGAAGACGGTTACCCTGACCGTTTATACGATTGCGAAATTCCGAGGCGTAACTTGCATCTACCACCAGAAGTGATGGCATATCTTGAGAATAGGTAGCCCAGGAAATTCGCTCATTGTTATACTTCTGTTCGTCCAGAATTCGGAAAAATGACTTCTCATCAAATGGCATATCATTGTCGACTATAAATTCAATGTGCTCAGCATGTTCTGGATCATTCTCTATAGCTTCGATTTGATCTTCCTGACTATTTGACTCGGCATCTTTCTTGGGGCGCGTTTGTTTGCCAGGAGCACCGGTCATAGCAATGGTTCGATTTACCCAAGTATTGCCTGGATAAGAAGAATACCAACTGTCACAAATGGCAAACTCGGAAGCTAAGATATCAAACGTTGGCACTTTGGAGGCCGGGTAGTAGCCCATTATTTCTCTCAGTTGCTTTTCCTGATTGATAAAATCTTCCGGCTTAGGATTACTGAGATTCTGCAAGACCAGATCTTGCCTACCGGCAAGTACGGCAAAGTAATCCGCCACAAATCCAACCATTGAGCATTGGGCACTCTCGTCAGCGGTCAGGAATAGATTGGTATTGCATGCCAATGTATTTCTTTTGTCCAGATCAGGCCAATGTGGATCAAATTTATTACCGTCACGTGCATTTTCAATGTCCTGCGTGCCTGGATCATCTAGAGTGTCTGGATTGTCTATCGAAATAAGTGTAGTAGAACCATTGATTTGACGCTCAACATTGATCACGCTGTGCCCGGGATCGCCTGCAATGGCAGTGTTATCCAATGCAGTAACTGGCACTTCCAGGCCCTGCGCAAAAAAGTTGGCGGACTCTGGCGCAAGCGTACACTTTTCGTCAGGGCAAATTTGATCTGCGGTTTTTGGCGCAAGCCGATTAAACATATGAGTGGTTTTGCCATTGACCTCAAGCCGTCCTCTATCATTGGCAAGATATCCCAGCATTTGATGGAATGAACGGTTTTCCAGCATCAAAATGCCGATATTTTGAATTTTATCCAAGTTACTCTTAGCTTCAATAGCGTCATCAGTTTCAGCAAAAAATTGCTCTGGAGTCTTGATGCTGCCATCACCCAAAACAGTTCGCCATTCAAATTCGAGATCATAACCAGAAATCTGAATACCCTTGCGTAGACTGTTTTGCTTCCATCTAAACTCAATAGTTTGTTGCGTCTGTCCGCCAAGATCGGCCGAGGCAACAGCATTAGAGTCAACGTCAGCAACGTTATCGTGATCCCCATAGTGAAATCCAATTGCTTGCGCTGGAAACATATCATCCCGAATTGCTGCCATGATGGACTCACCAATGGCGGTGCAAATTACAGCCATCAACTTGGTACCAAATAGCATACCTACACATGCTAGCCCAGGCAGACCTCCCATAACTATCATACCGCTGGAGTACCAAAGCAAAGGACCCAACCCGATGCTCAAGCCCTTGAGCACTCCCCTGGCCTCACGCCCGTCCTTCGCTGCGCGCGAAAAACCTAAAAGTGAAAAAATAGAGGCGGAATAGGCCAGGATAAAAAAATCTCTCATTTCACGACTGGACATGCCGTGAAGCTCTTCTACCGAATGCTTGAAACCCAAGATGTCTTTTTCAGCTAGATAAAGACTGACTCCGTATGATGAATCCTGAAGAAAACCATCTTTAAAATCGAAGCTGGCGACAAGCTTGTCGTATGCAGTTGATTGGCCTGTTTTAAATTTACCGAGCTCGATATATTGCGGTACGCTCTCAACGTCACTATAAATGTCGTGAGTCACTGTAGCCAGGCGCATATTGTCTTTGCCCAACTCATTATAAGTTTCCTGCACACAGGTCACTTTTTTGAGGTAAAGTTCCAACCTTGTGGGAATCGCGCCGGCTTCAAAGTCCCTGTCTAAATACGCACCAACACCATCAATATCCAAATCTTCATGCTTGACTTTTGGCGCCCGTCGTTCAACTTGCCCACGCTTCCTTGCTATCCCGTCTTCATTCTTGTCATTCTGGCGCATTTCGCCAGCATCGCTTTGGGGCTGCGCTCGTCCTTCTGATCCAACAACGCTTTAAACTTGGCAGCAAGGGGCTGCACGCGAGGGTGCGACTGATACTGCGTCGCTTTTTCAAATACTGAGATTGGCTCGGCTAAATGAATATCTGCAAAAATACCGTATGTCCTGGCACGTGCGCTGGAATCCGCATTTAGGCGTGACACACCCCGCTCAGTCAGCTTGGTCTTAACTTCCTGTGGCAGTTTTTTGACTTTATCGAGTAAGACCCTTTCGAGACTGCTACTTGACTCCGGTAGTTTGTATTTTATTGGATCATGTAAACTGGCCACGACCTTATCAAATGCCAGAGAAACCGCATGAGATGAGTGCTCCACAAGTTTATCAACAATATCTTCGAGATCGCGACTAGAGGATTCCGGACCCAAGCGTTGCATGTATTTACCCCAATGCAGTGATCAGATTAGCAATAATACTACACGCGCAATTTTGAAACAGTGCATTTGCAATAGACTACGCCGACTTGCTTTATCTAGCGATGGCATCAATCCTTGCTTTTATCCAGGCTTTGCACCGCGGAAAGTTAGTCTCAAGTAAACGAGTTATATGAGAGTTGTTACCCATCAGTCCTGCCGCCAGACCACCAAAAACCTCATTGGTGCCCAGTTCTTCGTTGATAGTATAGCCCCTCAAATCCGCATTAGTACGATCTGCCTGCTCCAGATCCTGTCTATACATAGTCAAAAACAATCTATCCCTGGAGGGAAATTCAAGACAGCAATCAAGTGCATGCGAAAACTGGGTATAAACCGTGGACTTAATGGTCTCGTCACTTAGCGGACTTTGCAATACAGTGCCACCAGGTTCGGTGACTACCCTTTCACAAATATAAATATCTTTGCCATAGGTACGACCATATTCATCTGAAAGAAAATGACCAAGAGTGGGGTGCTTAAACTGCACAGCATCAGGAAATCTATCAATCAAGTTGGGCGTGACATTGATCATGACATGAGCCTGGTTCATAATCTTGTAGATATTGATTGGCAGCGATCTGACCATCGATTTAACTAAGGTCACCGTATGACTGCTTACTTCAGGATGACCAAACTTTGGCGGAACAATATTAACTCTCTCATCGAGAGGTGCTTCTTTAGCTCTTGCACCAGCTTTGTCACTTTTGCCACTCCCGGCAACAGTTGCCTGCATGTCACTACCGCTACCCATTAGCAACTTAGCTTGAGCCGCCTCAGTAGTACCAGGAAAGTATTTGATTATAGTGTCAACAGCCTGTTTGGCAGCGTCAGCTTGTCCTTGTTTTTGATAACACTCAGCTAGCAAAAGCCACATTGCAGCGCTATTTACGCCCTTGTACATGCCTGCGCGCACGACGCCAGCGGCTTCTTTGTATTGTTTGCTCTGGTAAAGCTGCTTAGCTCTGGCGAGATGATTTGCCTCTTGGGCAGCAGCACAAGGGGCAGCAAGCACAATAGCTGCACAAACAAACTGAGCCAGTTGATGCCAATTATTATGCTTAATCTGTAAGTGCATATACCTGTGCCAGCGCTCTTAAGTTTATTAACAGATAAGCTATCATGGCACTAGAATAAAATACTAGGGGTAAATAACCTCAAGTGGTGCGTGATAATAACCCTATGGCTGCTAGTTTAAAAATTGTACCTACTTTGGTTTTGCCGACAGCACTAGCCCTTATGCCTCTCTGGGCTGGCATGGCGCAGACTCCGGCAGCAGGCAGCAGCCAGCTACTTGAGCGTGTTTATAAAGCACAGGACTACTATGCCCTGAGCGAGCTCGCTCGCGAGCAAATCGCACTAAATCCCAAAAACGTCCATGCTCACTACTACATGGCAATTGCCCTCCAGCAATTAGGACAAATGCGAGAAGCCGACAAGGAATACCGCAAAGTTGTCGATCTGGATAAAAATGGACCTTATGCCATGCGCGCCATACAGTCACTGAGGACGCTAGCCACATCCGCGGCTAAGGCTCCCCAGACCGCTCCTGCCGTTACCGCTGCCACCAACACAACCAACAGCGGCAACAAAGCAAAAGATGCCAACACCACAACATCAAATCAAAGCGGTCCATCCAGCCAAAGAGAGTGCTTAATTAACGCTGCCGAAAGAGAAAAAACATCGGCTACGGCAAGATTTAACGGTGAAGTCAACAGTATCAATAAGCAAGAAAGCTTGAATGCAACCGACAAGGATGCGCGTATACAAGAAGCCCTCAAACGAATGATGCGCACCCAGAGCGATGTAGATGCAAAGCTGTCGAGCCAATTGACTGAGCTAAATGGCAAGGGAGATACCAGTGGAAGAAATAGAACACCGGCCCAGACAGTTGTTACATCTGGTGCGGGCGGTCTAGTACGAAACTACGAACATCTAGATAGTGATGCCGAGTCTGTAGTCCTGCCCAGCGAAAACCCACTCAGTGCCACCGCTCTCAAGATGCCAGTAAGCACTGGCAAAAAGTCAGGAGCAAAAGCCAAGTCAGGAGCAAAAGCTAAGTGAGGAGCAAAAGTCAGGTCATAAGCTTATCGCTCACCCTGAGCTGTATTGCCAGCGCCATTGGTGGTATTGCCTACGGTGCTCCGAACAACAACAACAACAACAACAACAACAACAACAACAACAACGTCATCCCAAGTGGCGGAGGCAAAGCCACAGCCGCGGTAGCAGCTCATGGGACTGCCGACAAAAGCGCCGCCACAAAGCTGTACGGACAGGTCAACACTTTTGGCATAGCCTGTGTGTCGAGCGGCATTACACCAGAGAGTACCCAGCTACCCACTCTTATCCTCAAAATCAAAGCTGGCACACCCGCTTTTAGCAGCGGACTAGCAGTTGGCGACAAAATAATGGCAGCATCTGTACAAAACAATTTGCTAGTGCTGCGAGTCAGTCGCAAAGATCAGATGTACGAGGTACGCTTGCGCACCAAAATCGACGAGACCCGTATAAAAAACCCCGAGCGCATCCAAAGCCAGGCTGATGTCTGGTCTAAGCTCAAAAACTATAAAATAGCACTGCTTATCGACCACTCCGGCTCAATGAGCAAACTCCTCAATGACTCTGATAAGACCGTCTGGCAGTGGGTAAGGCAGAGCTTTGGCACCTTTTGTACCGAGGCAGAGCGGCGCTCTGGCTCTGACTTTGATCTTAGCTTGTTTAACAGCGCCAACAAAATGTACAAGACTTTGAGCGCCGGCAAAATCGAGGCAATACTAGCAGAAGCAGTCACCACAGATGATACACGCCTGGCTCCCGCCCTCAGGGACGTCTTTGACTACGAGCTTGCGCATTTGCAAAAGCCGCTTTTGATGCTGATCATCACCGATGGCCAGTCCATATCGAGTGATGAAATCGACGCGGTCTTAATGGAAAATATGAGTAAGTTTGATAAAGGTCGTAAGTTGAGAATTGTCTTTATCCAAACAGGATTTAGTACTCAAGGCGCGCGCTTTATCTCGGCACTAGCAGACAAATGCAAACAACACGGCATCCAGGGTTATGTCTATACACTGCCCTTTGATCGTGTCATCAAAGACGGTTTGGCAAGCTTGCTAGATCCTTTTATTTAGCTAGATCCTTTTATTTAGCCAGCTCTCGCACCATTGCATTTAAACCATCACTGACTCGGGCGAGTGAGTCAAAATCGATTTTATCCACAGTATCTTGGCTGGTATGGTAAAACGGATAGCGGTAAGGCGCTGTGTCTGTCACCATGACACCGGGATATCCCAGCCGCCAAAAACTCAATTGATCCGAAAAATCCACACCAGTCAATTCCTTTGGCGCAGCAAGTGTTTGCGTCGGAAATTTTGTCTGCGCAATAAACCGTGAAGCACAGCTGCTAATAAGATCGCGCGACTCTATGTTACCGACAAAAGTAACAAAGTTACCAGTCTTTGGATAAAGTGCCGCCAGAGCTGGCAAAGGAAACTTTTGCGAATCAGGCTTATCACTATAGTAGCCTAGAGTCTCTAGAGAAAACATAGCAACAATATTGTCGCCGCGCTCTTTACAGGATTTGGCATAGCGGTAACTGCCCATATCATCACTACGAAAGAACGGTGGCTCCTCATTGGTAAATGCGACAAAGCGCACAGTGCGAGAGAATTTTTGATGAGCAAGGGACTTTGCCATCTCAATCAGCGCAGCTACACCAGTACCATTGTCATTAGCACCAGGACAGTCTTGCACGGCGTCATAGTGAGCACCGACAATTACTACCTCTGACGCTTTGCCATTTGCACCAGCAATTTCAGCCACAATATTGGCAGTACTCTGAGTGGCGTGGCTGGCACCAAACAGTCCGTCATTTAGATAGCCACTTACGGCAAAGGACTGCCGGGTGGGTTTTAGACCAGCAGCACTAAACTTTTCTTCTATATAGCAGGCAGCTCTCTCCAGCCCGCCTGGGCTCTTAGTCAGACTGCGCGCTCCAATTACACTGGATAACTCCGATACATGACCACGTAAGCGGCTGGACAGTTGCCTTTGAGCATCAGTCAAAGGCTCTAATTTACCGGCATAAGACGGCAACCTCAAATAGGCAAAGAGACAGCCAAGCAAAAACATGCAAGCTATTATTTTGGCAACGCCAGACTTATATCTAGCAAGACTCTCAAGGGACATCAATAACCCGCCGCGCCACACAGTCGTGCACTGTCCCCTCAAGATAATTGGCACCATCGATAACGTCTAAATAAGCAGTGGCAAGCGGCAACCAACCAACAAAATAACCCAGCCCGCCACTAATCGATCCACCGCCATCGCCACCGCGCACGACCCCAGGCTCAAAGACTAATTCTGAGTCGTAAGGATTTTGTGCTATCTCCAGCAAAAAGCAGTTAGGCTCATCGTGCAAAAAAAACTCTGACTCTGTTAAGTCTCGCGCAATGCCACTGCGAGCCATGCTCTCATAGCTATCAGTAGGATACTTATCAGAGGGATTGTCATTGCCCCAGCGGTACAAAGTAGTAGCACCACCGCCGCAGAGATATTCCCACTCATCTGATGTAGGCAGCCGGCAGCCCTGCGCAGCAAATTCTGCGATAACCTGCTTGTGAGTGATATCGCGGTGACGCCAAATCTCGTAGCTACCGTCCATAAAAAACGCAGCTTCCAGGTCCCCAGCTAGCACTCCAGTGCCAGGCTCTCCTTTATCAATCAGATCACTAACTTCTGGATCGCTGG
Organism: Candidatus Obscuribacter sp.; assembly: GCA_016718315.1. GTDB lineage: Bacteria > Cyanobacteriota > Vampirovibrionia > Obscuribacterales > Obscuribacteraceae > Obscuribacter. The sequence goes on along the minus strand of JADKDV010000004.1, from coordinate 646,186 downwards.
GATCAGCTGGTACCCGTCCGACAAAATCAGCAGCACATGCCACTAACATGGTTTTGATTTTGACTGTTCTTACTGGAGTAGTAAACATCCTGACAAACTCAAGCAATGACCAGGGTTTGTTCAACTCTTCGCGAATCTTGTCATAGTTTGCTTGCTGTAAAGCGGTCGGCACAAAACTATCAACATCAAAGCCAATAGTTGCCTCGCAGCTGGGAATCAACACGAACGGCTTGCCAGATTGCTCAAAAATAGCCACTTCTTCTACTCGTCCGCAAAATCTGCGCACGCCTATCTCACGGAACTGCACCCGCATGTCCGCCATCTGCGCAGCAATTTGTCGGCAAACAATGACCTTCTCGGCTTTACTTAACTGGACCCAGTCACTGTAAATAAGATTTATCGCAGCCAATGTGATTTACTCGCCAGGAAATTGAAGACGCCATTGCAGGGTCTAAATCCTAGCATCACATTGACTTGGCACAAACCCTAAAAATCAATCACATTAGACCCAATGGGGTCTCTCACTTTGTGAAAAGAAGTTTTTGTCAGCCTTTTTATTTGCTTGTCCCTGTGGCAGAAACTGCTCGTAGCGTCCAAGTGATTTTTGGTGAGTCGCTATGTATGAGTTAATTGCTTGTACTTCTTGCTTCGAAAACTTATCCATCGAAAACTTATGATCAGGGCTAGCCAGGCTGGCTTCCATTGTGTTTAACCACTTGGTCACGGCGCGCTCATCTTGTTCCACGTTGCCTCTTCTAGCGGGAGGCACATTGGTTCTTTCTGAGGCCACACGATTTCTCTCTGGTGCTGGACTAGTTCTTTCTGAGGCCACACGATTTCTTTCTGGTGCTGGACCGGTTCTTTCAGCTGCCACGCGGTCTCTTTCTGAGGCTGGATTATTTTTATGAGCCAATCTTTGATCTACATCACTGTGTCCATGGCTCTTATCAGAATGCCCGTGAATCTTAATTGGTGGCAAAAACTGCTCATAACGGCCTAGAGAATTCTCGTGTGTTGCCATGTAAGAGTTAATGGCTCTTATCTCTGCAGGCTTAAACTCAGCCATCGAAAACTTGTGATCGGGGCGAGCCAGACTGGCTTCCATTGTGTTTAACCACTTGGTCATGGAGCGCTCGTCTTGCTCCAGCTTGTTAGGTGCAATGTCATGGTGGTGGCGGTCATGCATGATAAAAGGTCCTCGGGGGAAATGAGAACCGGATAATAAAACTTATTTGTGACGGAGTTGTGGTGAAACCATCAAATTTCAAAATATTTTTGTGCCGGCGGATTTATAGCTATGCTGTGCGCGGCTCAAGCTCCACCCTGAGCTGGACCATAGCAGCTGGACCGGGCAAACGACTGACCGGATATTGTGAATTGTTCAAAAGCCTGAGCATTTTGCTGTTTTCAGGCATGATGTAGCAAACAAACTCAGACACACCTCTGGTCACGGCAATATGCGCTAGATGAGTGAGCAAAATTTGCCCCAAACCCTGGCGCTGATAATCTTCTCCCACTAAAAGGGCAAGCTCTGCCATATCACTCTCAGTGGCATCACAAGTGGCGCCATCTTCTTTGACTTTGACGTAGCGACCAACAGCGATTGGTGTTTGAGCCTCATCGCAGAGGCTGACTATGAGCGCCATATGCTTGTCAAAATCAATTTCAGTAAAATACTTCAGCTCGGAGTCTGACAACAATTTTTTGGCAGCAAAAAATCTAAAATAGCGAGACTCGGCACTTACAGCTTGCATTATCTGTTGCAAAAGCTCTTTATCACTGGCGCGTATCGCTCTCACGATAACCGGTGTACCGTTTTTAAGTCGGTCTTTGGCAGCATACTGATGATTACTATTAAACATGGGATACCTTTATAATTCGCAGTAGCAGAAGAAGAAGAAAGATCAAGCATCTGCGCTCTTAAAGTTGTAGCACTGCTGCGGTTAAGGTGCTACTAAGTAACGCCAAAGTAACAGTAACAGCAAAATACTAATGAGCTTGACTTAGACGACCGGTCTATTATACACTCACTGACAAATAAAAATGCCACCGTGTGGCAATTGGAGAATTTATGAAAATAGTCCAGATCGAAAAATTTGGTGGTCCAGAAGTACTCGAATTAATTGATCGTCCCGACCCTATCCCCAAGGCAGGTGAGATAGCAGTAGACGTAAAAGCCTGTGGTCTCAATTATGCCGATTTGATGGCCAGATCTGGTCACTATCCCAGTGTCAAACAAACGCCCTATTGCCCCGGGTTTGAAGTAGCTGGTGTAGTGAACTCCGTAGGCGAAGGTGTAACAAACTTTGCAGTAGGCGACAAGGTAATGGGAATGACATTTGGTGGCGGTGGTTACTGCTCCAAAGCTGTAATCAGCAGTGCAACAGCCGCAAAGATCCCTACAAATATTGACTATGGTCAGGCTACAGCTCTACTTGTACAGGGGCTCACCGCGCTATTCTTGCTGGAAGAAGCGCAGTTTAAACCAGGATGCTCGATCCTCATACCTAGTGCCGCCGGCGGTGTCGGCTCAATACTTGTACAACTAGCTAAGAGTAAAGGTGCAGGTAAAATCATTGGACTGGCCTCACCAAACAAACACGCCCAAGTCAAAAAACTGGGCGCTGATGCAGTAGTTGATTACACAAAACCCAATTGGTCAAAAGAAGTCCTCAAAGCCACTGATGGCAAAGGTATCGATATCTATATGGACTCCCAGGGTGACCTGGCGGGCGAAGGGTTTACCCTACTATCCGATGGCGCTCACTGGATGATATACGGCGTCCAGGCAGAATCAACCAATGCCCTCCCTGGTACTGCGCTGTGGACAATACTTGGCAAAAACCTTACTGTCAGGGGCTATACACTCTATTCCAGTCAAAAAGATTTTGCCCGTGGCTTGCAAGAACTAGTGGATTTGACAGCAAATGGCAAGCTGGAATTGGCAGTACAAAGCTATCCCTTGACCAAAGCTGCTCTTGCCCACGCCGAAATCGCTAACCGCAAAACCAGTGGCAAAGTTGTATTGGTGCCATAAGTAAAACGATAATGCGCTAACATGGAGTCAGCTCCCCCCAGTGGAGTCAACGACTCCTCGTTAGTGCTATATCGATGCCCCACAATTTGCATACGGCCTTTGTCACAGTAGATAGCATTCGCCCATTGCGCCACTCAGTATTGAGACCTGGCTTACCTTTTGAGACGACCATCTTTGAGGGCGATGATGAGCCCACTGCCTATCACGTAGCTGCATTTAAAGATGCCGAAATTGTGGGTGTAGGCACTATGATCAAGCGGCCATGGACTGGCAAAGATAGCGAGATTGCGGCTGACAAAGACGCCTATCAAGTGAGAGGAATGGCAGTCAGCGACCGAAGTCGCGGCACAGGGGCAGGCAAACTAGTGCTGGACGCACTGGAAACAGAAGCCTCTGCGCTTGGAGTACGTACCATCTGGTGCAACGCCAGAGCCTCAGCAGCAGGCTTTTATCAAAAGGCAGGCTGGCAAATTGCTGGAGATATGTTTGAAATCCCCGGTGTCGGTCCGCATTTTGTAATGGTCAAAGAGCTTAGCTAAAAAGCTATTTGCGCCTTCCATTCTATCCGATGTTTGCGCCTAACTTACCAAGTCGGTCTGGCTACAGGAGCGGGTCTGTGCACAGGACCGGGCTGATGACGAGGTGCGGGTTGGTGATTGTTTTGACGAGGATTATTGCCAGACTTGACCGGCTCGCTATGCTCAGCCTTGGAAGAAGCATTGCCATTAATTTGATTCTCTGGGTTTGACTTTCCTTTATTTTCGGATTGACCAGGATTTTCAAATTTTGATCCGTCTTTTGACTTAGATTCAGGATTGAAATCATTGGAACTCTTTTCGGTAGAGCCATGAATCTGTGCATTTGTGTCACTGGTAACGCTTCCAAAAGACTTTAGATCATTTTTTGCAGATTCTGGATTGCGATCATTGTAGTTTTTTTCTGTGGAGCCAACCGACTGTACATTTGTGTCAGTGGTAGCGCCTCCATTATTTGGTGCCCAGGGATTGCGACTGTCTTGGGTAGCGTGAATTGAATTAGCTGCATTATCGTTTGAATCGCTAGATTGAGCTCCTTTGTTGCCGTTTACATCGCCTGTCAGTTGCAGGTTGCCGACTATACCCTTATCTGCCATCTGTTGACTGGCTTGAGCAGAGTCCAAGTTGCGCTGAGATCCCAAGTTAGCCATACTGCCGTCAGTTTGGCTTTGCTGCAATTGCGACTGTATACCGCTATCGCCAACCTGTGATTGCTCTGGCGCCTTAACAGCATTATCGCCGGAATCTTTTTCCATGTTAGTAAGTCCTGCTAAGAAAATGGGGTGAGGTCTGATGGATTGCATCCTAAGAGAAACAACGTGAAAACTGCATGACAATGGTTGGATATGTGTGGCATTAAACAACCAGGGTGTTATTGCCGTAAATAAAAAACAATGGCAGGCGGCGGTGGAAGCCCTTACAGAGGCTTTGACGCGCGATCATAGTTACACAAAAGCACAATGGAATCTCAGTCTTGCCCTGCAGGGACGAGCGGTGGAGTTGATGCAAAACAAAAACTATAGCGCCGCGCTCAATGACCTGCACAAAGCTTACTACCTAGATGTCCACCTCGGTGCCCGCGATGCCAATGGCAGTGCTGCTAAACACATTAACGAAGCAATCAAAGAAAAAACCCCCAGGAACGCCCCGCCCCAAAGCCAACCAAAAACCCCCCCAAAAAAAAAACCAAACAAACCGGGGCAATAAACCCCCAGGAAAATTAAAAATGAAAGGGAAAAAAAAACCAAAAAAAACAAAAAAAAAAAACCAACAAAAAGGGGAGCCAAAAAAACCAATATTTGGCACCCAAAACTAAAAGCGCTTATTTGCGGAACATGTGCCAACAATCGCGCAGCATGATATCGACAAACAACAATGCGCACACAGTCATCAGATATGCCAAAAAGCCAGCCCAGAAAAATGCGGCGACAGGCTCATACGGACTGACATGGGCATTGACCAGATAGACTCGCTTATAAAAATCCATACCGGCGTAAATGCCGATGCCTATATAAGCTACCACTGGAGCCCAGGTATAAGCGTAACCAGGCAGTTTGGGATGAACGTTACTTTTAAGCTGTTGTGTCATATGCTCTGGTCTCAATAAGTACTCTGTATCGATGATATCCAGTGCATCTACAGCCAATATCATCCCAGGGTATGACACATTTAGGTAACCACCCCGCCTAGCAGTCGCAACACCAGCTCAAAGCTATCGACGCGGTAAATCAGCTAAACTAGCGGTAATCAATCCCCAGACTGAATACCAGAGAGTTAGTAATCCAGATGATCATATTTATTGGTGGTCCTTTTTTGGGAGCATGATGTTGCCTAACTCCAATCATCAACAGTTTATGCAAGGCGTTGCACTATACGACCAAGCCAACAAGTTGCGCGATCTTGGTGAATATGACATTGCCGAGCAACTCTACGTCAAAGCCCAGGCACTGCTGCAACAAAAGCTAGATGTGACATTGTTTTATGACATGGGGCTGCACTATGACTTTGCCGGACAACTTGCAAAGTCAAACAGCTGTTTTAGAGACTGCCTAAATGCCTTTGCAGTCCTGAACAAAAATGATCCGCAAAATGCTGTATTAGACAATTTAAGACCACTGGTATCGAGTGTGGAGGAGTTTTTAAAAAGCCGAGGCGATATCGACCCTGACTCCACCACCTACTTTGATTGTCTCTACCAAGCTAGATGGACAAAGTCATCACTTACAGTGTTTATCAACGAAACTCACGAGACCGGCTTTGCTATCGATGTAAAAGCACAAATCAAGCACGCCATAGAGAAGTGGACCGAGCCCCTGCAGTGGCAATACCATTTAACTGGAGACTTAGAGAGCGCCGATATAGTTATTGAGAGAGCTTTGCCGCCGACGGACTTACAAACAGCAGGTGGGCAAACAACATATAAATATCTGGACCAGGATTGCTCAATAATTTCTAGAGCAAAAATTCAAATTTTTAACGGACAATACCACTACCAAGACTCTGCTCCACCTAAATTTTACAGCTTGATCCTGCACGAACTCGGTCATGCGTTTGGACTAGATGGGCACTCACCATTTGGACCAGACCTGATGTACTGGAAGTCTAAAAGTGTTGCGCTTACCAGCCGTGATTTAGCCACCCTACAAAAGCTATACCAAAAGATGGCATAAACACCCATACAAAACCTGCAGAGCAGGTGCGAGTTTATAGCACCACGCGCAAACTCAAACCAGATACTCAACTAGCGTTCGTAAGTGCCCACAAGCTCACCAGCAGCCAGTACATGACCATCTATTGCGGCTTTGATATCAGCCAGACTGGGCACTTTGTCAAACTCCAGCAATTTATCCAGGGCAATCAATTGGAAGTGATAATGATGCGGTCCATGACCAGGAGGAGGCGTGGGCGCCATATAAGCGGGCTCAAAGACTGAATTAGTGCCCATATGCACTCCCACCTTGGCCAGACGCTCTGTGATGCCATCCGGATCTACTGCAATTTCAGGTAATTCCTCCAGCTGAGGTGGCATGTTGTAAAAGATTCCATGTACAAAAGGCGTCGGCTTGGGAGCATCCGGATCTTCTACTACCAGCAAAAGGCTTTTGCTCTCACGAGGCACACCCTTCCATTTCAAAGTCGGAAAGACACTTGCACCATCGGCGGTGTACGTCTTAGGGATAGGAGCGCCGTCCTCAAAAACGGGGCTTTTAATCGAGATAGTGTTACTATGCGATGCGACGGCGGGCATTGCCTCAATCAATTTAGATTCATCTGAGCGCACCGAGCGCAGAGCTTGTCCCAGAAATTCAACAATACGCATAAACACCTCAGCAATTTCTCGCACCAATGCCCGCATCAATCAACGGGACCTTAGATTTAAGGAGCTGAGCCTAGGCAAAAGTTCCCCGGCAAATTATGCCAGGCATAAGATCCTCAGCTCTAACGAGTCTGCGGATTTTTGTTAGAGCTGAGAATAAATCGCTTTGAAAGTATGCAGCGCTTTATCTAAAACGCTGAGGTATCAATGCCCGCGGGTCAATAGCCGGTATGCCACCCCTATCAACGACACGACGACCATCTGTGTACATCGTGGTCCGTCCAGAGGCCCTGGTTATAACTATTGTGCCATTACGGTCTACTTGCACGTTTTGCACAGGTGGCTCACTCACTGGCATGCCGTTGCGATCATAAGTCTGCCAACCACTACTTGAGCGCCGCAGAGCGACGTCAGCACCACTTGTGGCCATGTATTCGACCATCACAAGATTATTGCCTTTGTCCCATGTAACACGGCGCTTTTCGCCGGTAGGATCCTGGATGCCTATCGGATTGTTGCGGTTATCAAACTGCACCACTGAGCCATCGTTTTTGTTGATGGTGCTATAGCCGTCCTGCCAGCGCGTGATCATGGCACCGTCATTGGCAACGGTAATATCAGCGATAGGAGGCATGTTTACTGGCTGGCCAGACGCATCTCGCATCACCCAACCACCGGCCTCGCGGCGGAGAGAGGAGACCGCCTGGTTGTTACCGTCATACGAGACATTGCCAACCAAATTACCGGCATTGTCGTATTGATAGCGCCTATATGTACCATCTCTGGCAATAACAGTTGTCGGTCTGGAGCCGTCGCCCTCATACAATACTCGCGAAGTATCTGGATTTACACGCGCCCTACCGTCACCCACAACGCCTGGAGGGAGAGCCTCGGGTTGACGCACATCCCAGGGTCGATAATCAACGGGGGCACGCACAATAAGACTGGTGCCATCGGGTCTGGCTACTTTTGTATCGCCAGTGCGCCTGTCTTGCTGGCGGATACTACCATCGGCATCTACCGAGATGCGTCCATCATAGCGGTTGCCTGTAGCATTGCCACTACTGTCATAGGAGTACCACTGACCTTGTTCCTGGCGCCAGATTTGAGATGCGCCACGGGCAAAAGTCTGCCTTACTTCATTGAGAGCGCCACTAGCATCATAACCATAATCTCGCTTGAGATTGTTGCGATCGGTCATGGAGAGTGGGCGTCCGCGGCTGTCCATGTAGAGCTTGCCGCCATGGGTGTCCCAGCGATCGACTGTGCTGTCTTTGTTGAGAAACTCAACACAACCATTGGGTCTTACAGAGTAAGTCCCATCAAATACACCTTGCGACTTGCCGTCTTTGAAGCTCGACCAGAGACCGTCATTGCGCCTGATCTCATTGAGAGTAATGCGCCCCTCTTTGTCCGCGCGAAATACTCTAGATAAATTGCCCTGACGGTCATACTCCATGCCGCTAAAGCTGCCATCGGTATAGGCAATGCCCCGGGGCCGACCGGTAGCATCGGTATAAACAATCGAATTATCCTGATTGCGACTGGCGGTGGATTCATAGAGATTGCCAGGGCTGTATCGCTCCATCCGCTCGACAGGAGTTACTTCGCCGCGCAAAGCCGGTATAAAAACTCGCAAATCTACCGAGGGTACAGGCACGACATCAGTACGGACCTGAGCACTTGTGGCGTCTGCCATCAAAATTGGACGCGGAGCATCTGTGGAGCCGACTTTGACTATGTCCAGAAGCGATGGACGATTTAAGGAGTCATCGCTCTGCCGCCCGGCATCGATTTCTTGGGCTGACTTGCCCGCCTTGGCTGAATCAAAGGACATACCGGTCTCCTGCTCTTGAAAGCTCCTACACATATATATGCTCAAAATCCAAAATATGAAAGAAAAATCTGGATTAATTTCCCAAATAAGCCAAAGATCTTATTTTCAAATGCCAGAAATAGCCCGGCTATGGCGCAAATGTCAAATTGGAATGCTTATGGAGGCAGGACCACTTGGGCTAGTTTTTGTCTAGCTCGTTTTTGTCTAGCTCGTCTTGGCCCAGTTTATGAGATGCCGAATCCTGAAGAGATGCAGAATCTTGCAATTTATCACTGGCACTTACAGCCGCATCCAGTCGATTATTGGTGCGCCTGGCTGCTTCGCTTGCCGGTGACACATTAAACTTGCCCTGGATCAGATGCTGTTGCGATTCGGTCAAAGGAGCGTCTTTTGGACCCTTCCAGGCGGGTGTCTCGGCGGCAGCTGCGGCAGCGACACCCGGGATAATAGGCGGCAGACTGGCACCATAGCTGTCCATATCGTCTTTTAGTTCATACATTTGCTTAAGCGGATTGCCGCTGGCATCGAGATTTGATATGCGTTTGTTCCAGATGTCTTCGACCTGAGCATCGCTGCTAAATGAGGCAAAGTACTTGCGACGAGCCCCAGAAGAATCAGGAGAAAGTTCGTTCGCTTCAGGCAGTTGCTCACTGATAGCCGACACACGAGTGTTTTCTTGCACATCCGGTACAGCGCCACTGAGAGCCTGACCAAGCCTCTTACGCTCTTCTTTTTCCTTCTCTTTTTGAGCTTTGTATTCTTTGCGGGCAGCCACTTTTGCCTTAGATACACGCGAATAAATCGCTCGATTTTGGTCGCTGTGGCTTTGCGCTTCTTGCGCACCAGCAGCACCGGCAACTTCATTTGGCGTCCAGACTTTAGTCTGATCGCCCTGTTGCAAAAAGCCCTCAGGATCAGCCTCACCTTTTGGTTGCGCCGTTCTTTTAGCGACAGATCTTCTCACCAGTACTATCAAACCAGTGAGCAAAGCCAATGCCCCGACAGAGCCCAGCGCGAGCAATAGCATATTGATCATCTGGCTACTCAGACCACTTTGTTGCAGAGCAGAGCCAGCCACAGCCTCCATAGAGTCTGAGCGCTCCTCTTTAGCAGCTTGAGCAAACATACGGGTGGCATGGACATTGTCGCCCTTAGCCAATAGCCTGATTGCTTCAAAAAAGCTAATCGTAGCAAAGCGGTCCACATTACTGGTTTTGCTAATTACCATGGGCATAGACAACTTGCCCATCATCACCTGCAAAAGCGGGCAGGGCCAGGCACCTTCCACACTATTGTTGGACTCTTGATAGTACTCATCGAGCCGCTCCAGGGCGATACTACTATCACCAGAGAGCATACATGACGCCACCGCCAATAGTTGCACAGGAGTGCGCTGCACATCATTTAAGGCAGTCTGATTGAGAGCACTATCGAGCAAAGCAAGCGCTTGTTTATAATCTTTTTTGGCAAAGCTAAGCTCAGCCAGACAAAGCCCCGTAGCAACAGTATTGCCACTACTGGCAGTGAGCGACTGGGCAATTTTTCGAGCCTGCTCGTAGTTACCTCTAAATGTCTCCAGCCTTACCTTGAGGCGCTTAAACTGGTCGTTGCCGGGCTCTTGAGCAAGCAATTTATCAAGCTCACTGACAGCACCATCAAGGCGCCCCAAATTCCACAATTCTCTTATTCGTTGTTCTTTTAATTCGTCGCTTTGTCCCAACCTGCGCAGCCCCTCATCACAGGCGATGAGCGCTGAGCCAAAGTCTCTTTGAGCTTCGTAGACAGCGGCACTGGCTATATAGTTGAGCGGGTCATTGGGGCTTACGGCGATAAGCTCTTTGACTGTTTTGTGAGCGGCGTCAAATTGTTTTAGCTCTTGCAATATCTTGACCTTGCAAGACAAAAGCCAGGGATCTTGCGAAGTCAATTGCAGAGCAGCATTACATTCAACCAGAGCCTCATCAAAGCGGCCGAGCTTGCGTAGCATTTCTGCTTTTGAACTGGGATAAAAGACTTCCTCACGGTGCTCTCTAGCTAGTCCGGTATAAACGGCGAGAGCTTTGCCATATTCGCCAGCTGCTATATACGCTTCGGCTTGCACTTCGAGCATTTCGGCACTATTGGAGTTATCAAACTGGCGAGCGATGGTAGCCAGTGCATCGCCGATGTGCCCGGTACGCGCCTGCATCAAGGCCAGAGCATGTGCCAGTGCGCTGTCTTTACGCTGATTGAGTATTTCTTGCGTGACCTGGACAGCCTGTTCGTATTGACCGTTTGCGCCAAGATAATCGATTGCACGCACCATGATGGCATTGTCTAGAGGGGCGATTTTCAAAGCTTCCTGAATAGTGGAAGCAGCCTGCGCATTTTCTTCCATCAAGTGGTAGACCAGGGCCAATTGACTCAAGTCTAAGCTGGAGCGCTCCGCTATGAGCTTGTCCTGAGCGACCTCTGACAGTAATTGTCGAGCTTGACTGTAGTTTTTGCTACGCACAAATATCTCGGCCTTTTGCAAAATCACACTGGCAGAGGCAGGGTTGTTTTTTAATAGCTCATCACAAATTTTGAGAGCAGCGGCGTATTGTCCTGAGTCTGTAAGGTTTTTAGCCTGACTCAAACTACTGGCATCGGCAATAGACAAAGGACCAGGCTCACTATTAGCCGCCGTACCTTTGATTTGTTTATCTAGATCAGCAACTGCAGCGGCAGTCTTAGGGTCTCTGCTAGCAGCCTCAGCAAAAAATCCCGGCTTGCTCTGGGTGACGACAGCTGTGTCAGTAACAGGCGCAGAAGTATTAGCTGGGGAAGGACTTGCAGTGGTCGCTGGACTTGTAGGGGTCGCTGGACTCGTAGTGATAGCAGGAACAGTTGCAGCAGTCGCAGCAGCCGATGCAGCTGTAGACGTGACCGGGGCCGCAGCCGCCTCGCGCAGAGTCAGCGGAGCATCCGCCGCGCGCGCCTGGGGCACTTTGACTACACGTTTTTTGAGATGTTTACGGCGCTTGACTGGAGCCTGCGGCTCGGGCATTGCACCGCCATAACGACCGATCTCAGCCTCAGCTGTACTGTAAGCGCGCCTGGCCACAGCCTGGTCAAAGCAAAACACCAGGGGCAGGCCCATGGCTAGCACAATTGCTTTGTTGACGCTGCGGATTGTTATCATGCCGCTCCTCGGGTAATCTCATCCATAAATCTCGGGAATTGTGGATAAGTCACAATTTTAGCAGAGGCACCAAAGGTCAAGGCTCAAAAAGAAACAGACAGCCTACTTAATTATCCCAATCCAGCCTTATAATTTTGTTGACGCAACATGGCGAACAAGTCAGGAAGCACAACACCAACTATAGACACGGCAAGACAATGAATGATTTGACCGACCTGATTGCAAAATACTTACCGGTGGCGTTGATCACAATACCATCCCTGATGGCATATGAGTTTTTTAAGCGCCGACGTATAATCGCTGGACTTGCCTCTATCGCCTTAGTAGTTGTCGGATTTGTGATGATGTTTGCACAGGTCAACAATCAAAAAATCAATACGCTGGCCGAAGCGATAATCCAAATGGAAGCACCTAATGATGATGATTCGCTGAGAGTGCTTTCGTCACCATTTACTTTTGTAGTGGAGCACCCACAAGAACAACACGAGATCTTGATAGACCCGCCTGACAGCGTCAGCGACAGAAAGGTGAAGATGCAATTCAACGACTCACAAAAGGTGAATTACTCAATCCAATTAGTATCGCCTACAGGCAAGATCATCAAAACAAATATGCCAGTAGAAGTATGGTGCGGCAAAGACCGATACGGTGATAAAAAGATCAACGTTGACGGGAAAGCGTTTTGCTTTACACCAAATGAAGCCGGAGAATTTCAATTAAAGGTTGCTGCGAACGGCTTTCCCTTTCCAAAGGCACATATTTATGTGAGTGACCCAAAGAAAGTCAACGGCAAACGGATGACCGGTTACTAAATTAGTTTCAAGAAGTTGACAGTCAATACAGTCGTTTATTGTCAGCTTCGTAAATTCTTTAGTTGCACCCAAATCCGAGTCATCTCAGTGGTCCAGGTCACGCAGCTTTCATAGCGAGAAGGATACTTTCTGTAAGTAGATTGAACTCTTCACAACAGTCGGCGCAGAGGTCGATGTGCTTTTCAACTTGCAGAAGTTCTTCGCAAATTGGCTCCCCAGCTATTTCGCTCTCCGCAAGCGCAGCAAGATAGCTCTCACAATGATCACAGTCAACCTCATCATCGTGCGTCTTGGTAAGTGCAACAAAAAGTACCCTTAGATTTTCTCTACTTAGATTCATTGTGTCTCAACCTACGATTTGATTAAGTCTTCAGCAGAAAGTCCATGCTTTGCCAATTCTCTTACAAGGCGCTTCCTGGCGTCGAACGTTAGTTTGTAGATTCCTCCTCTGCTGATACTCATACGTGTCGCAATTTCTTGCAAGGGCATACCGTTGATTTCGGCTAACAAAGCTACTCGCTGCTTTTGGGTAAGGTCTTTCATGATGATTTGCTCTACGAGATGTAAGGACCAACTTCTTTCTGCCTGCAAATCTGGACGGATTTCAGTTGAAGATTGTGATTCGAATTCAACGCCCAATTGAGTCGCTTCTTCTAGAGACACGTTCTTCCAACGAATTCTTCGTATTTTGTTCAATGCTTCATTTACGGCGATTGCAACCGCCCAAGAAACAAAGCTGCTTCTGCCTTCAAAGGTACTAAGTCTAGTTAGTATTTTAGTTAGCGAATCCTGCACGATATCTTCCTTGTCTTCCACCGGCAAGTTGAAATTGCCCAGGGACTTCAGAAGAAGAGCCGAAAGTTCGTGAATTGCTTCCTTCTGACCAGGTCCGTTTAGTTTTGCCACCCAATCAAAACTCTCTCGAAGTTTTGACATACCTTATAAAAGCCCTGATGAATGTAAAGCCCACGCGCTCCAAACTTTCGGATGCTAAATATAGACAGCGCGACTAGAGAACTTCTTACCCCTTTGCTTGATTAAGTATGCTTGCTCACTCCGCCGTGCTGCCGTCGCTTTCCAATTTGAGGCGCAGCTTAAGTTGTTCTCACCTTGAAGGAGGTAAGGTTTTGATCGTTGGAGTTGTCTCTTCGAAAAGTACCCCACGATAAAGGTTAGCCATTGATGTTATCTAAAAGAACAACTACTGCAAGGCTTGCGGCTCTACTTACTGCGGCTTCCGTAGCCGGCATTTTGGCTGGAGCAGCTCAAGCTCAGGACTCGACTAGTAAAGATTCAGATTCGAGCCATGCTGGCGAAAAATCCAAAAAGAAAGGAGAGGGTGAGAAAAACAAGTGCAAGTCCAAAGATTCTTGTAAGGCGAAGAATTCTTGTAAGGCAAAGAATTCCTGCAAGGGGAAAGACGGCTGCGGCGGCAAGTAGTAATTTTGAGCAGATGAGGCTCCGCTGGCGCCTCATCTGCTCAGGGTGGACATGTTTAAGGTGAGTAAGTGGCTTCAAGATATAACAACTATTCAGACCTTGGTTTGGGTGTGGGCCTCAGAGCGCCCCACTATGATTTCATTCTGGAAAACCTTCCGGATGTGGGCTGGTTTGAAGTCATTTCGGAGAACTTCATGGTGGATGGCGGACGTCCACTGGATGTTCTAGAGCGAATTTTAGAGAAATATATCGTTGTGCAGCATGGCGTTTCGCTTTACCTTGGTTCGTGCGACGAACTGAATACCGAGTATCTGAAGAAATTGAAGCGATTGGTGCGTAAGACCTCAACTCCATTTGTTTCTGATCATCTTTGCTGGGGAAGTTACAACGGTTTCTACACTCACGATTTGCTCCCGCTACCCTACACCAAAGCGGTTGCTTCGCATGTTGCTGAGCGCATTCGATACGTACAGGATTATTTAGAGGTTCCAGTATGTGTTGAAAATATAAGTAGCTATGCAGAATTCAACGCTTCAGAGATGACAGAGTGGCAGTTCTTAGCGGAGGTTGTGGAGCTTGCAGATTGCGGCATTCTTCTGGACTTAAACAATGTATTTGTATCTTCTCGGAATCATGAGTTTGCCCCTTTGGATTATATAAACAACATTCCGCTTTCTCGTGTAGGACAAGTGCACATCGCAGGCCATTCCAGTCAGGGGATTCGCTTGATAGATACCCATGACCAACCTGTATGCGACGAGGTATGGTCCTTATACCAGAACCTTGTTGAGAAGATTGGTCCAATAAACACTTTACTTGAGTGGGATTCGGGACTTCCATCTTTTGGAGAACTATGGAAAGAAGCTTCCAAAGCAAACTCTTTCCAAGGCTCGTCGACTTCTAGAAAGTTGGTTGAGAATGTCTTGTAATTCCAAGGATGAACTTGCAGAGATTCAGAAGCTTTTCAGTGCTGCTGTTTTTAGGCAACCTGGCTGCAAAACTCTAGATAGCGCTTTCGAAGATATTGCGATGAATCTCATTAAACCTTGCGCTACGCAAAGTAGCTCAGAAAGACTGGGTGTTTACAGGGAACAGTACTGGTATCGCGCTTACGATTCTCTAGCTGATGATTTTCCGTCTCTCGTAAAAGTACTGGGAGCTGAAGTTTTTGAGAATTTCGTTTCGGCTTATTTGGACCGATTTAAATCAAGCTCGTATACATTGAGGGATCTAGGGCAGCAGTTACCTCAGTTTTGCTTGGACTACCCAGCATTTTCAACCGAGCAAAAAGAACTGATTTTTCAAATCGCTTCTTTTGAATGGGCTGAGATTGTTGCCTTTGATTCTGCAGTGGTTGATGACTTTGATGCCAGCACACTTTCCACAGTTGATGGAACTCGGCTCCATTTATCTTTGAAGCCTAATTTGACACTCCTTTCTTTGAGCTGGGCTATAGATGAATTCGTGCAAAAGACTCTTTGCGTCGAAAAATGTGCTGAGACCGCAAGATTGAACAGGAATGTGGAGCATTCTCCAATTTGCTATCCTCGGCGAGAGACTAATTTTGTCGTTGTCTATAGGCACGAGCAATCTGTGTTTTACAAGCGCATAGATAGTCTTTCTTATCGGATGCTTCTTTTGATCAGAGCTGGGAAGTCCCTTGCCGAGATAGTAGAGACAATTGGGTCTGAAGTGGTTGAACTTAATGAAGAAGAGCTGGCTAGTGCCTTTACCGAGAATTTCGCCACTTGGATGAGTCTCGGTTGGCTCGCTTCTGGCACTAGTATGGCTTGTTATGGAGAGCAATAGTGTGCAAATGCAAATCTTGAAAATTTATCGGGAATTTTGTAAATTCTCCAATTATCTTCAACCGTTAGTCCTTCTGGTTTTTCGTTTGACTTGGGGGTGGCAGTTCTTCTTGTCAGGAAAAGGTAAGCTCTTAAACCACAATAACGTAAGCGAGTTCTTCACTTCTTTGGGTATACCGTTTCCTGAACTAAATGCCTGGGTGGTTGGCGGTGTTGAGTGCATTGGTGGACTGCTTTTGCTAGCCGGGCTAGCCTCAAGGCCGGTCGGTCTGATTCTAAGCCTAACAATGACTGTTGCCTATTTGAGCGTGGAGGATGACCGGACCAAAGTCATAAATGTGTTCAAAGACATGACTCCGTTTCTAACGGCGGATCCATTCTTCTTTTGGCTTACCGCCGTGATTACTCTGGCATTCGGTGCTGGACCACTCTCCTTAGACTGGCTTATAGAGCGTTTCTTTATCAAAGACAAGGCTGGCAGCGGGAAGCCTGCATATGATGGTACTTCACAATAATTGTTTGAACATGTTGGTTATGTTCAAGCATTGTAGGAGTTCTACTGTTGATTTCGAGGCTCTTGTAACTTAAAAGTGAGCCTACTAGAACTCGGACTTCGGATTGCTTCGCGTGAACGGAAGACAAGGTATTTACTAATTATTCTTCTTGTCCTTGCTCGAGCCGTACATCTACTTCTCTCTCCACATAGGTCCATTCTTCCGATGCTCTGAGCCTATCGACCAGTTCGTCGAATTTTGGAATGTCTGACGGTGCAAATTCAAACCACGTAATAAAATCAAACTCTTCACCGAGGTCACGCGAGTGGTGCAGCCTGCGAGCTACGGCAGGTAGGTAATCCATCCCAATCGAATTATGATGTGACTGCTCTTCGAAGATTTTCCTTCTTTGGTCTTGAGCCAATTGCCACCAACTATCAGATTTCTTGACTAAAATCATTGCTGCACAGGTGGCCTCCTTACGGCCAATTTCCGGCTGTAATTTTTTTAGCGAGGCAACCTCATCCGAAGTGGCATAACGAGTGTTACTCGTGAAGCCCTTAAAGAGCCATTTTTCTTCAGAGTTTTTCTCTCTAACGTCGCTCTCGACAATTCGAAGGGCTGATACTTCAGCGATTGGCTGCCCTTTTACTCCCGTGATCTTCTTGACGCTCCATTGACCTTTAGAGCCTCCAATAAACGTGAAGATACTGCTCATTTTTGTTCCCTTGCTGTTGTCGTTTTTGATTGGACTAGACTCAACTACAGCGACGCCTCCAGGCGCCGCTAGCTCAGATGCAATGCAAGGTTTGGCCAGGTAGACAAGCAAGCCCACCAACAATGCCGTTACCCTGAACTGGATAGTCACTTGAGATAATTCGCCTACAGTCTCGATTCATTGATGGTACCAGATTTGCCAATTGATTGAGCGGTTTTGTGCAGTGTGATAATTCACAGACAAAGCTCATGCCCAAACGACCTTGGACTCGCGCTAAAATTGCTAATATCGGAGCTCTTGCTAAAGCCCATAAAAAAGAGCTCTCCGCTCAACTTGCTGGGCTTGTCTAAGGCGCTCGCCGGATGTCACCTAAAACAGCTGTTCCTTTAATAACGCCCTTCCAAAACCAGACGTGGAAGGTTTTTAACCACACGCTTGAATATTTGGTAGTTGCGCAGTGCTCTCGCAACAACAAGACCTCCCTGAATGGCTATTAGAGCACTCTCTGCCCGCTCTCTAGCAAGCTTCTTATTCAGTCCAGCCTCAACGGCGACGGCCGCGATGGCGTCAATCCAAGCATCCAAAAACTGTGCTACTTGATTCTGGAACGGCTCACTAGCCTCACCTATGGTTAGCCCATCGACTAGACAGCCCTTCCGCCCGCAGTCATAAAAGGTTTCAACGACCTGCGCCATTTGCGCAAGCTTCTCCAGAGGCTCGCCCTCGGCTTTAAGAGGCAAGACAAAATACTGGTCGACTGCGGAGTGAATATACTCAAGCACTTCCTTAGCCATCTGTTCTTTGCCTTCTGGAAAGTGATGATAAAGGCTTGATTTACCGAGCCCAGTAGCTTTGGACACATGTGCTATGGAAACGCCTTCATAGCCATGCTCCCGAAAAAGCTCTAATAGTTCAGGTATCAGTTCAACTTTTTCCATGGTGCAATTTCCCAAAGCAAATACACCAATAATGTACCGAACATTCGGTTAACTGTCAACAACACGCTTAGAAAGACATCAAAACCGCTATCGAGCCACTATCATTACCTGAAGTAAATCCAAATGTTCAGTAAAACTTCGGACTGAGCCACGCTTCATACGCACAGCTCGCCAAGAAACCACAACTGCACAACAGAGCTTTGGAGATTTCGTGCCCTGATGAATTCAGCCCCCGCAGCAGTCGCACGGCTTTGCCGAGACCTTGCCCTCAGGCTCTCCTAGATAACCTTAGTCAGAAAGCAAATTGCGGTTGACAGAGAAGATGCAATTTGATATCCTCGATTTATGGACCGAACGTTCGGTTTTTACTAACCAAAAGGGTAAAGAGGTAAGTACAATGTCTAGAATTCAACCTATCGACGCAGAGCAAGCTACAGGCAAGACCAAAGATCTTCTGTCTGCTGTCCAAAAGTCCTTGGGAACAGTACCAAACCTGTTCAAGGTGGCGGCTCAGTCTCCAGCTGTTATTGAAGGACTGCTCTCATTTTCGAGAGCTCTCAAGGCAAGCAAGTTGACCGCCAAGGAGCGCGAGCAAATCGCATTACTTGTTGCTGGCCAAAATAACTGCGATTACTGCCTGGCAGCTCACTCTACTTTGGGGCAGATGGTGGGTCTTAGCGAGCAAGAGATCGTAAACAGTGTCAAAGCAAAAGGCGAGAACAATAGAGTCACGGCTTTATTGAACTACGTGAAGCAAATGCAAAAACACCCTGCGCTCGCTGACCCGCTCATAGCCTAATAATTAAATACACACGCTAAGAACGCAAAGGAATTAGAACAATGGACACCGTAAGACACAAGACAATAAACATCGAGGGGGTGAACATCTTCTACCGTGAAGCCGGCCCTGCAAACGCCCCGACTATTCTTATGCTGCATGGATGGCCTTCGTCATCGCACATGTTTCGAAACCTAATCCCACTACTTGAGGATCGTTTTCACATTATTGCTCCCGATTATCCGGGCTTTGGGCATAGTGATTCGCCTAGTCCGAGCGAGTTTACCTACACCTTCGATAATATCTCTAAACTAATTGAAGTGTTGTTAGATACGCTCGGCATAACAAAAGTATCGCTATTCGTGCAAGATTACGGTGGACCGATAGGCTTTCGTATTGCAGAGCGCCGGCCGGAATTAGTTCGAGCAATAGTTGTCCAAAACGCAATTGCACATCTAGAGGGCATCGCACCATCACTGGAACCACTCACTCAATATTGGCAGGACAGACCAGGTAAAGAAGAAAGTGTTCGTAATTTTCTCAAAAAAGAAACGACGGTGTTTCAATACATGCATGGTGCTTCGCAGCCAGAGAAAATTAGCCCAGACGCTTATGTATTGGACCAAGCATTCTTGGACCGACCGGGCAATGACCTGATTCAGTTAGAGCTTTTCTACGATTACAGGACTAACCCCGAGAAGTATCCAGAGTGGCAGCGGTATTTGCGAGATCACAAGCCACCAATGCTAGTGATATGGGGCGAAAACGATCCATTCTTCACTAAGGAAGGCGCACTTGCCTACTCAAAAGACAATCCAAACGCCATGGTCAAATTTTTGAATGCGGGACACTTCGCGCTAGAGGAGGCAAGCGAGGAGATTGCCACAGAGATACGCGCTCTTGCTGACAGAGTTAAGGCAGGAGATTATGAGGAAGCCACCTGTTCGCTAGTCAGCAGTAGTAGCCACAAGTGAGCACACCACAGCTCAACTTTATAGGAGAAACAGGTTGGGAGCTGGCATCTTGCTGGCTCCCTTCTGCACTTGGAAGTCTCTTGTCTGTTCTCGTTAGTAGAGTAACAGTCAAACTTCCACATGACACAAGACGCACAGTAACCACATCTAGTTCTCCTCGCATCTATTCTTGAAATGCTTACTATTAT